>JAGQOH010000061.1 GCA_020427635.1 Phycisphaerales bacterium
GAAGGCATCTTCTACGAAGCCGTCACCAACCAGATCCGCGACGACCTCGTCAACCTCATGCAACCAACATGGCTCCAAATCATCACCCACTGGCGCGGCCGCGGCGGCATCCGCTCCAACATCCGCGCAGAACACGGTGCCATCCCCGCACACTGGCGCACCCTGTAGCATCGCTCG
This sequence comes from Phycisphaerales bacterium, assembly GCA_020427635.1. Classification (GTDB taxonomy): domain Bacteria; phylum Planctomycetota; class Phycisphaerae; order Phycisphaerales; family UBA1924; genus JAGQOH01. The sequence goes on from JAGQOH010000061.1 coordinate 178, forward strand.
CGATGCACGCCCTCCTCCTCGCCACGTCCAACCCGCACAAAGTCGACGAACTCCGCGAAATCCTCGCGCAGAGCGGCGTACCGCTCCTCTCCCTTTCCGACATCGACGGCGCAACATCCTGGCCCGAACCCGTCGAAGACGCCGACACCTTCGAACAAAACGCCGCCATCAAAGCACGCTACTACGCCAAACGCTCGCGCCTCCCCTGCCTCGCCGACGATTCAGGCCTTGCTGTCGACGCACTCAATGGCGACCCAGGCGTCCGCTCCGCGCGCTACGCCAACGCCGCCGCCGATCGCTCCACACGCGACGCCGCCAACAACACCAAACTCCTCGCCGAACTCGACAACATCCCCGACGCCCAACGCACCGCGCGCTTCGTCTGCGCTATGTGCCTCGCTATCCCAGACCACAACGCCCCCGCCGGCGCATCCGTCATCGCCACAACCCGCGGCACATTCGAAGGGCGCATCACCCGCGCCCCCCGCGGCTCAAACGGCTTTGGCTATGACCCACTCCTCGAACTCACCGATCCCAACGACCCCTGCCGCGGCAAAACCAGCGCCGAACTCTCCTCACCTCAAAAACACGCACGCTCACACCGCGGCGCCGCCGCCCGCGCCATGATTCCCTTCCTGTCTTCGCTCCCCCGCTAGCCCCGAGTGAGTGGCTATTGGCCAGGTGAGGAGCCGGGTGAGGGGGACACGCCTACCAAATCGACCGCACGCGAATCGTCTCAGGCACCGCACGCAACGCATCCAACAGCGCTTTCTCCCGGGCATCTCCCGCCACGCGATCCTTCCCCGCATCCACATCCAAGATCGCATACCCATGCGCCGCGTCAGACTGCAAGTAGCTCGCCGCAATATTCATCTTGTGCTGCGCAATCGTCGAGTGCACCTGCCCCAACACCCCCGGCACATTCTTGTGAAAGTGCAGAACCCGCCGATGCTCTCGATGCAACGCCGGCAGATCCGCTTGCGGCACATTCACCGCCGACGCCGTCGACCCGTTATTCATAAACCGAATCAGCTTCTCCGCCACTTCCACCGCAATGTTCGACTGCGCCTCAACCGTCGACCCACCCACGTGCGGCGTCAGAATCACATTCGCCAACCCCGCCAAGGGCGTCGAAAACGCCTTCGTCTTCCCGGTCGGCTCCTCTGGAAACACATCCACCGCCGCCCCGCCAACATGCCCCGATTTAATCGCTCGCGCAAGCGCCTCCACATCCACAACGCTCCCCCGCGCATTGTTGATCAGCAGCGCCCCACGCTTCATCCGCCCGAGCTGCTCCTCGCCAATCAACAATCGCGTCCCCGGTGCGTCCGGCACATGCAACGTCACACAATCCGCCTGCGCCAACACATCTTCCAAAGACTCGGCCCGCTGCGCATTGCCCAAAGGCAACACATTCGTCGTATCGAAATACACAACGCGCATGCCCAGCGCTTCCGCAAGCACACTCACCTGCGAACCGATCCGCCCATACCCCACGATCCCAAGTGTCCGCCCACGCACCTCGTGCGCACCTTCCGCGGACTTGGCCCACTCACCCCGGTGTAACGCCGCAGAGCGATCAAACAACTTCCGATGCAGGGCGATCACTTCCGCAATCGTCTTCTCCGCAACACTCCGCGTGTTCGAAAACGGCGCATTGAACACCGCCACGCCACGCGCCGCCGCCGCACGCAGATCCACCTGATCCGTCCCGATACAAAAGCACCCGATCGCCCAAAGCCGCTCCGCGCCCGCAAGCACATCCGCATCCAACTGCGTCCGCGAACGGATCCCGATCATGTGCGCTTCGCCCATCGCACCGCGCAGCGCCCGAGGGTCCGCCGCATCGATCACCTGCACGTCATAACCCGCGCCACGCAACATCTCCCCCGCGCGCACATGCACTTGCTCCAGCAAGATCACCTTGATCTGGCTCAAGGGAAATGACGTCGGGGCGTCCACGTGCTCATCCATCTGCGTGCCTGCCATGCCGGAATCCAGGGCCTCCTAGCATAGGTATCGTCCGTTCAGGAGCTTGCCCTTGGCACAAGTGCGCTCGAATGAGAACTGGTGGCGCTGCCCAACATGCAGCTACGACCTGCGCGCAACGACCGACAGCGCCGGCGCCCACTGTCCCGAATGTGGCAGCACCTTCACACGCGAGCAACTCATCACCGCCGCCGACCGCGCCGAACGACGCCTCGCTCGCCTCCAGCTATGGGTCCTCTGGCTCCCCACACCCGTCGCCCTATTTGCCGTCCCGATCAGTACTTGGCTTTGGAAAATCACCGGCTGGTGGCCCGTCGCCTTCACCGTGCTCGTCGCCTTTCTCGTCACGGGCTACACCGTCTCCGTCGTCTCGCTCCTCCGCTCTGACGATGCGCCCCTCCCCTGGCTCACCGCCTTCCCCATGACCATACTGGTGCTCATCATGAACATCGTCATCATGCTCGTGCTTGGCGCCCTCGCCGCTATCGCGGGTGCACTGCTTTTCGGATAATCACACGCATGTGGCGCGACGCACACCTCCATCTCTTCGAACTTGGCGACGCCCTGCAGTGCCTCCACCTCGGCGCATGCACTTCCATTGACGACGTCCTCCAACACGTCGCACAAGCAGCAACGGACCAACCAACCTCGCAGTGGCTCATCGCGCGAGGCCTGCAACCCGAACGCCTCGCCGAGCACCGCCTCCCCACCGCAAAGGAACTCGACCGCGCAGCCGGCCCCCGCCCCTGCGCACTCTGGACACTCGACCTCCACGCCATTGCCGCAAACACCGCCGCGCTCCGCGCCGCCGGCTTGCTCGACAACGCACAACACCAAACCAACCTCAGCTCAATCGGCGGCCCACATGGCCTCATCGAACGCGACCACGCCGGCGCCCCTACAGGCATCCTCCTCGAAGCCGCCGCAGGCATCGTCGCGTCCGCCATGCCAACACCGTCACGCACCGAACAACGCACGCGCCTTCGCGCCGCCATCACGCACCTTCAATCGCTCAACGTCATCGAAGCACACGAAATGTTCGCGCGCGCCGATGTCATACAAGCACTCCTCGATCTCGAAACCGCAGGTGAACTCGACCACTTCCACCTCCGCGCCTACGCCACACGCGATCACCTACCCGCGGTGCGCACCCTCCTCGCCGATCGAGACCCCGCCGCGCCTCTGCAATGCGCAGGCCTCAAACTCTTCCTCGACGGCACGCTCAACTCGCGCACCGCCTTCATGCTCGCGCCCTTCGCCGACCCCTTGCCCGACTACCCACGAGGTATGGCCAACTACACACTCGACGAACTTCTGGACGAACTCCGCTTCGCCGAACACGAACGCCTCGACGTCGCCGCCCACGCCATTGGCGACGCCGCCGTGCGCCTCGCACTCGACGCCTTCGATGCGCTCACCAACGACCTTGGCCACGAACCGAACATCCAACTGCGCATCGAACACGCACAATTCATCGACGAAGCAGATATCCCCCGCTTCGCGCGCAAAGGCAAACCAAAGCCCATCATCGCCTCCATGCAACCCTGCCACTTGCTCACAGATATGGAACCAATCGTGCGCCTCCTCCCCCACCGCGCCAATCGCGCCTTCGCACTGCGCGATCTCGTCGACGCCGCCACCACCGCGCAAGGCGACCCTGCCGGTTGCATCTACCTCGGCTCCGACGCCCCCGTCGTTCCCGCAAACCCACTCGACAACCGCCAGGCCTGCATCAACCGCCGCCGCGCCAACATGCCCCCCGATTCCACCATCGCACCGCAACAATCTGTCGACGAAACCACCTGGGCCCACCTCCAGCACCCGCTACGCTACGCGCAATGACCAAACCCATCGTCGCCACCTCGCGCCCACTCCCCGCCGAGTTCGCCGTTCCCGGTGCCGACATCCGCTTTGGCCCCGAACGCGGCTTCCCCTCCCCGCAAGACGCCGCTTCCTTCTTCGCCGGCGCAACCGCCATCGTCCCCTGGATCACCGAAAAGGTGAACGCCGACATGCTCCGCGCCATCGGCCCGCAGCTCAAACTCGTCGCCAACTTCGCCGTGGGCGTCGACAACATCGACCTCGATGCCTGCCGCGCCGCGCGCATCCGCGTCTCCAACACACCCGACGCCGTCACCGAAGGCACCGCCGACCTCGCCTTCGCACTCCTCCTCGCCGCCGCACGCAAACTCTCAGACGCCGATCGCTTCGTCCGCTCAGGCGATTGGGCCAACCACGGCATCCTCGGACCCGCCGACCGCATTGGCCAACCCGTCCCGGGTCGCACCCTCTTGATCGTCGGCGCAGGACGCATCGGCTACGCCACCGCGCTCCGCTCGCTCGGCTTTGGCATGCGCATCCTTTACTGGTCGCGCTCCCAATCCATCCGCTTCGAACAAGCCCCACTCAACGCGCGCCGCGTCGAACTCGACGATGGCCTCGCGCAAGCCGACTTCGTCTCCATCCACGTCCCACTCACACCGGACACGCGCCACCTCATCGACGCGCGTCGCCTCACCCTCATGAAACCAACCGCCGTCCTCGTCTCCACCGCTCGCGGCCCAGTCATCGACGAAGCCGCTCTCGCCGCCGCCCTCAAACAGCGCACCATCTTCGCCGCAGGACTCGACGTCTTCGAAGCAGAACCCAAAGTCCACCCCGACCTCATCGACCTCGACAACATCATCATGACGCCCCACTTTGGCAGCGCCTCCACCACCTCCCGCGCCGCCATGAGCGCACTCGTCGCCGCAAACGTCCGCGCAGTTCTTGCAGGCCACGAACCCATCACACCCGTCGTGTAAACCACGTCGGACGCCCTGCTCCCTCGCCCCGCGTGCGGGGAGAGGGTGGCGAGCAAAGCGAACCGGGAGAGGGGCTTCCTCCTCTGTGCCCACTGTGTTCTCTGTGGTGAATCTTCTTCCGGGGTTCGCTTCCATCCAACCGATGTACTCCCCGTGGCACTGCGCGCACGCCAATCCGCCCTCTTCCGCTTCGACGCCGGCTGGCTCTTCCTCCTCGCAGGCACAACCGTCCTCTGCGCAACCGCCATCATCCCCGCACAACGCGACCTCCGCGCCGCGCAAGTCGAACGCGACAAAGCTCGCGCCATCGAACAGTGGCAAAGCAACCGCCTCGAGAAATACGCCGCCTACCTCGACGCCGCCCAAGCCCCCGATGAACGCATGGCACGCTGGCTCGTCGCAACGCAGCTCAATCGCGTCCCCGCAACCAGCGTCCCCATTGCAACATTCAACGACCCCGCGCGCACCGACGCCGGCGCCACCGCCATTGTCGACCTCGAGCCGCCACTCACATTCGCACCCCCTGAGACCCACCGCATCAGCACGCTCGAACGCCTCGCAACCGGAAAGTCCCGCCTCTGGCTTGTCGTCGCCGCCGCCGTCTGCGTGCTCTTTGGCCTGCTCCCGCCCGCTCGCCGAGCCCGCTGATCTGCCCGCCCCAGCGCGTACAATCGCCGCATGGCGACTACGACAACACCCAACGCATTTGCCCTCCGCGCCGCAAGCCTCCTCAAAGGCCTCCGAGACAAAGGGGAGTTCAAGCACCTCCAGGTCCTCGAAAGCCCCATGGACGCCGAGGTCCTCATCCGCGATGCCGCAGGCAAGCCCCGCCAAGTCCTTTGCTTCTGCTCCAACAACTACCTCGGACTCGCAAACCACCCCGAGGTCGTCGAAGCAGGCATCAAAGCCCTCAAGGACTACGGCGCAGGCACCGCCTCCGTCCGCTTCATCTGCGGCACCTTCGCCCCACACCTCGAACTCGAACAACGCATCGCACGCTTCCTCGGAGTCGAAGCCGCATACACCTTCGTCTCCTGCTGGAACGCCACCGAAGCCGTCTTCCCCACACTCGCAGAACCTGGCGACGCCATCATCTCAGACGCCCTCAACCACGCCTGCATCATCGATTCCATTCGCCTCGCCACCGTCATCAAGAAAGGCGTCCACAAGTTCGTCTATCCAAACAACGACATGGACACCTTCGAAACGCGCCTCAAAGAAGCACGCAACACCATCGACGATGACCATGCCATCTGGGTCATCACCGATGGCGTCTTTTCCATGGAAGGCTCCATCGCCAACCTGCCGACCATGCGCAACCTCTGCAACCAATACGGCGCCATCCTCTGCGTCGACGACTCCCACGGCACGGGCGTCATGGGCAAAACCGGTCGCGGCACACACGAACACCATAATATGCAAGGTGCCGACATCGACCTCTTCACAGGCACACTCGGCAAAGCCCTGGGCGGCGCCGCCGGCGGCTACATCGCAGGCGCCAAAGACGCTGTCGAACTCATCGTCCAACGCGCGCGTCCAACACTCTTCTCAAACGCACTCCCCGTCACCGTCGCATGCAGCGCATCAAAGGCCATCGAGGTCCTCGACCGCGATCCCTCGCGCGTTGACAGACTCCGTGACAACTGTGCCTACGCCCGCAAACAGATCCGCGCCGTTGGCTTCGAAGTCATCGAATCACCCACCGCCATCTGCCCCGTCATCGTGGGCGAAACCGCCAAGGCCATCGCGATGAGCAAACGCCTCCTCGAACTGGGCGTTTATGTCATTGGCTTTGGCTACCCCGTCGTCCCCGAAGGCGAAGCACGCCTCCGCTGCCAAATCTCCGCCGCACACACGCACCAGCACATCGACGCCCTCGTCGACGCCCTCAAGAAACTCTGACGTCTTCCATCCCTCGCCCTTGGGAGAGGGTGGCGCTTCGCCGGGTGAGGGGTTTCTTCTCCGGGCGCCGTGGTCTGAGTCGTCGACGGCCGCGTCCTGTCTTGCTCCCTCGCCCCGCTTGCGGGGAGAGGGTGACGCTTCGCCGGGTGAGGGGTCTTCGCCCGGGGTGCCGTGGCCTGAATGTTCGAGTCGCGCGGTTCCTCTTCAAATCAAAGCCCAGGCATCTCAATGCCTGGGTCCCCGCTCTGCGTCCTCTTCGCCTCTGCGGTGGCTCTTCCCTACCCCTGCTTCCACCAATCCGCCGGATCCGGATCATCAAACGCCGGCGGATCGCCCCACAAACTCGGCGGCGGCACCACCCGCGGATGCCGCGCCGCATGCCAACGATTCGTCAACCGACGCAACTCCGCCGCAAATCCAATCGCCGCCAAACGCGACTCGTCTATCGACAACATGATCGCATCTGGCGACCACTGCAGATCCAACAACCGCACACCCGTCCGCTCCGCAATCGCGTGCGCCGTCGCCACCACAACATCACGCACCAATGGATCCGCCAGCGGCACACCCTTCAATGCTCGCAAAATGACCGTCGACCGCGCCACCACGCGCGCTCACGCGCCCTGCGACGCGCCGTCAAGCACGTCGATCGCGCTGTATTGATCCAAATTGCAGATCACACGCTCCCCATCATCCTTCTTCAACTCGACGCGATCGATCCACAGTTTGTCATCCTTGGCGTGCGCAAACCACGACCCCGTCTTCTGCTGCCCCACACGCACAACAACACCCTCAACGCTCGTCGTCAGTGTCTGCTGCCCAAACGGCAACTGCTGGGTAATGCGAATACGTTGTCCTGGCGCACACGCTGTCACGGCTCATCACCTCCACGACGACTGCGGAATCGGATGCCACTCCACAGGCGGCGCTGGCTCTGTCATCATCGGCTCAATCGGCGCGGCCTCCGCCGCTTCCATACGCTCCACCGGCTCCACATACGCCGCCGTCGACTCCACTGGCTCCGCAGGCGCTTCCTGCGTGAACGCCTCAGGCAATCGCTCGCCCTGCTCATCCACTTGCGCCGTCTCGACCACAGGCCAACCATACAACTCCGGCTCCGCCGCCGTTCCCACAGGCCACGCCCGCGCAGTCACAACATCCCACTTGTACCGCCCGCCACGCAAATGCAGCGTGATCTTTTGCAACGACCAGGGCCGATCATCCAACCCCACCCACGCCACGGGCCGCACCACATCCACTTCGCCCTGATCGCCACGAATCCAAACCCGCGTCACCGAATAGATGGGCAGCGTGTCATTCTCAACACTCACGAGCTCGCCGCCCGTCACCCCCGCCTGCTCCATCGTCTCCGCAAGCACACGCTCCGCCATCGCATACCCAGTGCCCTTGGGCAGGTTCAACGCCCACCGCTCAGGCATCCGCCCGTGCAGCCGGTCATCCCCAAGCACACGCACCAACGCACGCCGCATCAGACCCGGAATCGGGTGGATGTTCGGGTCATTCACCGCAAGATCACGCTCGATCGCAGGGTAGTTCGCATATGTCGCGCAACCCCCCAGCAACGCCAATGAGCCGCCCAGCAGCCCCCCCGCCAACATCCAAATCGCCGTCCGCCCCCACGCCCGCGCCGGAGCTCCGCCCCGCTGTCGGTGAGTCTTCATGTCGCTCGCTCCTTCGAACCTCGCCCACGCCCAGTCTACGCGAACCTGCCCCCCGGCGCTACCATGCCCACTGTGGAACCAGACCCACACACCCCGCGTCGAATCATCCTGGGCATCTCAGGCGCCTCCGGTGCCCTCTACGCCCAACGCGCCCTCACCGCGCTCCTCGCTTCCGGCGTCGAGGTCCACCTCGTCATCACCGATTATGGCAAACGACTCCTCCATGACGAACTTGGCTTCGAGGGCCCACTTGCGACCTGGATGCCGCGCCTCGCGGCCATCCCCGAGCCCCCCGCCGATGCCGACCCCACCGCGCACGCCCGCGCGCACAACATCGTCCTCCACCCCATCCGCGACGTCGGCGCAAACATCGCCTCTGGATCATTCCGCCACGACGGCATGCTCATTATGCCCTGCTCCTCGAACACCCTGGGCCAAATCGCCTCAGGCCTTGGCGACACACTCCTTACTCGCGCCGCCGCTGTCTGCCTCAAAGAACGCTTCCCCCTCGTCCTGTGCCACCGCGAGTCTCCCCTCTCCCTCGTCGACATCGAAAACATGCGCACACTCACGCTCGCCGGCGCATCCATCTGCCCCGCCAACCCCGGCTGGTACCTCAACCCACAATCGCTCGACGATATTGTCGACTTCGTCGTCGCCCGCGCGCTCGATCAACTGCGCATCCCACACAACGTGGGCAAACGCTGGGGCCACGCCGCGCCATCACAACCCTGACCGAAGGGAACAACCATCGTGAGCCCCTTTCGATTCGTCAGCACGCTGTGCATCGCAACCGCCGCCACCTGCGCGCACTACGCCACCGCCGCTCCCGCCGACGACTGGACCATCCATGTTGCCCCCGATTGGGGCTACGGCATGGAAGACATCTTCGGCGCCGCCCCCATCAAAGCCCGCGACTTCCAGATGTACACCGAGACACTCCGCCTCGACCCCGACCAATTCGACCTCGCAAACGAACTCTACGCCAACTACGCCGCTGAACTCCGCAACATGTCCACGCGCATGATGGAAAAACGCGCCGACATGCAAGCCGCCTCCCAGGCCTCACAAGACTGGCAAAACGTGCAGGAAGCCTTCTCCAAAGCCTCCCTCGAACAAGACGAGCACGAGCGCGAACTCACAAGCCAGCTCTTCGCCGACCTCCGCCTCATCATCACCCCCGAACAGGAAACCGCCTGGGCCGACATCGAGCGCACGCGCCGCCGCCGCGAAACCCTCGCACGCTTCTCGATCTATCCGCGCGAGCGCATCGACCTCATCGCCGTTGTCCAAGGCCTGGACATGCCCGAGTCATTCCGCGCATCCCTCGCAGATGCCTTGCACACCTACGAACAAGAACTCGATATTGCCCTCACCGCGCGCAACACCAAGGGCGCCGCCGCCGCACGCCAAGCCAAAGAGGTCGCAGACCTCCAAATGAAAGCCTGGACCCCCGCACGCGACCAAGATCCTCAAGCAATGATGGACGCTCAAGAGCGCGTTCAACAGATGTCGCAAGAACTCATCCCCGTCGCCCTCGACCTCCGCGACGCAAGCGCACGCGTGCGCGATGTCAACGATCGCCACATCCGCGAACTCGCCAACCGCTTCCCCCAGAAGATCCGCGACACCTTCGAAGCACAAGTCGCCAAAGTCGCCGGCAAGAGCGAAAACAACGTCCCCTTCTCCGACTTCTCCCGCGCCAAAATGGCCATCCAAACACTCGAACAACTCGAGTCCATGAAGCCCATGATGGAAATGCAAGCCCAGATGTTTGGCGAGTCCGACATGGCCGCCGAAATGCAGCCATACCTCGATCGCCTCAAGACCGTCCCCCCCCTCTCACAAACACAGCGCGACCAACTCGCACAAATCAAAACCGACCTCGACGCCGAACTCGAATCCGCACAGCGCCGCCATGGCGGCTCATCCGCCTCCCAAGACGAACCCACATCCTTCAATATCCGCCTCGATGGCGCCATGATGAGCCTCGCACGCAACGACAGCGACAACTCCTCCATGAACATGTGGGGCGGCAGCCAAGACGCCAAGCAAATTGAACAGCTCAAAGAACGCGCCGACATCAACCAACGCGCCATCGACCGCATCCGCGCCATCCTCTCCATCGAACAGAGAAGCGTCATCGCCCAGTTCTAGGTAACGCATGAACGCATGCAAGTAAGGGTCGCCATGACCATGCGACGCACACTCATCTTCTCCCTCGCCGCACTGACCACACTCTTGTGCGCCGCTGCCGCACGCGCCGCCGACGACTGGCACGTCGAAGTCGAGCCCGACTGGCGCGGCTACTACCGCGCAACCTCCCCCATCGCCGCACGCGACTTCCAACGCTACCTCGACGCCCTCGCCCTCCGCGAAGACCAAATCGACATGGCCAACGACCTCTACCTCGCCTTCGAGAACGAAATCCGCGACATGTCCACCCTCATGCGCGAACAACGGTCCGATCTCCAAAGCGCCTTCCAACCAGACGAGAAAAAGCAACGCAAAGCCCAGCAAGCGCGCATCAAACTCACCGAACGCTTCGACGCCCGTGCCAAAGACCTCACCCAGCGCCTCTTCGCCGATCTCCGTCTCACACTCACGACAGAACAAGAGCAAGCCTGGCAAGACTTGGAACAACTCCGCCGCCGCCGCGAAACACTGACGCGCTTCGCCGCCTACCCCTCCGAAAACATCGACCTCGCCGTCATCATCGATGGCATCGATATGCCCCAGGAAGTCAGAGACAGCCTCCAAAACACCCTCGACAACTACCTCGTCGAACTCGACAACGCCGTCGCCATGCGCAACGCCAAAGTCGAATCCCTTTCAGGCCCCGCGCGTGAAGTGGTCGCTCTCCGGCGCGAGACCTGGTCCACCGAAGACCAAGCCGATCGCAACAAGCTCGAACGCCGCATCGCCTCACGCCAGGAAAAACTCGTCTCCGATGCCGAACAACTCCGCGATCTCTGCAAGCGCGTGAAAGACATCAACGATCGCTACGCCCAACAAATCTCGCTTGGCCTCTCCGCCGATCTCCTCCCCCGCTTCGAGCGCCGCATTGGCCAGGTCATCGACAAGAACGACGACGACGATTGGAGCGACTACAACCGCGCTCGCTGGGCCATCCGATCCATCGAACGCCTCGAATACGAAAAACCCATCGCCGAACTCGAACTCCGCGCCTATGGCGAAGACCACGATTACTACCAGCGCCAAGCCGACCGCCTCCGCGCCGTGCCCGGGCTAAGCGAACGACAAAGCCAAGAAGTCGCAACACTCAAATCCGAATTCGAGACCGAATACGAAGCCCTCCGCAAACGCCACAACCAAAAGGCCCGCCGCCCCAAGAACCCCTCACAGTTCGAGTTCCAACTCGACGGCGCCCGCCTCACCCTCTACCAAGGCGACCGCCCGATGCGCTATTGGGAACGCTGGGAAGAACAAGAACCCTCCGAAGACTTCAAGCGCGACGATGCCGACCTGAGCCAGCGCTACATCGACCGCCTGCGCCAGATCCTCACCCTCGAGCAGCGCAGCTATATTGCCAACCACTGAATGGCGCCCGTGCTCACAACCCTCCGCCTCGCCCTGGGCGACATCAAGCTCGCACACTCCGTGTTCGCGATGCCCTTCGCGCTCCTCGCCACCGCCATGGCCCTCCCGCGCGAACTTCCCGCGCCGCGCATCGCCACACTCTTCGCACTCATCATCTGCTGCATGTTCCTCGCGCGCACATGGGCCATGCTCATCAACCGCATCGCAGACGCGCACTTCGATCGCGAGAACCCGCGCACCGCCCAGCGCGCCATCGCTGCCGGCCGCCTCGCGCGCCGCGACGCCACCATCGTCGCCGCCGCCTGTGCGCTCCTCTTCATCGCCGCAACCCTTGGCTTCCTCGTACTCCTTCGCAACCCCTGGCCCGCAATCCTCAGCGCGCCCGTCCTCCTCTGGATCGCCTTCTACAGCTTCACCAAACGCTTCACCGCCTCCGCACACTTCTTCCTGGGCGGCGCGCTCGCCGTCAGCCCCATCGCCGCCCTCATCGCCATCAATCCCCAACTCCTTGGCCTGCCCCTCCCCATCACCAACCCCTGGACCGCCCCCACACCCACAGGCCAAGCCGCACTCTGGCTCGCAGGATTCGTCCTCCTCTGGGTCGCCGGCTTCGACATCGCCTACGCACTCCAAGACCGCGCCTTCGACCGCACCAGAGGCCTCCACTCCCTCCCCGCGAAACTCTCCATCTCCGCCAGTCTTTGGGCCGCGCGCGCAACACACCTCGCCGCACTCGCCTGCCTCGTCTTCGCCCTGCGCACCGAACCTCGCTTTGGCGCCCTCACCACCACCGCCGCCGCACTCGTCACACTCACCCTCATCTGCGAACACCTCGTCCTCCACCGCCGCGGCCTCGCAGGCCTCCCCCTCGCCTTCTTCACACTCAATGGCCTTATCTCCATCACCCTGGGCGCACTGGGCCTCATTGACCTCTGGCACTAACCCACGCGCACCAAACACGCGCCCCGCTTTGTGTCCGCTGTTTCCCTCGCCTACCCTCTCATGCACATGACGCCTGCCCCCCACAACGCCGACCCCGCTCAGCAGGTGCATCAAGCCCAAAACCGCTTCATCGAAACCTGGGGACGCATGGGCAGCGCCTGGGGCGTCAGCAGAACACTCGCTGAAGTCCACGCGCTCCTCTACATCACAGGTGATGCCCTCTGCACCGACGACGTCATGGAACGCCTCCAAATCTCCCGCGGCAACGCCTCCATGACCCTCCGTGGCCTCACCGATTGGGGCATCGTCCAACGCGTCCACAAACGTGGCGACCGCAAGGAATACTTCCAAGCAGAAGCCGACGTCTGGACCATGTTCAAGACCATCGCCGCCGAGCGCAAAAAACGAGAACTCGACCCCGTCGTCACGTCCCTCTACGAAATCCGTGACATGACCGCCCCCCGCAACGGCGCAGCCCCCGAACTCGCCCAACACAACGCCCGACTCGATCACATGCTCCAAGCCATCGAAGCACTCAACCAATTCTCAACCGCGCTGTTCGAACTCAACGCCGACCACATGCGCGCAACACTCGACCAACTCCCCAACACACGCTAAACCGAACACCATCCCGGAAAGAGACATCACATGCCCAATGTCGCCGTCACCCGAGCCGAACCCATCGACGCGGGGCCCGTCGGCGAAGTCTTCGACCTCTACCGACAGTTCTACGGTGCCGACCCCGACGTCGACGCATCCATCCACTTCATCGCCGAACGCCTGCGCGCCAAAGACGCCGCCATCTTCGTCGCACGCATCGAAGGCACCCCCTCCTCACGCGCCGATGGCTTCATGCAACTCTTCCCCAAACTCTCCACCGCCCGCATGCGCCGCGATTGGATCCTCAATGACCTCTATGTCCGCGACGACGTCCGCCGCAAGGGCGTCGCCAAAGCCCTCATGCGCGAAGCCGTCGCCTGGGCCAAACGCACCGGCGCAGGGCGACTCTCCCTCAAGACCCAAGTCCACAACGCCTCCGCCCGCAAGCTCTACGAACGCTTGGGCTGGAGACTCGAAGAAGAATTCGTGACATACTTGCGCGACGTCTGAACACACCCACCCGCAGGAGGCGTGCCATGATCTATGACAGCATCATCGACACCATCGGCTCCACACCCATCGTCAAACTCGCGCGCACCGCGCCCAACAACGTCACCTTCTACGTCAAAGTCGAGTTCTTCAACCCCGCCGGCTCCGTCAAAGACCGCCTCGCACTCGCCGTCATCGAAGATGCCGAACGCACAGGCCTCCTCAAACCAGGCCAAACCGTCATCGAGGCAACCTCGGGCAACACAGGCATCGCCCTCGCCATGGTCTGCGCCGCAAAGGGCTACCCCTTCGTCGCCGTCATGGCCGAGTCCTTCTCCATCGAACGCCGCAAACTCATGAAGATGTACGGCGCCAAAGTCATCCTCACACCTGCCGAACTTCGTGGCTCCGGCATGGTCAAACACGCCGAAGAACTCGCACGCAAGCACGGCTGGTTCCTCGCTTGCCAATTCGAAAACCCCGCAAACCCCGCCTTCCACCGCTGCACAACAGCACCCGAAATCCTCCAGGACTTCGCACGCATGCGCCTCGACTACTTCGTCTCTGGCTGGGGCACGGGCGGCACCATCTCAGGCACAGGCCAAGTCATCAAAGCCGCACGCCCCAACGTCAAAGTCATCGCCGCCGACCCCGCAGTCGCCAACCTCCTCAAGGGCCAGGAGTGGAGCCCGCACAAGATCCAGGGCTGGACCCCCGACTTCTACCCCGAAGTCCTCGACCGCAAAATCTTCGACGACATCGTCACCGTCACCGATGACGAAGCCATCAATGCCGCCAAACACCTCGCCGCAAAGGAAGGCCTCTTCGTCGGCATCTCCGCCGGCGGCACCCTCGCCGCCGCACAAAAAGTCGCCGCCAACGCACCCGATGACTCCGTCTTCTGCGTCATGCTCCCAGACACCGGCGAACGCTACCTCTCCACACCACTCTTCGAAGGCATCAGCGAAACATCCGACACCCTCTGAGCATCCAACCACATACCAGCCCAAGCGCAAGCGCGGGGGTACTTCTTCTTCCCTCTCCCTGCGCCGCGCGGGGAGAGGGTGGCGCTTCGCCGGGTGAGGGGCTCTTGTCCGGGTGCCGTGGTCTGAGTCCGCGAAGGCCACGTTCTCCTCTGCACAAAACAAAAGCCCAGGCATCGCAATGCCTGGGCTCCTTCTTCATTCATCACTCTTCTCCGCGCCCTCTGCGCCTCTGCGGTGAACCTCCTACTTCCTCATCTGCGGATAAATCAAATACCGATCGTGACACTCCAGCACCAGATCATCCGCCCCATCACCCGTCACATCGCCAATCAGCACGTTGGACGGCTCAACCCCGCCGCGACCCTGCCCCTCAAACAGCCGCTGCTCAAACACCTTGAACTCCGTCGCAAAGTGCAGCTTCCGTGTCGCGCTCAATGTGTAAATCTGGCACATGTGCTCATTCGCATCCAGCACCACAAGATCCGTGTACCCATCACCATTGATGTCCCCCACCTCGATCTCGTGCTCGCGCAAATCCTCATCATCCGATCGATGCACCGCAAAAGGCTCGAGCGTCACCCGCCGACCCGCAAGCCGCACGATCGCAAAACTGTCCGCCGTCAGCACCATCACCGTCGGCTCGTTGTCCCCCGCAAGCGCACCCGCGCGCAATCCCGTGGGCTTCACACCCGCCAGACGCAGCCGATCCGTCACGCTCCAACTGCCCTCCGCATCCTCCGCCATCATGATCAGACGCTCATTCGCGCTGTCCGACGCCACGATCGTCGCCTTCCCGCCCAGCTCGATCGTCGCCAGCGCGTTGAGCGAACTTGACGTGTCAGGCGTCGTGATCTGCTCCACCACGCGCCAACCCTTCGCCGCGTCAAAACTGCACGCGCGCACGAAGTTCTTGTCCGCAAGCAGCAACTCCGCATACCCATCCCGATCAATATCCAACTGCGCCGTGTTCTCTGGCCCCGCGCTCTGCACCAGGCCAAACTGCGGCATCTCCCGATCCGTCAACACCTCCGGTGCATTCTCCCCCTCACCACCCAAACCGCGCACCATCACCATGGGCTCATTGGGCGTAAACAGCGCCAAATCTGACTTCCCGTCATGATCAAAATCACCCGCCAACATCGACTTCGGAGGCCGATTCACATCCTTCAACTCAATCACTTGCGTCTCAGCATCCGGCCGATGCACTTCCAACCAGTGGTCCCGCTTGTCACGCACCACCACCGCCAGCGCCGGTGCCCCATTCACCATCACGCTCGCCATCGCCACAGGTGACGCCCCGCCCGTCGCAATCGAAATCGGCTGCGGAAATCCCAGCCGCCCCGTGCGCTCATTGAACGACGACACACCAACTGTCTTCTCTTCCTCCGACAACACAAACACTTCCAGCGCCGTCGTCGAAACTTCCCACTGCCCCGTCGCCACCGCCCGAGGCTCCTTGAACGCCGAACACAACTCGGGCTCACCCAGACCGACACCCGCACGCTGCAAATACAACAGCATCCCGTTCGCCGCCGGATCAGTCGCCACCATGTCCATCAACCCATCGCCATTGATGTCCGCGATCTCCACCGCCCGGTCACGCGTCGCCTCACCCGCAAACGCATACACCTCCGCAAGCGCATCGCGCTCCAGTCCCTCATCACCCTTCGGTGCAGGTACGTTCTCATCCAGCAGGTCATACAACACGATCCGCCGCGATGCCCGCTCAATCGTCGCAATCGACGCCGCCGCGCGATCCGCAAAACGCACCGGGTCAACTTCGATGATCGTCGGCATCTCAAATCGCAACTCGGGCCCAATGATCGAGTTCTTCGCCCCGCTCCCACTGTGCCCCGCCTCCTGCAACCAGATCCGCACGGGCGATTCCGCCTCAGGCACCACACCCAAAATGTCCTGCGTCCCGTCCCCGTTGTAATCCTCGAGCATGAACGCCAACAGCGTGCCGTCCGAACCCAGCTTGTGCGGCTCCCCCATCGGCCCATCAACACCAAACGCATACACCTCGATCTTGCCGTCAACAATCGTCAACAATTCCGGCGCCGCATCCCCCTCCACATCCGCAATCGCAAACCCCGTCCGCGTCGCCGCCAGGTTCCGCACGCGCCGCTTCGCCCCGACCTCAAACGTCATGGGCTCCGTCTGCTGCATGATCACAATCTCGCCCGGGGCGCCCGCATACACAATGTCCAACCGCCCATCGCCATCCACATCCACCAACTCAAACGCCATCACACGGTGCGACACCGATACGCTCTCGCGATCAAACCACGGGCTCGGCGGAATCTCGTTCGGCTTCGCGTCTCGCTCCCGCTCCGCCTCCGTCCGCGCCTTCGCTCGCTGCAGGTGAATCTCGATCCGGCTCTTCCGGTTGTTCACGATCACCAGGTCGTTCCGACCATCCCCATTCACATCCGCAATCCGCGCGGGCCCGCAATCGTCATCCACCGGCGCCACCCGCACCGGATCAAACCCGAAATACGCCGACAAGTCCGGCGCATCCCCATGGGCCCCGCTCGCCAACCCCAGCCCCCCGCCGCAGGCCAGCGCAAAGCCGA
>JAGQOH010000062.1 GCA_020427635.1 Phycisphaerales bacterium
CACTGGTTGGGACCGCGACATAGGCTGTGCGATTGGCGAGTGTGGGCTGGTCCTTCAACGGCGCGTCGGTGCGGATGCGCCAGCGGAGGGAGAGGTCGCTGTGGTTGAAGGCGTAGATCGATTGATCGAGGCCCGCGATGACGGCGATGCGTGCGTCCGCGACGGGCGAATTGTCCAGGCCATCGTAAAGCGGGCGCTTGGGGCGTGAGCCGCGGCCTGAGTCGGGATCGATCGCGATGATTTCGCCGGTCTGGCTTACAGCGAATGCACGCGAGCCGGTTTGCACGGGGTCGGCCGTGATGCGCCCCTCGAGCATGTGGCCCCACTTCTTGTAGCCGGTCACCATGTCATGCCCGAGCACCTCTCCCGTTGCGCAGCCGTAGATGAGGAAGCGACCCATGTGAAGGGGTGGCGTATTGGCGAGGGCGGCAAGGCGCTGGCGATCGAGCAGGTCGCCCGTGCGCGCGCTCAAGTATTGCACTTCGCTTTCGCCTGACACAACGATGCGATCGTCGATGCGCATGTTGCCGACGAACTTGGCGACGGGGGTGGCGAGTGTGGCGCCCCATCGGCGTTGGCCGGTGGAGGCTTCGCGTGCGGTGAGCACGTTGCGGCCATCGTGGACGAGGATGATGTCGCCGGCGGGATCGAGAAAGCGGCAGCCATCGCTTAGAGCACTGGGCACAAACCACTCGATCTGATAGCCCATCGTGCGAAGCGGGGCGGTGGCGGCGGGCGCCGGTCGACCCCCATCATCTGCGCTGCGCGTGTTCATGGCGCCGGGGCTTGCGACGTCGGCATTGCGCGGGTGATGGCTCGCGCAGCCCATGAGGGAGGCCCCGATCGTCGCGGCCAGGAGGGTGGTCACCGATACCGTCCATTTGCTCATCGCAGCGTCCCGTCACTCACCAAAGAAAAGCCAGTTCGTTCGCCCACCAGCGCCGATCGCCCGAGCGGGGAGTATCCGCACGGCACCCCCGAGGGTCAAACCTGCCCCATCCCGTGGCCCTATCCTCAGGCAATGTTCACCGGGTTGATCCAGGCAATGGGCGAGGTGGCGGGTGTTGAGCACCATTCGCAGGGGATGGGCCTGCAGATTCAGGCGGCGGGCTGGGAATACCGCGCTGCGATGGGTGATTCGATCGCGATCGCGGGGGTGTGCCTGACCGTGGCGCGGATGGGCGGGCGCGGGGTGCTGGGCTTCGATGCGGTGCCCGAGACCCTGGCGAAGACGACGCTGGGTGCGCTCAAAGCGGGGGATCGCGTGAACCTGGAGCACGCGGCGCGGGCCGACACGCTGTTGGGTGGGCACATGGTGCAGGGGCATGTCGATGGCGTGGGCGCTGTGCGGACGATCGAGAAGGCGGGCGGGGAGTGGCGCGTGACGATTGCGCCGCCCGAGGAACTGCTGCCCCTGATCGCACCGAAGGGGTCGATCGCGGTGGATGGCGTATCGCTGACCGTGGCGTCGGTGGCGGGCGAGACTTTTGATGTCGCGCTGATTCCGACGACGCTGGAGTTGACGACGCTGCGGGATTTGCAGGTCGGCTCGCGTGTCAACATCGAGACGGACATCATTGCGCGGCAGGTCGCACGCTATTTGGAGTTAATGACCGCGCGTTGATGCTCAGGCGACGGTGATGCTCTCGTCGAGGTACACGTCCTGGATGGCGTTGAGCAGTTGCACGCCTTCGCGCATGGGGCGCTGGAAGGCCTTGCGACCCGAGATGAGCCCGATGCCACCGGCGCGCTTGTTGATCACTGCGGTGCGCACTGCGGCGGCGGTATCGCCCGCGCCCTTGCTTTCGCCGCCCGAATTGAGCAGCGGCGCGCGCCCCATGTAGCAGTTCGCGACTTGATAGCGGCAGAGGTCGATGGGGTGGCCACCCGTCCCGTCTTCCTTTGCGCCGGACAGCTGCGTGTAGATGCGCTTGTCGAACTTGCCGTAGCCCGAGTCGCCCATGTTGAGCGCGGCGTATCCGCCTGTGTGCGTGGGCATCTTCTGCTTAATGATGTCGGCCTGGATCGTGACGCCAAGGTGATTCGCTTGCGCACTGAGGTCGGAGGCGGTGTGGTGGTCTTTGCCGCCGGTCTTGAATGCGTTGTTGCGCATATAGCACCAGAGGACGGTGACAAGGCCATAGCTGTGCGCTTCTTCGAACCATGCGGAGACTTCGTCAATCTGGCGCGTGGATTCTTCGGAGCCGAAGTAGATCGTTGCGCCGACGGCGGCCGCGCCCATCTCAAAGGCTTGGCGCACGCTGCCGTAGCGCGTTTGGTCGAACTTGTTGGGATAGGTGAGCAACTCGTTGTGGTTGAGCTTCACCATGAAGGGAATCTTGTGGGCCCATTTGCGAGAGCAGGCGCCGAGGACGCCAAGCGTTGATGCGACGGCGTTGCAGCCACCCTCATAGGCAAGCTCGACGATCTTCTCGGGGTCAAAGTATTCGGGGTTGGGTGCGAAGCTGGCGCCCGCGGAGTGTTCGATGCCTTGGTCAACAGGGAGGATCGAGAGATAGCCCGTGCCTCCCAGGCGGCCCGTGTTGAGCATGAGCTGGAAGTTGCGCAGGACGGGGTTCGGGCGATCGGTATCGCGGAGGATGCGATCGACGAAGTCAGGGCCGGGCAAGTGCAGGCTGTCGCGCGGGATGCCCGCACAGGTGTGGTTCAGCAGTTGATCGGCGTCGGCGCCGAGGGTGGAAGTAATGGCATTGGTTGCGACGGCGGTCATTGGTCAATCCCCCAGCAAGGTGTGCGAAGTGTGCAGCACAACAGTATCGCCAACAGCAAGGGCGATGGGGCGCTTGGGGTGATGGAAATGTGCGGGAATCGTCGTCAGGAGGGGCGGCGCACGCGGATGCGCTCGACCTGAGCCTTCGCGTCATCGGTGCTCTCATCGTCGTCCAGCGATTGCTGCATGCGACGCCCTACCTTGAACTTGACGACCTTCTTGGCGGGTACCTCGACGGGCTCCAAGGTCTTGGGGTTTTGGGCGACGCGTGGCTGGCGCTCGCGCAGCTCGAAGACGCCAAAGTCGCGGAACTCGAGCCGATTGCCTTTCCCGAGCTCGAGAATGACCTCATCGAGGAACTTCTGCACCGTGGACTTGACGACGACGCGCTTCTGGCCGGTCTGGTCCGCAATTCGGTCGATCAGATCTTTTTTGGTCACGGTGGGCATGGGCGGCTCCGCAGTCGTGGGGGAGCGCGAGCCGCCCGGCGCATGCCGGTCAACCCGCCCCCGGGTGGGCAACGGTGCCAGGGCGGTAGCCCCCGGCACCCGGGCCGCCAGTATGCCAGAGCCGCAAAGCCCGGTCAACATTGAGGTTGGAATCACAGGGCAGTTGGCGTAGTTCCTGGGAGACGCCTTTCCCAGTTGCCGCAGGGGCTTGATTTGAGGTGGGTTACCGGTCCTGCGCGGCGGTGGGGCTCAGTACTGCACCCAGCGGCGGAAGATGACTCGGCGTTCGGTCGGGCGTGCCGGTGTGGGCCACTCGCGGGTGGCCTGGAGGGGCACCCGGCGCGTTGCGCTGAGAGCCTCGTCTCGGCGGGAGAACTCAAAGCGAGCGGGTTCGGAGGTGCCCCAAGCGGAGCGATCGAGGGCGAGGACCTGATCAGTGGGCATGGTCAGGCGTGCGGACGACGCGGTCTGGCTCACCGGCGTGCGGGGCGGGGCCGCGCATGCTCCGAGGGCTGAAGCGAGCGCAAGCAGACTCAGGGCTGCAGCGCGGCCCGGGTCGGGCAAGTCGAGTCTCTGAAGCTTGGGGCGCATGGTGTTTCCCAAGCATGCCGCGCCCTGGCGCAGGCAAAAAAGAAAATCGGGCCCAAGGGGCCCGATTGGATGTTCTCGGACGGATTGGCCTGCGTGTCTTACCAGGCTTGCCGTGGCGCCTAGCGCGGAGCGCCGCCCGTGGCTCCACCACGGAGGGGTCGAATGATGCCGTTGTAGCGGAGCGTCACGGGGCCGTGATCTTTCACGTCGGTGTAGACGTAGAGCGCGCCGCGGAACGAGCGGCCGACAGGCGGGCAGGTGCCGGACAGAACGATTTCGTGCATCTTGCCATCGGAGCCCGCGACCTCCTGGTAGGTGACGGTGAAGTCATCACCAGGCTTGCCTTCCTTGTCGAAGTCGATGTGATCGATCTTGAAGGCCTGGCCTTCGAGGTGGGAGATGATCGTGCGCGCTTCGACCTTGTCGCCGGGCGACGCGGTGGGGAAGCGCAGGAAGCGCGGCTCAAACTCAAACTTGGCGAGGATGTTGCCGCCAATGACCGCGGTGAATGTGCTTTCGGTTTTGTCGGTTTCGGGGACCTTGGCGTAGACCTTGATCGTGGCCTGTTCGGAGATCGGGCCGGTCGGGGCCAAAAGGTTCGACTTGAAGACGATCTGCCCAACGCCCTTGTACTCCGCCTCGGGCGCGACGTTGAGGCGCTCAAATGTCCAGGTGAGATTGGTGTCTGACGGAAGCTCCACGCTCTCGACGCGGAAGTCTTCGTCGCGGCTTTGCAACTGGATCGTCGCAACGCCTTGCGTACCGGCCTGGATGGTGCCGAACTGCGCGGCTTGGTTCATCAGCTTGACGGAGGGCAAGACGTTGGCGCGAAGCTGCAGGTAGACGGTGGTCTGGTCCTCGCTTGTGGACATGACGGTGATGTTCTTGTTTTGCACACCGTGGCCCTTGGGCGAGAAAGTGAACCTGATTTGTCCGCCGTCGCCGGGCTTGTAGGTGGTGTTCTCGAGTTCCGCAGCATTTGCGGAGGTGCATCCGCAACCGGGCTTGACGCGCGTGATCATGAGATCCGCGGTGCCTTCGTTCTTGAAGTTGTAGATGCCTTCGAGCGGACCATCGGTGTAGACGGTGCCGAAGTCATAAATGAGGGTGTCGAAGACGAGCTTGGCGCCTGGCGTGGGCGTGGGTCGGCTCGGGTTGATGGGGACCTGTGTTGCAGGGGGCTTGGCTTGCGGTGTCGCCTGCGGCGCGGCGGCGTGCTGCTCTGGCGCGGCGTCGACCTCCTTGTGAGCTGCAGGAAGCGTGTTCTTGTCCTGGCTTGCTGCAGTCTTGGCGGGCTGTTGATCGCACCCAGCACTCAGGAAGAGCGCGCCGGTGGCCAAGCCAAGGACGAGCATTGAGCGGATTGCTCCGCGGGACGAACGATTCGAATACGCCTTCATCAGATGCACCCCCATCGAGCATGCAATCGCCGCCCCACAGGGCCTGTGGGGCGGCAGTTCCCGAATCCCAATCGACTCATGCGTCGGCCCGATCCAGCCACCTTTGCCGACGCGGACACAAGCATAGCTGGCCAATGGCGGTACCGCGCGTTGGAGGCGAAGTTGCCCCAGGCCCGCATTTGGGAGGGTCCGCGATAAAAGCGCGCCCGGGAGGACTCGAACCTCCGACCTGCGGTTTCGGCGACCCCGGCAGTCGTCCTGCCGGACCGGACCATCTCATCGCCCGCGTGGTGCGGGCGCCGGGCGCTTTCCGCCTTTGGGGGGCGGATGCGGGGGTATTGCTGGGGCAGCGCACCCGCTGGTCTCTACACCTTCCAGCGTCGGCATGGCCGACGGATCGGCCTTGCACCCCGATGCTGGCTTGGCTCGGGATTGCCCTCCACGGCCCTTGTGGGGTGTGGGTGGGGTTTCCCCGAGTTCACCCGGTTCGCCTCGGACCGTTGCCGATCCGGGCCCCTCTTACTGAAGGAAACCGCCGCTCTATCCTGCTGAGCTACGAGCGCAGCCCACGCCGGAGACGGGCGACAGGCTTTGTTTGGGCCTGGCGTGGCATCTCGGGCGAAGCGAGGCGAGTATAGCTCTCCCCAGCACGGGGATTGGACCAATCGACGACGGAGCATCATGGCCCAGCGCGTCAAAGACAAGGCAACGGATTCCGGGGGGTCGGTTGCGCGCCCGCGGCACCGCAAGCGCCGGCTTCGCTGGGTCGTGCGGGCGCTGCTGGCACTCGTGATCTTGGTTGGGGGCGGTGTGATTCTGCTCACGCAGACACCGCTCATGAAGTCGATGGTGCTTGGGCGCGTGGATGGGCTCTTGGGGGTCCATTCGTCGGCGGGGCGTGTGACATTGGCGCGGGGCGGCGTGCTGGTGATCGATGATCTGCGTGTGCGCACGGAAGTTCTGCAAGGGCCTGGCGGCGAAGTGTTGCGCGCACAAGAAGCGCACGTCGATTTGGATTGGTCGAACGTGTGGCGCGGCAAGGTGAGTGTCAAGGCGGTGCGCCTGATCAAGCCGCGTATGCGCGTGAGCGTGAGTGAGAAGGGCAGCTTGAACATGGGTTTGCTGCGTCGGCCTGCGCAGCGTGGGCGCGCGGGGCGTTTTCCGGCGCTCGACATTGTAGATGGTGTGGTTGAAGTTGGTGAACATCGGGGAGAGACGTACCAGTCGCGTGCGGAAATCCACGTGCGTGGCGGTTTGTATCAGCGCCCCAATGATCCTTCGGTGTACGACATCGATTTGTCAGAGCCTGAGGCCGCGCAGGGGTCAACGGGAAAGCTCGTGCTCTCTGGGGAGTTGAACGCAGACACGGGCCAGATCGATGTCACGATGCAGGGCATCGATTTGAGTGAGTGGTCAGGACGGACAGCGCCGGGGCCCTATCGGAATCTTTGGGCTGCGATGGATGTGCGCGGTGAGATTGACCAGGTGCATTTTGCCTACACGCCCGGGTCGAGCGTGGAGGCGTCCTTGGCGCTGCGGTCGGTTTCGATGAATCTGCCTGTGGAGGATGCGGAGGGGCACAGCCACTTGCTTGCGATGCGCCAAGTGAACGGCCCGATTCGGTTCACGCGGGGCGGGGCTGAGGCGAGCTTGCACGGCTTTGTTGAAGACGTGGAAGCGAACGTCTCGGCGCGATATGACGGTGTGAGCGATGACGCGCCGTTCTTTGTGCGCGTCGATGCGCCGAAGTTTACGGTCGAGCAGCGTTCAGCACTGATGGCGCTGGCGCCAGATGTTGTCCGCGAGATCTTTGATCGGTTCTCGCAGCCCAGCATGGTGCTTTCGGGATGGGTTGGCGTGTCGCGCGGGGCACCGGATGCGCAGGGTGTGATGGCGGAAGTGGTGAGTGAGGGTTCGGTGCAAGTGTCAGAGGGTGTGGCGCGGTATGAGGAATACCCGTATCCATTCGAGCACATTACCGGGCGGATCGAGTTTGACGCGGCTGAAGTGCGCGTGATTGATTTTCGCGGCGTGGCGCCGACGGGCGCGAAGTTGAGTCTCTCGGGATTGGTGGCGCCGCCGGAAGATGAGGCGGCGGTGGATATTCGCGTGCAGGTGCAGGGGATGCCGGTGGATGAGGTCCTGCGCGACAGCCTGCCTGCACATCGGAAGGGCATCATTGACTTCTTGGTTGATACGGACGCGCTCGCGGCGATGTATGAACAGGGTGTGATCGTGACTTCGGCGGATGCGGCGCGTGATCGCACAGCTCTGCGTGAGGTTGAGCAGGCCTTGGCCGACGCTCGGACGGCGCACCAGTCGATGATGGAGATCGAGCGACTCAGCAGCGAGGCGTCTGTGCTTGAGGAGCGAACCAAGCGCGGCGTCTTTGACGCGGGCGGTGTGCTGGACATGGCGATCCATGTGCATCGGCCCGAGGGCGTGGGCGGGGAGTTCCTGACGGACATCGAGTTGCGCTCGGCGGCGTTGTCGCTTGTGCCGCGCGCGTTTGCCTATCCGGTTGTGGGGCGCGATGTGCTGGTGCGTGTTGATGACGAGGCGGTGACGATCGAGCAATCACGGTTTGATTCGCCTACGGGCGCTTCCGGGACGATTCGGGGTCGGGTGCTGTTGACGTCGGGCGCCGAGGACGTTGTGCCTGAGTTGGACATCACGGCGCTGCACGTGCCAGTGGATGACGTGTTGTTGCAGGCGTTGCCTGGAGAGGGGTCGAGCGCCACATCGCCCGCGCACGCGCTGCGCGCTTTGGCGGTGCGCGGCGCCGTGAGCGCAAACGTCAAAGTGTATCCGGAGCCTGGTGATACAGCGCGCACAGCATTCGATGCGCATGTGACAGGGCAATCGCTCGCGGCGCGGCCAATGCTCGGAGGCGAAGTCCTTGCGCTGGATGATGTTCGTCTGGACATGAACGTCCAGCGCGATGCGGTGCATGTGCATGATGTCTCAGCGTCGATTGGAGAGGCTGCGGTCTCGGGGCACGGTGAGGTTGCACTGGATGATGATGGGAAGGCGCAGACGATCGACATTGGGTTGCAGGCCAAGGGGCTCGAGCTTGCGCAGCCCATTGAGGCGGCGGTGGCGGCGTTTGCGCCGGAGGCTGCGGCTCAGATCGCCAAGACGCGCGAGCAGCACATGCCGGCGGGGTGTGCCGACATTGATGCTCAGCTGTCAATGGTGGGCGATTTGCTGGACTATCGCGTGCAGTTTGCGCAGTTGCAGGACGTTGCGTTGACCAGTTGGGGCGGTCGGCTTGCGCTGCATGGCACGATGGGCGCGGTGGACGTAATGCCGAGACGGGCGCACTTTGCAGCGCTCGACGGGGATGTCAGTTTCGACGATGTGCCGTGCGGGCGTGTGGCGCTGAAGGGCGATGTGTATTTGGATGCGGGTGGGATTGAATCAGCGGGCGCTGTTGAAGGTGGGCCCTTGGAGCTGTCGATCGGCATTGCAGGTGGCGCGATCGGATCACCCCTGGTGCGCGCAGTTGCCCAGTCGACTTCGCCCGAGTTTGCGAAGTGGATGGACGGGAATGCGCTGGGCGGGCAGTTCGCAGCGCAGGTGGTGATGACGTCTCGAACGGATGGCGATCGATCGGTGACGGGCATGATTCAGCCCAAGGCACTTGCAATGGACTCAGGCGGCGAGCGGTTGTCGTTGCCAGAGATGACCGGTTCGATCGAAATCTCACCGACCGGGGGCGATATTCGCCTTGAAGGATCGGGTGATGGTGTCGCGCTGGTTGTGGACGGGGCATGGGCGCGCGACGACGAGGCGCCGTTCGCATTCCAGGGGCGCGTCGATGCACAGGCGCCCTCGTTTTCACCTGGACTTCGGGCGGCGCTACCGAGTGGGTTGAAGTCGGCGTTTGAGGGGATTGGTCTCGAGGTGCGTGGGCCCGTGGCGATACGCGGCGGGGAGTTGCGCGTGGATTGGCCAGATGCCGAGACGGGCGAGCGCGTTTCGGGGTTTGCTGGAGACGTGGTTGTCGCCAATCTGCAGCTGGATCCGGGGCTGGCAATCAAACAGGCGGATGGGGTTGCGCAGGTGAGTGCGTGGCAACGGTCGGGGGAGGCGGCGAGCGATGTGACGATCGCGTTTGGGTTGTCGAGTGCGCGCGTGTCTGCCATTGCAGTCAACAATGTTGAAGGGCGGATTACCTCGACGCCTGATCCGGGCGGGTATGTCATACAGATTCCAACTGGCGCAATGTATGACGGGCGGCTTGCGGTTTCGGGAGCGGTGCATGGGTTGGGGGGCGTCTCGGCGAGCGGCGGACCGGGCGAATGGGAGATGCACGCGAGTTTCGACCGTGTTGATTTCCGGGCCATGTTGAAGGACTTGATGCGCGACAAGCAGGGTGCGGAGGCCACGGACGTGCCCGGGCGTGGGGAGCTGTTTGCCGACCTGAGCGTGCGCGGACGGATCGGTACGTCGGATCGGCAGGGTCGCGGGCTCATGCGGCTGCAATCGCCTGACAACAAGCTCGACACCCAGGTGTTGGAGCTGCCGGGCCTTGTGCGGTTGGTGAAGCTGTCGAGTTTGCAGGTGCCAGTGGGTGAGCCGGTGACCTTTGCCTACGCGGAGTGGTACCTGGAAGGTTCCCGGATGGTATTCGAGGAATTGACCGCGGAGTCGGCGAGCGTGGCGGTCGTGGGCGCGGGGCAGATGAGCGTGCCCGGGCTCGACCTGGACATGACTTTCACGACGCGGTCGCTTGTGCAGACACCCCTGCTGACGGAGCTGACGGAGATGCTGCGGAATGAGGTGGTGACGGCAAAGGTGTCCGGAAATCTCTATGATCCCAAGGTCAAATACGAACAGTTGCAAGCGACGCGCTCGTTGTTGGATGCGATTGTGACCGGTGACGCCAGGCGGCGCGACCGAGTCGGATCGGCGCCCCGACAGGCGGCTGCCGACAACGCAGGCGAGCGCAATGAGTGAATGATGCCCCAACGCGGTTGGTGGTGGAAGGAAAAAGAAGCAGATGACAGATGATGGACAAGCCCCAGCGCGCGGGATGTCGCGCGATGAGCGTCTTGAGGAGACGATTCCCGATCCGCAAACGATGGTGCCGTTGACCGGCAAGCCAGGCTCGGGTCGACGCGTCGATGACCAGGCATTTGTGCAGCGTATAGACGCGATGATCGAGGAGTGCGGCGGGGACGTCGGCACGTTTGAAGGCAAGCTGATCCGTGATCAGATCACGACCTCGCTCAAACTGATCTACGACAAGCGCGGGACAGGGGAACTGAAGCTGCTGACGGCGGCATTTAAGGAACTGCGCTACGCATATCAGGTGTTTGAGCGCTACGAGGAACAGCCGCGGATTTCAATCTTCGGCTCGGCGCGCACAGCAGAGGATCACCCGGACTTCGAGTCGTGTGTCGTGTTCAGCAAGCGTATGGCCGATGCAGGATGGCTTTGTATCACGGGCGCGGGTGACGGCATCATGAAAGCCGGGCATCTGGGCCCGGGCGCAGCAAGTTCGTTTGGGTTGTCGATTCGACTGCCCTTCGAGCAGAGCACGAATTCGGTGATCGCCGGCAATGAAAAGTTGATCAACTTTCGGTACTTCTTCACGCGGAAGCTGATGTTCATCAGTCAGTGCGACGCGGTAGCGGTGTATCCGGGCGGTTTTGGCACGCAGGATGAGTTGTTTGAGGCGCTCACCTTGGTGCAAACTGGGCGATCAGGCATCGTGCCGATCGTATTGCTCGAGCACGAGGGCGGGGACTATTGGAAGCACTGGGAAAACTATGTGCGTCGATCTTTGCTTGGCTACAAGATGATTTCGCCTGAGGATCTGAATCTGTTCCATGTGACGCGCAGTGTGGATGATGCAGTCGAGCACGTCCAGCGGTTCTATCGCAATTATCACTCGTCGCGCTATGTGAAGAACGACCTGGTGATTCGCTTGCGCAAACCGCTGCAGGCGGGTGATGTAGATCGATTGAACGAAGAGTTTCGGTCGCTTGTGAAGACCGGAAAGATCGTGCAGCGCGGGGCGTATGACATCGAGACAGAATGCCGCGATCTGCCTCGTTTGGCATTTACACACACGAAGCATGGCTTCGGGCTTTTGCGCCGGATGATCGATCGGATCAATGAATTCGACACGGCCAACGACACCTCTTTGCATCCAAGTGAGATCTATTAGCCGTGCGCGGTTGGCTGCTTAGCGCGATGTTGTGCGCAACGGCGGCGATCGTGGGGTGTTCCAGTGCGGATAAGCCGACGCCCGAGGCGCATGTCACGGACGTGAACGGGCTGCGCTTTGTACAAGCAAGCGAGCTGGATGCCACGCGTCCATTGGCGCTCGGTGCGCGGGTCGGGCTCGAGCATCACGCATGGCTCACAGACGACACCGACCGCCGTGTGGCGCGTGTGCTGTCGGCGTATGAGGCGGAGCCCGTTGGAATCGACGGTGCTGCGCGTGCGCGGCTTCGGCGCAGCGGGTTCCGCGTGGTTGCGGTGCCTATCGAGCAGGTGATGGAGATGCATCAGGCATTGCCGCCCAAGTTGACGTGGCGACGCGAGTGGGCGGGGCAGCTCACGGGGTGGGCCGAGGTGCTGCGCGGGCGGTCGGTCACGGCGGGTCAGCGGCTGATTGTCGACGGGCGGGAAGTGATCATGCCCGCGGGTACGCCACGGTTTGTAGCGCGTGCGTGGGCTGCGCCGACGAGCGATGGGGCCGTGTTGCGTACGGAAGTCGGTGTACAGGTTGACGAGGCGGCTCGGCGTGATCCAGCGCGGGCGGTGTTTGATCCGAGGGCGGCGCTGACGTTGCCGGCGCAAGGGCGTTTGCTCGATGGCGCTTCGTTTGAGGCGGACCTGAGGCCAACACATGCGCTGATCATTGTTGGGGCGCCGGAGGCGGAGGACTGGTCGAGGGTGCAGGCAGAAGCGGCACACGACTCGGGCGATGATGTGGCGCCAGTGCGTGAGTCAGAGACGCCGGCGTATCAAGTGCTGTCAAGTGAGTCGGTGATTGATGCAGATGTGTTTGGGCCTGCAATTGATGGGCCGCAGGAGCTTGGCGTGTACATGCTTGGTGGGCTCGATCGGTCATATCGCCCGATGAAGGCGATTCTGGTATTGATCCCGCGTGTGCCGGACGAATATCGCGTATTGCCTTGAAGAGTGCGCAACCAGCAATGGGCACTCGGCGCTAGTACGCGCGCTCAAGTGTGGCGCCGGGGTAGTAGTGCGCGAGAATGTCGTCGGCGGTGAGTCCAGCGCGGGCCATGCCTTCAGCGCCGTACTGGCTCATGCCCACACCATGTCCAAAGCCCCTGCCTCGGAAGACGAGTGTGTCGCTCTTGGTGTCAACGTCGAAGTCGGAGCTGTTGATGCGCTGCTTGTTCGATGGGAACGGAAGGGCTTGTGTTGATGTGTTGCACGCAACGCGCAGGGCCTCCGCGGAGAGTTCGTACCACTTGTCATCGTCATCGTAGATGCGATAGCGCGTGGGGCGCTGGTATTCATTGCGCTGTGAGACTTCGATGCGTTTCACCAGTTGGACTTGGCGCAGAAGCGAGCCTTGAGCCTGGGCCCAGGCGCGCAGGCGTTGCGAGAGCTCGTCGCGCGAGCGCTCGACCGTCCAGCGATAGAGGGGCGAGAAATCGTCGACATCGGTGCGGGGTGAGGCTTGGATGGGCCCGGCGGCGTTGAATTCGAAGCCGGCGCTCGTGGGCCATGTGTCGCCAGCGCTTGCGGCGCGGCCTCCGACGGTGGAGCTGTAGTAGGCGCGCAAGACTTGTCCTTGCCAGGTCAGCACGACGCCGCGCGTTTGCTCAACGGCGCGGAGCGCGGTGCGGTTCGTGGTGTGTCCGATGTAGGCTTGGTTGCGGGTGGAGGCCTCGACGTCCACATAGGCGTCATTTGCGGCGCGCCGGCGGCGTTCGTGCAGCACATAGCTGCGGGCCGCGATCGCTTGCGCTTTGAACGTTTCGAGATGCCAGCTCGAATAGAGCTCTTTTGCTACGACGCCTGCGAGGTAGAGCTCGATTGGCACATGCTCGACGACATCAATGGCGAGCGCGGACTGCGCGCCGGGCGCATCGGTCAGGGCGTGGAGCACGATGTCGCCAGGGCGCTGTGCTCCATCAAACGAGAGTATGGTGTTCATTGGTGCATGGATCGTGAGGGTGTCCGCATGTGGCGGCGCCGCGCCCGCGTCTTTGCGCGGAATCGTGCGTGTGGCACCGAGGCCATCGATGATGCGCCACGCGGTGGGGCCAAGCGTGACCTGGATGGGCGCGGTGATCGTGTTTGCCAGGTGCGGCGCAAAGGCGGGCGCGACGGTGAGGAGTGTGGTCGTGCTTGGGCCCTGGGCGTCGATGGTGATGGTGGGCTCTGCGCGGGCGATGCGCACGCGGATTGTGGGCTCACCAATGTGGCGCGCGGGGTCATAGAAGGGGTCGTTTGGCGCGCCGGGCCCAAAGCCGCCATTGCCACTAGAGAAGCTCTTCCAACTGCAGGCAGCGATGAGCAGCGCCGGCGCGAGGATCGCAAGGGCGAGGGCGACGCCAAGCAAGCGGCCTGTGGTGCGCGAGATGGTGGGTTGTGGAAGCGCACCAATATCGGCGCTCGATGCGGCAGGCGGATCGGGCGGGGCCGGCTCATCCGTGAACAGCCCGGGTTGGTGGGTCACGGGGGGATTGTCGCAGGCAGGGTCCCGGCCGTCCAACATTGCCCACCCCAAGAAGGTGGTTCATTAGAAAAACTTGAGAAGCCACTTGCAAACTTGTGGGGGGGGGGGGGTATGTTTTGCTCATGGCGCGGGCGATGCTCATCGCGGGCGGCATGGTGGTCGCGGGTGCGGCAGTGTTCTTCGCGTTGCCGACGGGCGTGAGCATGGATGTCGAGGGGCCGTCGACTGCGCTTGTCGTCGGGCAAGATGCCATGATTACGATCACCGTTCGAAACCGGCATCCGCTTCGAAGCATCACGATTGATTCGATAGAACTCTCATGCGGTTGTGTTCAGTTGTCGGAGGGGGACAAGGGTCCATTCCGGATTGGCGGGTGGGGCGAGCGCACAGTGCAGGTTGTCGCCAGGCCTGGGCCAGTTGATGACGAAGTTCGAAGCACAGCTGCAGTGTTCGCGAATGGGCGGGCGCTTGCCTGGGCAGAGGTACAGGGCGATGTTCGGCCTGTCTTTGCGGGTTGGCCTGAGCGTGCGGAGGTGCAACAAGGTCCTGACGGAAACCTGCGTCTGGCGATTGATCCGGTGTACGAGCAGCGAGTGAGAAGCGCGGCGCTCTTCAAGCTCGGAGCGGAGGAGCCGATGCAGGTGGGGGTCCTTGACCATTCGACGATTGTGTTTGGAGGGGAGAATGCTCAGGGGCAGCATGCGGATGAACTTGTGCTGCAGTTGGATGCGGTTCGATGGGCTGGAAGACTTCAAGTGAAGGAGAACTAGAATGCGCAAGCGCGTGAGCAAGCTGTGGTTTGGTGGCGGTGTTGCTTGTGGTGTCGCTGTGACGGTTGTGGTGAGCGCGGCACAGGCGAAGCAATACTGCCCCTCAACATCCAGCTGTGATGATCTCATTTGCGGGGTGTACTCCTGCAATTGCTGCGGCACGTCGATTGAGCCTAGGTGCTGCGTGAGGCAGCTTGGCGAGGGGAACCCACCGCAGCCATGCACTCCGACATGTTCAATTCAATGAAGAAGAGCCGAATTCCGTCAAATCGAAGGGTGCTGTTGATCGCCAGTGGCACACTGGTCGGAGTTGTCGTTGGCTTGATCGCGTGGACGGCACTGGGGAGTTCAAGAGAAGAGCGTGCTGCACATGAGCAGCGACGCTTGCTGGAGCAGGCGAAAGAATCAGCGTTGGCTGCGTGGAATGTGATACCCTTTCAACCGGTCGATGGAGCGCTGATCAGATCTGCGCTCGAAGGGCTTCTGGTAGAGACTGTTCCGGTTGATTCCTATCGGCGCGGGCGTTTGATCGATTGGCTGTCAGATGAGCTAGAGGCTCGCGGGGCATCGGATCCGTCTGTGTATGTGAGGCACGTTGATGTAGAGCGGTGTGAGCGATGGATTGCACCCAGTGACCCGCGCTGGAAGGGTCTGGAAGAGTGGATGGCGGAACAGGGAGTAACTGGCGCTCAGCCGAGCGATGCGCTTGCAGAGACGGTGAGTCGCACGCTCCGAGACGGCGGCCGACTTGTTGGAATATCGTTCAGCGAAGGCAACGCGTGCCTTCGAGTTATGCTTGTTCGTTCAGAGGACCAACTTCGCACAGAGGTCGGAAGAGGTTGCATTGAACTGCCTGCAACCGCACCCGGGGTTGGCTTCTTTCGGCTCCGCATGCCGATACGCGCATTGGGTGATATCGTTGAGGCAAGGGAATCGGTGGTTTGCGCGCTTGCGCAGTTTCTTGTCAAGGTGGAGCGAGGTGACTCATTCGTATTCACGATGATCCTCACGTGGGACGCAGACTGTGATGGATGGGCTGTTCACCAGATTACGCGTCAGGGATGGTGCGGCATTCGAATGGCCTACTAGGAGTTCGCATTGTCTCGCCAGCCGGCGGAGCGCTTTCACGCTCATCGAGGTCCTTGCCGTGGTCGCTGTGCTTGCGATTCTGGTGGCGATCACGGTGCCGGCATTGCGCGGAGCGCGGTCGCAAGCGGATGTCTCCAAGTGCATGTCGGGACTCAAGCAGGCCTTGCTGCTTCATGCGTCCGCGTCGGCGTCAAACGGGGGCACCTGGGCGAACCTGCTCGGGCCGGGCGACGAGCCCAAGTTCTTCGATCCGCACGGGTTCACGGTGGCATCTGCGCTGTACGCGGATACCGTGGTCGACAACGTCACGGGATGGCACTATGCGCTGGGCAATGCGGTCACCGGCGGGCATGAGCTTGAGTTCAACGAGGGCGTGTCTTGCCCCATCGTGCTTTCGTACTTCCTGAGTCAGCCGGAGTCAGGCACCGTGGCGGGGTCATGGCTGACTTCGTATCCCGGTGAGGCGTCGGTGTTCAGCTTTCGGTACAGCCTGGCGCTTGTGACGCGCGCGGAACTCTGGGACCCGGCGCTGACCCCCGAGGAACGGTCGAATCCAGATGACTTCCGCAAACGCGTTGGCGTGCATGAAGTCAAGACGCCGAGCGGTAAGGTGGCACTGTACGAACCGGCCGATTGGCACGGCAAGGACGGGATTTTTGCACCGCCGCATGAAGCCGCAAGTGCGCCGCCAAGTAGCAAGGCGAATGTCGGCTTCTGTGACGGTCACGTCGCCAGAGTGCGCGTGCGCGATGCGGTTGCGCCATTGGCAGCACCCTGGTGGGGCACGGTGTGGGGTCCGGGGGCGCACGCAGTCCCTTCGCCGCGGGGGGTCTACTTCAGCAGTGCCCCCTGGGGCTACCGGGGTCGTGACTTCTAGGCGCGCTCAGAACGCCAGTTCGCGCAGGCCCAAGCCGTGCTCTTGCAGCTTGATCTTCACTTCGTCGAGCGAGGTCGCGCCAAAGTTCTTGACGCCCATGAGTTCGGCCTCGGTGCGGGCGGCGAGATCGCCCAGCGTGTGGATGCCGAGGAGTTGGAGGGCCTTGCGTGCGCGGACCGAGAGGCCCAGGTCGGAGACGCTCTTGTAGAGCACCTGCTCGTTGCCTTGACCTCTGAATTGCTCGGCGACGCGGGCGCGGAGGCGGCGGTGCTGCTCTTCCAGGCCCTGGCCCAGGCGCAGGCCCTTGGCGTTGAGCATCTGCTTGATCTCGAGCAGCGACGCTTCGCCAAAGTTCTTGTAGCCCATGAGCTCGGCTTCGGTCACGCGGAGCAGATCGCCCAACGTGCGGATATTCATCTTCTTGAGGCAGTTGCGGGCGCGGACGGAAAGCTCGAAGTCCGTGACAGGCGTATCGAGCAGCGCGCTGCGCTTGGCGAGATCGCGGTCGTGCTCTTCGTCGATGAACATGTCGCGCGAGGCGGTGACGTCCTTGAAGAACAGGCGCGCACGGGGGTGATTCGGCGCAGTGTCGAGCACCTGGCGCAGGCACTTCTCGGCCTTGCGATAGTCGCCCATGTCTTCATAGAGCACTGCGAGGTTGATGAGCACGTTGACCGGCGCGGGCGGGCGCTCGCAGGCGCGCTCGTAGAGCGAGATAGCTTCCATTTCTTCGCCCGCGAGGTCGAGCTCGTAGGCGAGCTTGAAGAGCGCGTCGACGTTATTGGGATCGGCGCTGACGGCGCGGCGATAGGCGGCGATCGCGGCGCCACGGTCGCCATTGGAGCGGGAGGCGTCGCCT
>JAGQOH010000063.1 GCA_020427635.1 Phycisphaerales bacterium
TGGCGCACCTTGCGGAAACCATCTTCGCGCAGGGTGACCATGCCGCGATCGATGCAAATGCGCCGGAACTCGCTCACGTTCGGCGTACGCGCAATCACATCGCGCATGTGGTCGTCGATGACGAGCATCTCATAGATGCCTGCGCGCCCTGAGTACCCGATGTTGCGGCAACGCTCACAGCCCTGCCCGGCGAAGACGGATGAGGCATCGATGCCCTGCATCGTCAGGAACTCCAGCATTTCTTCGGTCGCCTGTGCCGGCGCCTTGCAATGCGAGCAGATGCGCCGCACCAGGCGCTGGGCCAGCACCGCATTGATGGCGGCGCCAATCAGGAAGCCCTCGACGCCGATGTTGCCCAGGCGCGTGACCGCCGACGGTGCATCGTTCGTGTGCAACGTGCTCAGCACCAAGTGGCCCGTGAGTGAGGCCTGAATGGCGATGGTTGCGGTTTCGATGTCACGGATTTCGCCAAGCATGATGACGTCGGGGTCCTGACGCAGCAGGGCGCGCAGTGCCGAAGCGAACGTGAAGCCAATTCGTTCATGCATCTGCGTCTGCGTGACGCCATCCATGTGATACTCAACGGGGTCCTCAACGGTGGAGATGTTGAGTGACTTCTTGTCCATTTGGCGCAGTGATGCATACAGCGTTGTCGTCTTACCAGAGCCCGTGGGGCCTGTGACAAGCACGATGCCGTGCGGCTGGGAGATTTGCTTCTTCCAGAGCACCAGTGCATCAGGACCAAACCCAAGGTCATCGAGATCCACATGAATCGACTTCTGGTCCAGAATACGCATCACGGTCTTTTCGCCTGACACGTTGGGCAGCGTCGACATACGCAAGTCAAGCTTGCGCCCCTGCACGGAGCAGCGGATGCGCCCGTCCTGTGGCATGCGGCGCTCGGAAATGTCGAGGTTCGCCATGATCTTCAGGCGGCTCGTAATGGCTGCCGACATGCGTGGCGGGGGCTGCATCGCGTCAAAAAGGATGCCGTCGATGCGGAAGCGCACCTTGAGCGACTTGTCGCCAGGCTCGATGTGAATGTCGCTTGCGCCCTCTTTCACGGCTTGTTGAATGATGTAGTTCACATAGCGAATAACAGGCGACTCGGCGGCCTCACGCTCCAGGTCGACCTCTTCCGTCGACGCAGCCTCGACCTGCACATCGTCTTCGTCAATGTCAGACAGAATCGCGTCGACATCGACGGACGTATCTTCTGTTTCACGATCGAGTGCGTGTAGGGCATCGCGAATATCGGGCCCCGGGATCACGACCACGCGGATTGAACGCGCATTCAGACGCAGGCGCACGTCGTCGAGTGCAAAGACGTCATCTGGATGCGACGTGCCGATCACCAGGCGTCCATCGACGCGCCGCATTGGAATAAGTTCATGCTCCTGGCAGTACTGAATCCCAAGCTGACCCACCAGCTCCGGGTCGACAAGGCGCTCGATCTGGTCCTCCGGAAGACGCTGGAAGTCAAAGTGGCGGACGACTGCAATCTGCTTCTGCAGCGCCTGCTCGTTCACGCCCTGTTCGACGAGCACGCTTACGAGGTCGACGCCCGGCGACTGCCGCAGCACGCTCTCGGCGAGCTGAATCTGGCGTGCGTCCGCCACGCCGCTGTGGACCAACTGTTGCTTCAGGCGCTCGTCAAACGCTCCCTGGCCGCCGGCGATGTTGCTGGCCAACTCGATAGCGCCTTCAGCGCCCTCGCGGCCTGTAGACCCGCCTTGGGTCGCAAGCACGCCGCCTGACTGGACATTGCGCGACAGTGCCGTCGATGGTTCGCCACCCGCGTTCGCGGGCAAGGCGTGGTCATCCGGGGTCGGCGCAGGATCGGTGGGCGCCGGTGTGCCTTCCGGACGCTCCAACTCATCCAACAGTCGATCGATATCGAATCGCCCCACAGCAGGTCCGCCTTACTCTTCGTCGTCGAACTCGCCAATTTCCAGGAACTTGTCGTCCACCTTGAGCACGACTGTGCGCGTCTTGATCTCGATCACCTCGAACATGTCGTTGATGACATCACCCACGCGAACGATGTCGCCTGAGATGTTCGCCAGTGGCGTGCGCCCACCCATGATCGAGCGCACTTCGAGCTTGTCCGCGGCGAGCTCGATCTCGCGCTGGCGCTTCTCGAGAGCAACGCGGGCGCGCTCAGCGGCCTCGCGCGCCTTGGCCACTTCCGGATCCTCGCCCGGGTCGACCGCCTTGGCGCCTTCCCAGGCAAAGGGATTCATCTTCAGGTCCTGCAGCGCAACCTGAATGATGCGTCCACTCTCTTCGAGTTCCTTGAGCAGGCGATCGCGCTCTTCCGGATCCAGGCCCGGCGATTCGTCGAGCGGATAGTCGATCTTCACATCGAGCTTCTCGAGGTGCGCCGACATTCCCATGCGCCGCATGGTGTACAGGATGCCGCCGGCGGCGATGATGATCGCCAGCAGAAGCAAGATGCCAGTGCGGCTCTCATTCCGCGCAACGATGGGCTCACCCGAGCCGGCCCCGCCCAATGAGTTCAACAGGCCGCCGCTGTGTTCCTCGCCGTCAGACAAGGTGAGGGCGCCGGTTGAGCCCGAGAGCTTCTTGTCTTTGTCCGGCAGCTTCGGGATGTCCGGCAGCTTCGGGATCGTTGGTGTTTCCTGACTTGGCAAACGACTCATGGCCTGGCCTCCGCCACTGTTTTCGTTGCTTCGAAATAGATGCTCAGTGTGAACTTGGCGCCCATGCTGCCGTCATTGGCCGACGAGCGCTCGAGTGCCAAGGTTGGCACGCGAGTGATGCGGTCGAGCTTCTCCACGTCCAGGAGGAACGTGTAGAAGTTGTCGAAGTTGCCCTCGATGGTCATCTCAAGAGGCTTCTCCATGAACCGCGAACTCTTCAGCGCAGGCTTGGCAGCCACTTTCGTGATCGTCAGCTTCTGCGCCTGAGCGATCTCGGCGATCTGCTTCAGGATGACGTCCACTTCCTTGTCACTGGGCAGGCGCTCCTCGATCAGCTTGATCTTCTCTGCGATCTTGGAGTTGGCGCGCTCCAGGTCCGTCGCCTGCGACGTCGCCGCATCGAGCTTCTGCAGCATCCGCTCCTTGTGCTCGATTTCCTGCTTGGCTTCGCTGATCTCCACGTTCTGCGGCTTGAACACAAACCAGTACGACGAGATCGGCATGGCCAACAACACCAGCAGGAAGATGATTTCACGGATTCCGAGTTTCATCGCTTGCCCTCCCACAGATCAACCTTGCCGACGTCGACGCTCGGCGCGGCCGGCTCGTCTGTGTCGAGTCGGAACGGATCGCCTTCACGGCGCGCCTTGAGCGGTTCCACGCTGCGAGCGTCCACCCCCGGACGCAGCTCCGCCTCAATGCGGAACTTCACCAGCTCGCGCTCCTTGATGGTCGTCTTCTCCGTCGAGACCAGCTCCACGTCGGTCAGAAGGTCGCACGCTTGCAGGCCTGAGAGGTACCGCGCCACTTCGGTGTTGTGCGGCGCAACGCCGAGGATCACAACACTCGTGTCGTATCGCGGCGCCATTACCGGCGGCGGTTCGTCGCTCTTCTCCTTGGGCCCTTTCCCCGTGCGCTGCTTCTTGGTCAAGCTCGATCCCTTGTCGGGTTGGGCCGCCTTGCGCTTGGCCCGCTTGAGGCTCAACGGCTTGTCCAAACGCTCGCTTTGGACTTCGAGCTCCATCAGCTTCATTTCCTTGGGCATGCGATTGATCAGTTCGGCTAGCAGACGGGTGCGCGGCACCTTTTCGATGAGCACCATCGTCAGCTCGGCCTTCTCCTGCAGTTGGTCGCCTTGCTCCTCGAGCGCCTTCAAACGCTCGATGTCCTCCGCAGCCTTGGCAAAACGGACGTTGACCGACTTCTGGTACTGGCGAACGTCATGCCATTGCCGATTGGTCACGAAGAACGCGCCAACAACACCAAAGGTGACGACGACGAAGAGCACCACGGCGATGCTGTTCGTGCGGCGCTCCGCCTTCTTCTTCAGATAGTCTTCGGGCAGAAAGCTGCTGTCTGATCGCTTGCCCTGTGCGCCTTTCATCGTCGTCCCTCCCACTACAGGTCTGTCGCAGACCCACACAATCCGAGCGGCACCGCCCAGCCGGGCTGTGGCTCCTCAAAAGAAACCTCGACGCAGCGAGCGCCGCTGTGATCCACAATGCCGATTGGGTTCGCCACCTCAAAGGGCAGTTCAAGTGCCGCGGCCAGATGCTGGCACAACCCGACTTGCCGCGCCTCGCCCCCGACCAACACGCAGCGCCCAAGCTTCTGCCCAGGGAACAACTGTTGGTGATACGAGATCGCGAGCGCTGCTTCTTCAGTCAGTGTGCGCAGTGCTTCGCACGCTGGCGGTTTCGGCGCGCTGGTCATCGACTCGGCATCCACTTCGGGCACAGGCGTGTGATGCTCGGGCATTCCGCCCACGCGCCGGTCTTCCATGGTTGCCGTTGCGGTCCCGCCGCCTTCCAGTTCCATCTGCTCCGCGGCATCTGCACTCATTTGTGCCGCCGCCGCAAAGTGTGCGTACAGCTCAGGCCAGTGCCCGGGGAAGGCAGGGTCCGCCTCGCCGCCTGCGCGACGCGCTGCGCGTGCTTGCGCGATCGAGCCGCTATTGAGCCGCGCCGCGATGACATCCAAGTCGCGCCCACCGATCGGGACGGTCTTGGCGACAGCCGGGTCGCCACCCTTCGCAAGGATCACCTTCGTGCGCCCGTACCCCAGATCGATGTACAGACTGTGCAAGTCCTCGTCCTCGGCGCGCTGCGTAATCGGATCAAACGCCCGCGCGAGTGCAAGGTGCTCGGAGTGCACGCCCACCGTTTCGAGTTTGCACCGCCGAATCGCATCCATGTGCTGCATGACGATGTCGCGGGGCATGGCAATGCACAGCATCGCCTTGAACTTGCCATTCCGACGGACCACCTCCGCCACCTCGATATCGCGCAGGATGAGCTGGCGCGGATCAAGCTGAGCCGTGGTGACCAACTGCTGACGGACCGCCTCGCTGGCCGACATGCCCGTCGCCGGCACAAGAAACATGTGCGCGAACGTATTGGTAGCAGGAATCGAACACACCGCGCGCTTGCCTTTGAACGATCCGGCGCGCAGTAGCTTGCCAAGCCCTTGCAACTGGAAGCTCATCCGTCCCGCGTCGTCGCCCAACAATTCGTCGGGCGTGTGCAGCTGCGCAGCGCACACCATCTGCGGGGGATCGTCTCCCGTGATCTGCAACACCTTGAGCGACGCGACACCAAAGTCGATCGCGATCGGTGACAGGTTGCCCTTGAGCATGCCAAACGCCATGGACGAGTACCCCAAACCAGACCACGACCGCCCGCCGCCTCGCCGGCGCGACGTCGTGCCTTCGGAGCATCGACCCTGTCCCCCGCCCGGTTGAGGCGGGCCCGATCCAACCCTTGGGAGCGCCCGCACAGGCCCGCGCCAATCCCCCCGTCCGCGCACACGCTGCAGATTGTTGATGCTTATAAGACCCGCGCGAGGTCAGCCAGTCGTTCAAGCGCCGCCTTGAGTTGCCAGGCGCCACCCGCGGAACCGGTCAGGTTGCTCATCACGCGGACCTCGACGAATGGACACGGGCCATCGCCACCCTGGGCACACCAGGCCCGACGAGCCGCGACCCCGACCGCAGCGCCCTCCATCGCCTCCGCGATCGCGCCTGTTCGCGCCCGCACGGCATGCGCGCTGTGGTCCGTCGCCGAACATGTGGACACGGTTGCAATGGGTCCAACGTGGTGGGCCAGCCGGCGCAACGATTCCACCAGTGTCGACGTGCATTGCACGCCTGTCTCAGGTTCACCCGCCAAGCCGGCGCAGGGCGGGAAACCAAGTGATGCAATTGTGGACCATCCATCATCGCGCTCAATGCCTTCATCTGCAAAGAGACTCTGTGTCGCCACCACCGCCTCCAGCACGTTGGCGCAGGGCGCACCACTTGTATCGAGCAGGGCTCCGCCGACACCAAGACTGACTACGCCGCGATGTACGCGTGAGTTGAGCACCGCCGCCGTGGCGCCCGCTGCGTTCGCCTTGCCCACACCACTGACGACAATGTCAAAGCGATCCGACAGTGTGCGCAGGTCCCAATAGCCGGGCACGGCCTGTCCACCTAGGGCGCTCGCAATCGCCTCCGCCTCGATGGGCGCCGCGACAACCAATAGCCAGCGGGTGCCGCGGGCCCCGTGGGCCGCGTCGTTCAGCGTGGGGGTGTGCGCATGCATGATGGCGAGCGTAGCGGTTTTCCTTCCCTTCGCTTGGTCCGAGCCCCGCCGTCGCCTATCGTGGGGGCCATGCGCGACTCGGCAAGGCCATCCGTACTGACCATTGGCAGCTTTGACGGCGTCCACCTGGGCCATGCCGCATTGATCCGGTGCGCCCGCACGCGTGCGAGCGCGCATCCCGAGGGCCCATTGGTCAAGGCCCTGGTTTTCGACCCGCACCCCATGACGGTGCTCGCGCCATCGCGGGCGCCGGCGCGGCTTTCCACCTTCGCACAGCGCGAGCGCTGGCTGCATGAGCTTGGCGCTGATCAAGTCGTGCGTCTCGAGCCGACGCCTGAATTGTTGCAGCAAACCCCCGCGGCCTTCGTCGCGGCAATGTGCGCGCAGCACAAGCCGATCGCCATTGTTGAGGGCGAGGACTTTCGCTTCGGACATGATCGTGCGGGCGACGTTGGCACCTTGGCAGCGCTCGGCGCGGAGCATGGCTTCGACGTCGAGGTCGTGCCGCCCGTCGAAACCGCGCTCTCCGATCAGTCGATGGTCCGCGCGTCATCAAGCATGGCGCGCTGGCTTGTGACGCACGGGCGTGTCGACGACGTTGAACGGCTCCTGGGCCGACCGTATGAACTCACGGGTGAAGTCGTGCGCGGCGATCGGCGCGGGCGCGAAATCGGGTTTCCAACCGCCAACGTTCAAACGCGCTCGCTCTTGCCGCGCGACGGAGTCTACGC
This sequence comes from Phycisphaerales bacterium, assembly GCA_020427635.1. Classification (GTDB taxonomy): domain Bacteria; phylum Planctomycetota; class Phycisphaerae; order Phycisphaerales; family UBA1924; genus JAGQOH01. The sequence goes on from JAGQOH010000063.1 coordinate 6,976, forward strand.
CGGCGTCGCGCATCTCCCCGATGGCACGCAGCGCGCCGCAGCAATTCATGTTGGGCCGCGCGCCACGTTCGACGCCCCCGTGCGCACGCTCGAGGCACATGTGCTCGATTGGGCATGGCCGACACATGGGCAACCCGAGTACGGTTGGAGCATTCGGCTTCAACTGCACCACTTCCTCCGCGATCAAGCAAAGTTTGACGGTATCGAATCACTTGTGGACCAGATCCTGCGCGATGTCGGTCGCACGCGTACCATGGCGATCAATCGCACCCCGCAGGAGGTCGTGTCATGACCGCGCCATCCACAACAACATCCCCCTCCAAGCAACCTGCTGCATTTCTTGGCAATGCGGATGCTGCAGCCGTGGTCAATCGCCTCCGCGCGTGCAGCAATGTCCTCATCCTCACCCACACCAAACCTGATGGCGATGCCTTCGGATCCTGCCTTGCGCTCGCTCGTGCGTTGCGCCGCGTTGGAGTGACAGCAACGCCGGTGCTATATCCCCCGCTCTCAAATGCACTGCGAGGCCTGGCGGAAACAGATGAAATCGTGCTCGCCGCACCCGAGGGGCCCGGGCAAGCGATGAGAGGCGAGCCCGATTGCATTGTTGTCGTGGACACTGGGTCATGGTCGCAGCTTGGGCCCGCTGCCGAGTTCGTGCGCCAGCGCGCTGACCAAACAATCATCATTGATCATCACATCAACGGCAACGCAGAGATGGCCAGCGAGCGACTCATCGATGGCGCCATGCCCGCGGCCTGCCAGATCGTTGCTGACGTTGTCATGCGCCTGCTCAATGTGTCGAGCGCATCGGCATTGCCGACGGATGTCGCCGAGCCAATCTATCTCGGCATCGCGACGGACACGGGATGGTTCCGCCATCCATCGGTTTTGCCATCAACGATGCGTCTCGCCGCCGATCTGCTCGATGCGGGCGTGAACCAAAACGCGCTCTACCAGCGCACCGAGCAATCCGATCGCCCGCAGCGTCTGCTTCTTGCGCAGCGGGCGCTCAACAATCTGCAGTACATCGCAGGCGGACGTGCAGCGGTCATGGTCCTGCGCCATACCGATTTCGCCGAGTCCGGTGCCAATCTTGATGAAACCGGTGGCTTGATCGACCTGCCGCAAGCCGTTGGTGATGTGCGCGTCGCGGCCTTGCTCTATGAGCCAGAGGCCGGCCTCACGCGCATCAGCATGCGCTCGAAGGCGGGCGACCATCCAGTCGATGTCAACATGATCGCGCATAGCTTTGGTGGGGGCGGGCACAAACACGCGGCCGGCGCTCGTGTCGCAAAACCCGCCTCGGATGTACTTCCGTTGCTGATCAAGGCCATTGAAAGCGCCCTGGCATGAATCGACCTCCGGGTCGATCGCGCGCACAGGGCGCCCCAGGCGCACGAAGCGGAGCGCGCCAAGCGCGCGAGCGCAAACCGCCGCTGCGCATCTTCACCACAACCCTTTGGGAATACCCGTCTCAGCACTATGGCGAAGGCATGCAAGGCGACAAGCGCTATGTTGGCGCCACACCGAGTTGGGTGATCTGGCAGTTGCTACAGCGCTACACCAAGCCCAAGTGGCTTGTCATCGATCCAATGTGCGGCTCGGGCACGACCATCGACGTCGCGCGCGACCTGGGGCGGCGCGCGCTGGGCTATGACCTCGCGCCTTCGCGGAAGGATATCTTTCGCGCCGATGCGCGCAAGTTGCCTCTCGAAGACGCCAAGGCCGACTTCGTCTTCGTCGATCCGCCCTACTCAACGCACGTGGACTACTCAGATGATCCTGCATGCATCGGCAAGCTCGACGCGTGCGAGCTGGCGAAAGATGATCGGCCCAATGCGTATTACAGCGCAATGGAGCAAGTAATTGGGCAGATCGATCGCGTGCTCAAGCCCGATCGACACATGGCGCTCTATGTCAGCGACTCATTTCGAAAAGGCAAGCCATTCATGCCAATCGGGTTTAAGCTCTTTGGCATGCTGTGCCAGCGGTTTGACTCGATCGACATCATCGCCGTTGTGCGCCACAACGAAAAACTGCAGCGAGGCAACTGGCACAAGGCCGCCGAAGAAGGCAACTACTACCTGCGTGGGTTCAACTATCTCTTCATCATGCACAAGCCAGCCGCCAAGCGCTAGCCGCGCCGAAGCACCTGCGCGCGCACAAAGCGTTGCCCCAACACAGCATTCGCATCAGCCTTGAGCCAGGTGTCGAGCACCGTTGCGTAGACCGAGCGGAAATCAACACGAAACTTCAGGTCGCCATCGTCCAGATCCGTCAGGGATGGGTGCTCGCTCAGCACGCCTGCCCTGACCATCGGGCCAAGCAAGAACATCGGTGCCGCGGCGCCATGATCCGTCCCGTTGCTTGCATTCTGCGCAACACGACGCCCGAACTCAGAAAACACCATTGTCAGCACGCGACCATCTTGGCCCATGGCCCGCAGGTCGCTGTAAAACGCCCGAATTGCCTCGGCAAACCGGCGCAACAGGTTGGCGTGCTGGCCCGCTGCCCCGCCTTGCGCTGCATGTGTGTCAAACCCGGACATTGATACGTAGTACACCCGGGTCGGCAACTCGGCATGCACCATCGATGCAACCATCGCAAGCTGTTGTCCCAGGGGCGAACGCGGATAGCTCGCGCCCGGGCGATTGGCGACAGCTGCGCGGATTGCCTCGCTCGAGACCTGTGCGTCAAGCGCAGTCCGCGTCAGGAACGCATCAGGAGATTCGTCATCGGATGCAGGCGCTTGTGGCAACATGTGCCCATACGCGTCTGCGAGATCCGCATTCTGCGCTCCGCCCGCCCACGCCAACAGCCGCGGATCTTCAAAGGCGATGGGTTGATACTGCTTGCCTTCCATCGCCAGTGGTGCGCGCCGGCCCAACGCGACACCACTGAGCGGAGATGCCACTAGTTGCGTTGCATCATTTCGAGGCGAGCCGGCGCACTGCGCATCAAAGTAGCGACCAAGCCAGCCCGCACGCCGCGATTCGGTGGACGCAGTGTGCCACACATCCATCGATGTGAAGTGCGATCGATCTGGGTTGGGGTAGCCCACGCCCTGCACGATGCCGAGCAAGCCATCGTCATACAAGCTCTTGAGGTCGCCCATCGCGGGGTGCAAGCCGATGCCATGTTGCCGATCAAGAACGTGGGTCTCACTTTGTGCAATCGCAATGCCTCGACGTGCGTTGTAGTACGCATTCTGGCCAAATGGAATCACGGTGTTGAGGCCATCGTTACCGCCGCTCAATTGCACCACCACCAGCACACGTTCATCAGGCGTGCCGGGCGCACCGCTCGGTGCGAGTGCGAATGCCGAGCGTTGCAGGAACAGGGGTAGCGTCGCTGCCGCCGAGGCAAGCACCAGGCCATCCTGCAGGAATCGCCTTCGGGTCCATGCGCGTGTTTCATGCATCACCAGTCTCCTTCAACACAACTGATAGGCCGGCATTGCTGTGATCAAAAGCAGTTTGTCTTGCAATGAGCGCGCTTCGCCGATGGCTTGGCGCTGCGCCGGGTCAGGATCGAGCGACAGCAAGTGGTCCAACATCGCGTCATCAACAACGTTGTGCTGCAGGCGGTTTGCATATGCCTGCGTGTCAAACCGCATCCGAGCATGGCGTGGCTTGGCGAAGGGGCCAATCCCCGCGAGCAGAAACGTCAGAATGTTTTGGCGCGCATACAGGGTGCTCGTGTTGATCCACGCGCGCTCGCCAGGCCACCCCGCGACATTGGGCGGATAGAACAGATCCTGTCCCATGACTTCGATCGCGTCCGCAAGCACCCCCAGGTCGCGCACCGGTGTTTCCAGCGATCGAATCGCACCCACGACCAACTCCACTGGACTCTTGATGCGTTGCGCCACGGCAGCATCACTGTAAAAGTGTTCACTCAAGAACAGTTCGCGCAGCACCGGCTGCAGTGCATATTGTGAGGATCGAAGTGTGCGCGCCATTTGTGCAGTGACGAATCCATCTTCGGAAACACCCGACACGAAGAATCGGTACAGCTTTCGGCAGATGAACTCGGCACACGCGGGCTGCTCGAGAATCACGCGCACGAAGTCGTCGCCATCAAAAGGTCCGCCACGCCCAAGAATCTTCTTGTGACCCGAATCGTGTGCCTGCGCATTGAACGCGAACGAGTCGCCTTCGAAGCTATAGCCGGTGAGCGCTCGGGCGCCTTCCTGAATATCGCGCTCCGAATAATGGCCATCGCCAAGTGAGAACAGTTCCATCAGCTCCCGAGCCAGATTCTCATTGGGGTCTTGCTTGCGATTCTGATGGTTGTTGAGATAGCGCAGCATTGCGGGATCATGCACGATGCCCGCAAGCAATGTGCTAAACCGTCCGAGGGCGTGTGTGCGAAACAACTGATTCTGCAAGAACATGTGATAGCTGTTTTCAGTCGTGCGATAGCTCGTCGCGAAGTGCCCATGCCAGAAGAGCGTCATCTTCTCTTCAAGCGGGCGCGTCGTCTCGATCATGCGAGTGAGCCACCACTGCTGCATCAACTTGATCTGCTGGCGATCCTGGCGCTGCATCTGCTGGCGGCGCATGCGAAACCGATCCAATGCATCTTCATTCTGGTTCCGACGCGCTTCGCGCAGCTGCATGCGCCCGGCTTCGTCGAGTGCCGTGATGATGTCACTCGCAAATTCATCAGCACGCGGCGGGGGCGTGCCATGCGCCCCATCCATATCAAGCAAACGCTCGACCGACGCCGCCAAGCCCCAGTTCACCAATTGACGCAACTGGGCTGGCGAGCCGCCAAACCCCGCGCGCAACAGCAGGTGCTTTGCTTCGCGCGGGCCAAAGCGCTCCGGATCCAGGGGACGCAATGGCGCCATGCCGACCTCCGAATTGCCCCCCGCTCGGTTCAACGCCCCCGCAGCCCGTGCATTGCACGTTGTTTGGCTGCTCGCTTCCGCTCACTCGGCATCATCCGAGCATTCGCGCGCCGGATCAATGATCTCCGCAGAGAACCGCACGACTTCCTCGCGCTCGTCAGCGCACTTGAGCCGGAGCCCGCCATCCGGCGACAAGCCAAGCACCCTGCCGCCAACCAGCCCGCCAGGCCCACGCACCGTGACCACTTCACCCAACGCCGCCAGCATCGCCTCCGCTCGGGCCAGCACCTCGACATGCAACGGCGCCTGCACCGCCTCCTTCAGGTTGTCTGCCAGGCAATCGGCCAGCTGAACCGGGTCAATATCCTGCCCTGCAACCTGGCGTAGAGAGGCCGCCGGCGTCCGAAGCCCCGCCCCGAGTTGGCCTGGGTCGTTATTCACGTTGATCCCCACAGAGGCCAGAATCGTGGTCGATCCGGGCTTTCCGACCACTTGGGTCAGGCATCCGGCGACCTTGGCCCATCCGGTTCCCACCGCCACCACCACGTCGTTGGGCCAGCGAAGCCGAGGACGGGTCGCCGCCCCAAGTGCCTCAAGCATGTCGCCGATCGCGTTCACGGCAGCCATCCCAACCAGCAGCCCCAGCTCCGGACGCCCGATTCCAGGTCCGACAAAGGTCACCGCCAGGCTGCCAGCAGGGCTCTGCCAGGCCCGCCCACGGGTGCCCCGCCCGCTCGTCTGCTGGTCCGCCACGATCAGCAGGCCCGCCGCCCCCACAAGCGGGGCCTGCAACTGTGCCAGGTCGATCGTCGACGAGACCGCGCCGAACCGCTGGATCGGGACGCCATGCCGGGGGCTTCGCCAAGTTTGCTGCGGGGTCTGGTTGATGTTGCCTCCTGTGGGGATGTGGACGATACACTTCGAACGTGACCACCCAGGCAGACCATCGAAGCCAGTCCCCCGAGCAGGCGGCGAGCCCCCAGCGGCTGGCGGCATTGCTGCTCGTGGCGGCGCTATTGCCCGCAGTGGTCGCCAGCTGGTCCGCCGGGCCCTTCGTCCGCGTGCAGACCGCCCTGGTCGAAGCCTCCCGCGCCCCGGTGCTGGCAGACATTCGCCCAGCTGCGGATCTGGACGAGGCAGCCATCGCGCCCACCGACGCCATCCTGGCCCGCCAGCGTTCAGCGCCGGTGTCGTATCGCCTGTGCGAAGCTCTGCGCGATCGGCTTGATCTGTGCGCGACGCCTCCGCCCGCGTTGGCCTGACTGCGCGCCATGCGCGCCCCACGCGCCAGATCCACCTTATCTCTGATCAATCTGTCCCGCGATGTTCTGCGGCGGCGCTGTCCGCCACATGTCGCGAAGTCACTTTCATGTTGTCGATGCCCTGCGTGCGTCGACATGACGTTGCATCACGGAGGCCACCATGGCCAGCCAAGACATCCCGATTGTTGGACCGCTCATCAACAAACTCTTTGGCACGCGCAACGAGCGCGTCGTCAAGCGCTATGTCCAGCGCGTTGAAGAGATCAACGCGATGGAACCGACCATCCGCCAGCTGACAGACGAACAGCTGCGGGCCAAGACCACCGAACTCCGCACGAAACTCAAGGGCGGGTCCAAGGCGTATGACGTGATGGCTGAGGCCTTCGCCGTCGCGCGCGAAGCCATGGATCGCCACGTCGGCATCCGCAATATCTTCAACCCAAAGTTCGCTGATCAGTTCCCCGCCGACAAGCTGCCAAGCGATGTGCGCGAGCTCTATCTCAAGACCAAAGCTGAGATGGACGCCGCCGAGCCCGCGCCACCCGAAGGCCTCTTGCTGGGCAACGCCGAACCAGTGCCCGCGTGGAAGCACATGCCTGTGCCCCATGCGATCTATGGCGCGGTGCGCGACCTCTTCCCCGAGAGCAAGCCGCCCTTCCGAAGCAGGCCCTTCGATGTGCAGCTCATCGGCGCCATGGTGCTGCACCAGGGCGCGATCGCCGAAATGAAGACGGGCGAAGGCAAGACGATTGTCGCGCCGCTCGCGTCATACCTTGCATCGCTCGATGGTTGGAAGGTGCATGTCGTCACCGTCAACGACTACCTCGTGCAGCGCGACCGCGACTGGACCTTCCCGTTCTTCCATGCCCTGGGCTTGACCGTCGGCGCCATCCACCCAATGCACATGCAGCCGGAAGAATCGAAACGGCAGATGTATACGTGCGATGTCACCTATGGCACAACCAGCGAATTCGGCTTCGACTTCCTGCGCGACAACATGAAGAAGAGCGCCGCCCAGCAGGTCCAGCGCTATCGCGAGTTCGCCATCGTCGACGAAGTCGATTCGACCCTGATCGACGAAGCGCGCACGCCGCTGATCATCTCGGGCCCCGCCCACGAAGGGCAGCCACGCTACGACCTTGCCGATCAACTCGCACGCCACTTGGTCGACAAGCAGCGCCCATGGACCAGCGCCGACGAACGCGTTGAAGCCTGCAAGAAGCAGATCAAGGGTACGGAGGGCGACATTCGCAACACGCGCGATCGCTCCACCGTCCCACAACTGCAACAGAAGCTTGATCAGCACAAGAAGGAATTGCCTGAGCTCGAAGCCGCCCGCGATCGCCACACGCAATACTTTGAGGTCGAGCGCGACAAGAAAAAATCCACGCTCACGCATGAAGGCGTCGCCGAAGCACAGCGCAAGTCCGGCGTGGGTTCGCTCTATGTGGGCGACAACATCGACCTGCCGCACCTGATCGAACAGGCGGTGCGCGCCCACGTCATCTATGAGCGCGACGTCGACTATGTCGTCATGAACGTGCCCGACGCATTCACGGGACAAAACGACCCCGATGTCGTCATCGTCGACACGAACACCGGTCGCCCCATGGTTGGCCGCCAATGGTCAGATGGACTCCATCAGGCCATTCAAGCCAAGGAGAGCCTGCGCGTTCGTCCCGAAACACAAACCGTTGCGACGATTACGATTCAGAACTTCTTCAAGATGTACAAGCGCCTCGCGGGCATGACCGGCACCGCGGACACCGAGGCGCAAGAGTTCCACGACATCTACGGCTTGGACGTGGTCACCATTCCGACCAACGTACCCGTCATCCGACGCGACTTCGATGACACGGTCTACCTTGTCGCCAAAGACAAGTGGGAAGCAATCGTCGATGAGATCAAGGCCTTTCACGATGTCGGCCGACCGATCCTCGTCGGCACCACGAGCGTCGAGCGATCGGAAGTGCTCTCCCGCATGCTCACGCAGAAGCACCAGATCAAGCACGAAGTGCTGAACGCCAAGCAGCACGAGCGCGAAGCCAACATCGTTGAAGATGCCGGGCAACTGGGCGCCGTCATGATCGCGACGAACATGGCAGGTCGCGGCACGGACATCAAGCTCGCCCGCGTCACGCGCGAGGAGTTGATCGAGCACTGGAAACGCCGCAGCATCGCACCGGGTAACCTCAAGCCGGAAGATGATGAAGCGACACTGCGCGAGAAGGTCTATCGCAAGATCGCGCCGAAGGAGCTTGGCATCCAGAAGCGCGAGGCCGAGGACATGCCCTTCGCCGATCTCGAACTAAAGCTGCTGCGCGCATGGGCGGAGAAGCACACCTGGGTCGATGCCAAGCGCATTGCTGAGATGAATGCAGAACAACTCCGCGAGGAACTCGATGCGGATGATCGTTTCGCGCTGCATCGCATCGGGTGGGTCGATTCATGCGAGGAACTAGGCGGTCTCCACGTCATCGGCACCGAGCGCCACGAGTCACGCCGCATTGACAATCAGCTGCGCGGGCGGTCTGGCCGACAAGGCGACCGCGGGTCGTCTCGCTTCTTCGTAAGTCTCGAAGACGACCTCATGAAGATGTTCGCCGGCGAGACCACGATGCGCATCCTCTCCCGTCTCGGCATGAAGGAAGGCGATGCGATCGAGCACCCAATGCTCACAAAGTCCATCGTGCGCGCCCAGCGCAAGGTCGAAGAGCGCAACTTCCAAATCCGCAAGAATATTCTCGAGTACGACGAAGTCATGGAGCATCAGCGGCGTGAGTTCTACGGCCTGCGCCAGCGCGTGCTCGACGGGCGCGACCTGCGCGGCTTGGTGTTTGAGTTCATCGAAGAAGCCGCCGCCGCCGCCGTCGATCGATTCCTCGATCGTGACTACTTCGCCGAGAAGGCCGCAGAGTTTGCCGCGGGCCAGCTGGGTGTGTCCATCCCCGCCGAGCGTTTGCGCGGCAAAGATGCCTCGGAAGCCGAGCATGTGCTGCGCTCCATCGCGCGCGATGAGGCAAACCATGAAATCGGCATCACGATTGGCGAATACATTCCCGACGGCGCCGAGTTGGTCGACATCGACGATGTGGGCCTCATCAATTGGGCGAAGTCGCGCTTTGGTGTTGAACTGACCGGCGCCGACATCGCTGAACTGTCGCACAAGGCGCTGACCGACAAGCTGGCCCACGCGGCGTTTGATCGCATCGAGGAAACCGATCTCGAAGGCATCCGCGAATACCTGGTGCCGAACTACGGCGCACGTCAGCTGTCACAGTGGCTCAGCACGACACTGAGCATTGAGATGAGCGTCGACGAGATCGTCCAAGCCGAATCGCCCGAAGAAGTCGTCGACACGGTCCTCGCCAAGGTGCGCGAGCGCTACGACGAACGTGAGGTGCGTTATCCCGTCGAGTTCCAGCTCGAATTGACGATGGCGCTCATGCGGCAAAATCCCGCCGAAGCCGCCAAGCACTTGTCGACTTGGGTCAATCAGCGCTTCCAGCTTGGGTGGGATGAGTCGATTATTCGCACCAAACCACCCGCACAAGTGCAGCAGGAATTGCTGGACCAGGCGAAAGCCTTCCACGAACAAGGCAAGCTCGAAGCCGCCATTCGCGATGCGCTCGCCTGCAAGGACGCTGAGGCGCTCGAAGCCCACATGCTCGAGCGCTACAACCGGCGCTTGCCGTTCTGGGTGCGCCGTCTCCGGGGCGAGGACTTGGAAGACGCGACCCGCGCGGTCATCGAAGAAATCCTGCGTGCCGAGCTGGTGCAGTTCGAACGATTTGTCCTGCTTGAAGTGCTCGACCCCGCGTGGAAAGAGCACCTGTATACGATGGACCAGCTGCGCGATTCGATCGGCTTCCGTGCCTTCTCGCAGCAGGATCCGCGCATCGAATACAAGCGCGAGGGCGCCCGGCTGTTTGCGCAGGTCATGGATGGACTGCACGAACGCGTTGCCGAGTATGTCTTCCGTGCGAAGCTCTCGCCACAGGTTGGCCCGACACGACCACCGCAACAGCCTCCGGCGCCGCCCCGACGTCCCGCTCCAGCGGGCGCAGGTGGCGGACTGGGGGGTGGGGGCATCATCGGCCCTGGCATCTCGACGTGAAATGAGCGATCAGCGCGCCCGCACCTC
>JAGQOH010000064.1 GCA_020427635.1 Phycisphaerales bacterium
AGAATCAAACACGCCACGCCAACATAGAATTGCACGCGCCCAATGTGGCTGCGCGCGACCGTCTTGCCACCCCAACGTGTTCCATCTGCAATGCGATCAGCGCCGCCATCGAAGCCCTTCGTCTCCGTGCCATAGCACAGCTTCGCGATCGCCACCGCCAGCCCAACAAACACCTTGTTGTACAGCTCATCGATGTACCACCGCTGCTCGAACAACCGCTGCGCCGCCGGCACGCGTGAAACAAACCCCGTCTGCGCCGCGCCGCGCCGCCCAAAGTCAAGCCACGCCAGTCCAACGCCAAGCAACGCGACGACCACCGCCGGCAGCATCTCAACAATCGTCGGATGGTGAATGTGCTCAATATGCAGCAACGCGCCAATGCGATCGCCAAAGAACCCCGCAATGATCGCCAGCAGCGTCAGCAGCATGATCGGAATGCGCATGGGCCACGGCTCGCCACCGTGATCGTCATGATGGTGGTCGCCATGCTGCGCGCCCGCCGGCTCATCAGGCGCCGCTTGCGAACCGGCATTCGGACGCACAATCAAAAAGATCATGCGGAACGTGTAATACGCCGTCAGGAACGCCGCCGCGAACGCACCAATCTTGAAGACCAGATACTCGCCGCCCTCCAGCGAACCAATGATCTGCTCCTTGCTGAAGAACCCCGCAAGCGGCGGAATGCCCGCCAACGCCGCGCCGCCAACCACAAGCCCAACCGTCACGATGCGCATCTTCATCGCACCCGCGCGTCCCATGGCAATCATGTCATTCGTGCCGAGGTGATGAATGTACGCCCCTGCGCAGAGGAACAGCAGCGCCTTGAAGAACGCATGCGTCGTCAGGTGGAAGAACCCCGCGAAAAGATTGCCCGCCGCCAGCGCCATGAGCATGAACGCCAGCTGGCTCACCGTCGAAAACGCAAGCACCCGCTTCATGTCCTTGGCGGTCATCGCCATCGTCGAGGCCAGCAACGCCGTGATCGTCGCGATCGTCAGCATCACCTTCATCGTCGATGGCGCATCCAGAAACAAGTCATGGAAGCGCGCCACAAGAAACACGCCCGCCGCAACCATCGTCGCCGAGTGCAGCAGCGCACTCACCGGCGTCGGCCCCTCCATCGCATCCGGCAGCCACGTGTGCAAGGGGAACTGTGCGCTCTTGCCCACCACGCCGCCAAAGAGAAGCAGCGCGATCAGCTCGACCTGGCAGGAAGCAATCCCCTCCGGGCCGCCCTCAGGCGAGAACACCGCCCCGATCGCCTGCACATCGAGCGTACCGGTTTCCGTGAACAGCAAGATGAGCCCGATGAACAGCGCCACGTCACCGATGCGCGTCATCAAGAACGCCTTCTTGGCAGCCGCGACCGCCGAAGGCTTCTCGTACCAGAACCCGATCAAGAAGAACGACGCAAGCCCAACCAACTCCCAGAAGATGAATGTCTGCAGCAGGCTCGCCGAGTACACGAACAACAGCATCGACCACTCAAAGAACGCCAGGAACGCAAAGAACCTGGCCTTGCCCGGGTCGTGCGACATGTAGCTCAGGGAATAAACCTGGATGCACGCCGTGATCAGCGCGACCACTGCCCCCATGATGAGCGTCTTGCCATCCAGTAACAATCCAAAGTCGATCGACGTGCTCCCAATCGTGAACCAGCGGGCCGCAAACACCTCCGCCTCATGCCCATGCGTCGTCAAGATCGCGACCGCGGCGCCCAGACTCACCAGGCCGGACAGCACCGACGCGCCCGCAGCCAACTGCGCCCGCGTCCGAAACACGATCAGCGCGAGCGCAAAACCCACCAAAGGTGCAAACACACACGTCATCGCCAGGGCTTGGTGACTCATGCGCGCCTCACCCCTTCAGTTCCTCGAGATCAGACACATCGATGTTCGCATGCTCGCGGTATACCGCCAGCACGATCGAAAGCGCGATCGCCACCTCCGCCGCCGCCAGCCCAATGATGAACAGCACGATGATCTGCCCCACCACTGGATCGCTCGCGACAAACTTGTTGAACGCCATGAAATTGATGCTCGCAGCATTGAGCATCAACTCAATCCCAATGAGGATCGCGATCAGATTCCGTCGAACGAGCGTCGCATACAGCCCCATGCAGAACAGCGCAAGCGCAAAGAGCAGCCACATGTGGATGGTCATGGTGCCACCTCTTCGGGCTCATCTCGCCGCGCAATCGCGATCGCGCCGATGATCGCCAACAACAGCACCACCGACAACGCCTCGAACACCACGTTGAACCGATTCAGCAAGTGCCGGCCGAGCTCCGCAACAGACCACGCAGCCTCCGAGGCCGGCTCACTTGGCGACGCGAACTCCGCGCCGGTGATCACAATCGCAACACCAACAAAAAACGCCAGCGCGATAAGCCCCGCCATGAGATGCCGCGAGATCGGCGCCGCAGGCTCCTTGCGCCCCGCCGACGACAGCATCACAGCAAACACCATCGCCACCGTGATGCCGCCGATATAGATCAACACTTCCATCGCCGCAACGAACGGACTGCCCAGTGCTAGGAACGCCAGCGCAACCCCCGCCAGCGCAACGCCCAGCCCAAAGATCGCGCGCACGATGTTCCCCTGCGCAATCGCGATCAGCGCTCCAGCAATCGTCAACATCACGATAAGCCCGCCGGCAATCATGTCGTTCCCTCCGGCGCATCGGGGGGCTTGCTCGCCTGAGCCTCTTTCGCTGCCTTGGCTTGCTCCGCGGCCAGGCGCTTCGCTTCCTTCTCCGCAGCTTCTTGTTCTTCCTGCACACGCTGACGCTCGCGAAACGCTGGCTCCTCCTCGCGAAACTCCGCAAGCAAGTCATACGTCCATGCCCGCTCATACCCGGCTTCGTCATACAACCGCGAATACTCGAGCGTGTCTGTCGGGCAAACATCAATACACAAACCGCACACCGAGCACAGCGCGAAGTCCACCTCGAACAGCGTCGCGCGCTTGCGCTTGATGCCATCGACCTTGCCGCCCTCGATCGTGATGCACGCCGAGGGGCAAATCTTCACGCATTGCATGCACGCGACACAGTCGTGCGAATCAAGCTCATCAAACCGCTTGAGCTTGATAAGACTGCGATAGGCCTTGGAAAGCTCAGGCTTCTCATGCGGATACTGCAGCGTCACATTCCGCTTGAAGATCTGCTTGAACGTCACCCCCAAGCCCGTCAGCAACGTATGAAACCCGTGAACTGTGCGAGCAGCAAGCGTCATGACTGCACCACCTTGATCACGAGCGCCGTCACCAGCAGGTTGAGAATCGACAGCGGAATGAGAATCGCCCAGCAGAACGTCATGAGCTGATCAAACCGAAGTCGCGGGTACGTCCAGCGCACCCACATCATGATGAAGATCAGCGCATAGGTCTTCAGGAAGAACCACACCGGGCCGGGAAGGATCGGCCCCTCCCAACCGCCCAGGAACAGCACCGTCGCGACCATCGCGCCAATGAACATGTTGCTGAACTCTGCAAAGAAGAACAGCGCAAAACGCATCCCCGAATACTCAGTGTGGAACCCCGCAACGAGTTCGCTCTCCGCTTCGGGAATATCAAACGGCGCCCGGTTCGTTTCCGCCAACACCGAGATGAAGTAGATCAACGCCGCCACCGGCTGCACAAGAATGAACCACGTCCAATGCACCTGCGCCATCGTGATGTGCGCCAGGTTGAGCCCGTTCAGCGCAACGATTTCACCATCAATTGGAACCTCACGCCCCACCGCACTCACCATCAGTACAACCGCGAGGGCCGACAAGATCAGCGGAATCTCGTAAGAAATGTTCTGCGCCACCGAGCGCATGGCGCCAAGCAGCGCGTACTTGTTGTTCGAGCCCCACCCTGCCATGAAGATACCGACCACCGCAAAACCACCAAACACGAAGATCAGCACCAAGCCGATGTCAATGTTCGAAATCGCCACCGACTTCGAAAATGGAAGCAGCGATGTCGCCGCCACCACCGGCGCAAACACCACAATCGGCGCCAGGTGATACAGCGGCTTGTCAATCCCCTTGGGCGTGATGAGCTGCTTGCCCAAGAGCTTGAGCATGTCGGCAATCGTCTGAAAAACGCCGTGGAAGCCGACCTCCATCGGACCCATGCGCCGCTGAATCCACGCCGAGACCTTGCGCTCGAGCCAAATCAAGAACAGCGCGTTCAACGACAACACCGTCATCACGCCGCCCACGCCCGTGGCAATCGCAATCGCTGGATTCCCGAATTGTTCAATCAACGTCGTGGGCATGGTCGGTCTTTGTCAGCGATCAATCTCCGGCATCACGATGTCGATGCTCCCGACAATCGCGATCGTATCTGCAACCATCGTGCCTTCGAGCACAGTTTCCATGGCCGACAGGTTTGAAAACGAGGGCGTGCGCATCTTCAGCTTCAAAGGCGTATTCGAGCCGTCACTCAGGATGTACTGCCCGAAGTGGCCCCGCGCCGACTCCACCGCAAAGTAGAACATCCCCTCGGGCGGCTTGAGTCGTTGCACAAGCTTCTTGGGTCCGATCGGTCCCTCAGGCATCGCCGCCACCGCCTGCTCAATAATGCGGCAGCTCTGCTCCATCTCCGCCATGCGCACTTCGAAGCGCGCCATGCAATCGCCCGCCGTCCGCGTTGGAATCTCGAAGTCGAACCGGTCATACCCGCCATACGGCTCGGCACGCCGCACGTCATACCCAATACCGCTCGCCCGGAGTGTTGGACCGCTCACGCCATACTGCCGCGCGACCTCCGGCGTGATCACCCCAACGCCCTCGCAGCGCTCGCGGAAGATCACGTTCTCCCCCACAAGTTTCTCATACATGGGAAAACGCGAACGAATCCGTTTCACAAATGCGAGTGTGCGAACGAGGAAGTCCTGATCGACATCCATGGTCACGCCGCCAAAGCGCCCGTAGGCGTAGGTCAAACGCGAACCGGTCACCCGATCAAGAATGTCGAGAATCTCCTCACGATCATCAAAGCAATAAAGAAATGGGGTGATTCCCCCAAGATCGAGTAGGAACGTCCCGAACCACAGCAAATGGCTTTGAATCCGGTTCAGTTCGCACGCAATGATGCGAATCACTTCCGCGCGCTCCGGCACCTCGATTGAACACAGCTTCTCAATCGCCTGACAAAACGCAATGTTGTAGATCATCCCAGACAGATAGTCGACGCGCGAAGTGTTCGGAATGAACATGATGTAGTTGCGGTTCTCCGCCATCTTCTCGTGCGCCCGATGCGCATAGCCAATCACCGGCTCGCACGTCACGATCTCTTCCCCGCGCAGCTTGAGCAGCAACCGCAACACGCCGTGCATACTCGGATGCTGCGGCCCCATGTTGAGGTAATAGGTGTCCGCCTCGTCCGTGCGCTCAAGAGTTGGACCGGCGCTTTGCCTCACGACTCAGCATCCTCCATCCGGCCAAAGTCGCGCAGCAGCGCATGGAAATCAGCGTCGTCCGGCAGCAGGATCCGCTTCAGGTTCGGGTGCCCCGAGAACGTCACGCCGTACATGTCGTAGATCTCGCGCTCGAACCAGTTCGCCGCGGGGTACACGCCGTTGATGCTCGGCGCCTCAGCACCAGGAATCTCACCCGACAGATCCACCGTCACCACATGCCGATCCAGGTCGCCCGCAAAACGATTGAACGTATACACCAAACGCATCGCCTTCAGATCCTCGCGACGATCCTCGCACGTGATCATCTCAAGCAGGTACGCGCCCTCGTCATACGCCCGCGCAACATCACCAATGCGCTCGACCGACGCGCTGTGCACACGGTGAAACCCCGTCACCGCAAAGTCAGCATCCGCGCTCTCAAGGAGCAACCCATCAAGTGACACCGGCGTTGCGGAAGCTGGGCTCACGGCCGCGCATCCCCCTTCTCGCCCTTCTTGATCTTCTCTTGAAGCCGCAGAATCCCTGCAATCAAGGCCTCAGGCCGTGGCGGGCAACCCGGGATGTACACATCCACAGGCACCAAGTGATCCGCGCCTTCATAAATCGCATACTGATTCGGATACTTGAAAGGCCCGCCGTCGATCGTGCACCCGCCCATCGCAATCGACCACTTGGGCGACGGCATCTGATCCCACAGCTGCTTGATCACAGGCCCCATCTTCCGCGAGATCGTCCCCGCGAAGATCATCACGTCCGCCTGCCGCGCACTCGGGCGAAACACGCCCGCGCCAAAACGATCAAGGTCGTACTTCGACGCCCCCACCGCCATCATCTCGATCGCGCAACACGCCAAACCAAAAGTCAAGGGCCACAGCGAGTTCGCCCGCGCCGCGTTCAGCAGATCGTCAAGCACCGCAAAATGCACAAACGGCTTCGCCACGGCCGGAACCACCGGCGCCGCATCCACCACAGGCAGCGGAAGCCTCACCGGGTCCATCGCATCACCCCCTTGCGCCACGCATACACGATCGCCAGCGAGAGAATCACCAGGAAGATTGCGACCTCGATAAACGCGCGCCACCCAAATGCCGCCTCGCTGAACACGAGCGCCACCGGGAACAGATAAAGGATGTCCACCTCGAACGCCACGAAGATCAGCGCGAACAGATAGAACGCGATCCCAAACCGCACCCAGGCAGAGCCGATCGTGTCTACGCCGCACTCATAGGTCTGCTCCGTCTTCTCGCCCTTGTACCGAGGGCTGAGCAGCATCGGAACGACGAGCGCCGCAAAGCCGAACACCACCCCGAGCGCCACATAGATGAGCAGTTGGGTGTAGTCCGACATTGGTCTCCGGCCCCGAGGCGAGTGGAAGCCGGGATCGTATTGGATGGTTCGCGCAGGGGCAACGCCAGCCCGACCGGACGCACCGGCGCCGCCCCATCCTCGCCCCACACTTTGAGCCCGGGTCGCCTTGAATCCCCCAGTGGCCTGCTTATCATTCCTCTTCCTGACAAAACCATCCCTTCTGTGCGCGCAGGTGCAGCCATGACTCCACAAACGGAGACGCCCCCCGGAAAAGCAACACCCATCGAGTCGGTCGCCATTCGATTCTGCGGCGATTCCGGCGATGGCATGCAGCTCACCGGTGGCCAATTCACCGACACGTCCGCGATGTTTGGCAACGATATCGCCACGTTCCCTGACTTCCCCGCTGAGATTCGAGCACCACGCGGCACCACCTATGGCGTCTCCGCCTTCCAGGTGCAATTCGCCGCCACTGACATCCACACGCCCGGCGACCGTATCAACGCGCTCATCGCGATGAACCCCGCCGGGCTCAAGACCAACATCGAGGACGTCGAGTCAGGCGGGATCGTCATCGTCAACGAAGACGAATTCACGCCCAGCAATCTCCGCAAGGCCGGCTACGCCGAGGGCGAGAACCCGCTGGACGATCCCGAACTGAGCCTCCACTACCGGGTCTTTCGTGTCCCCATGAGCCGCATGACCCGCGAGTCCCTCGCCGATTCCGGCATGGGCTCCAAGGACGTCGATCGCTGCCGAAACATGTATGCGCTCGGCATCGTCTACTGGCTCTATGACCGCTCAATCGACCCCACCGTCAAGTTCCTCGAGAACCAGTTCACCAAGCGCGGCAAGCCCGAAATCGCGACCATCAACATCCGGGCCCTCAAGGCCGGCTACTACTTTGGCGAAACCGCCGAACTCTTCCCCGTGCGCTACCGCGTCGCCCCCGCCCAGTTCAAGCCCGGGACCTATCGCAAGATCAGCGGCAACGAAGCCACAGCACTCGGCTGCCTCATCGCCGCCCACAAGGCCGGCAAGCCGCTCACCTACGCCAGCTACCCCATCACCCCCGCCTCGGAAATCCTCCACCTGCTTTCGAGCCTCAAGCATTTCGGTGCCAAGACATTCCAGGCCGAAGACGAGATCGCCGCCGTCTGTGCCGCAATCGGTGCCGCCTATGCCGGCGACATGGCGCTCACCGGCTCTTCCGGCCCCGGCATCGCGCTCAAGGGCGAAGCCATCAGCTTGGCCGTCATGCTCGAACTTCCCCTCGTCATCATCGATGTGCAGCGCGCAGGTCCCGCCACGGGCATGCCCACAAAGACCGAGCAAGCCGACCTCATGCTCGCCATGTGGGGACGCCCAAGTGAGTCGCCCGCCGCCATCATCGCCCCACAAAGCCCCGCAGACTGCTTTGCCGCCGCAATAGAGGCCTTCCGCATGGCGGTCCGCGGCATGTGCCCAGTCCTCCTGCTCACCGACGGCTATATCGCCAACGGCGCAGAGCCCTGGCTCCTGCCCGACCTCGATGACATTCCCCCCATCAAGGTTGAGCACCCGACACAAAACAACAATCCGGATGGCTCGTTCCTGCCATACCTACGCAATCCCGAGACGCTCGCACGTCCATGGGCCATCCCCGGTGTGCCCGGGCTCGAGCACCGCGTTGGCGGCCTGGAGAAGAAGGACGGCACGGGCAACGTCTCGTACGACCCCGACAACCACGACCACATGATCCGCGCCAGAGCCGCCAAGATCCAAAAACTCGTCGACCTCGTCCCACCCCTCACCGTGCGCGGCCCGGAGAAGGGCGATGTGCTGCTCCTCGGATGGGGCGGCACCTACGGCGCCATCACCACCGCCGGCGAACGCCTCCGCGCCCAAGGGCACAAGGTCGCGACCGCACACTTGCGGTACCTCAATCCAATGCCCGCAAATCTGGGTGACGTCATTGCAAACTATCGCACCATCGTGGTGCCCGAAATCAATATGGGGCAGCTCCGCTCCATCATCCGCGATCGCTTCCTCGTCGATGCCGTCGGCATCAACCAGATGCGCGGCAAGATGTTCCAAGTTGACATGCTGGTCGAACGCACCCTTGAAATCATGAAACGGTGACGCTCATGCGCGACGTAGCACTTCCAACGTACACCGCAAAAGACTTCGTCACCGACCAGGATGTGCGCTGGTGCCCAGGCTGCGGCGACTACGCCATCCTCAAAGCCGTACAGAAGTCACTCCCCAAGCTCGAACGCAAGAAGGAAGACTTCGTCTTCGTCTCGGGAATCGGCTGTGCCGCCCGATTCCCCTACTACATGAATACATACGGCATGCACTCGATCCACGGGCGCGCGCCTGCATTCGCCACCGGAATGAAAGTCGCCAACCCGGACCTGGACGTCTGGGTCGTCTCCGGAGACGGCGACCTGCTGTCAATCGGCGGCAATCACACCATGCATGTCTTCCGCCGCAACGTCGACATTAACATCCTCTTGCTCAACAACCGAATCTACGGCCTCACCAAAGGCCAGTACTCACCGACCAGCGAAATCGGCAAGAAGACCAAGTCGAGCCCCATGGGCTCCGTCGACTACCCAGTCAATCCGCTCACCCTCGCCCTTGGCGCCGGCTGCACATTCGTCGCTCGCTGCATTGACATCGACGCTCCAATGATGGACACGCTGATGCAACGCGCCGCCGCCCACCGCGGCACCTCGCTGATCGAGGTCTACCAGGACTGCAACATCTACAACCATCAGGCATGGTTCTACGCTTCCCAGCGCGAATCCAGGCCCGACAACACCGTCGTGCTCGAGCATGGCAAGCCCCTGATCTATGGCAAGGACAAAGACAAGGGCCTGCGCCTCAACGGACATCACATCGAGGCCGTTCATCTTGGCAAGGGCATAACCGAGGACGACCTCATCATTCATGATGAGACCAACCGCGTCCTCGCCTACATGCTCGCCGAAATGTCATGCCCCGACCTGCCCGAGCCGCTCGGTGTGATCCACGCTGCCGAGACCCGCCCGCCCTACGAGCAGATGCTGCACAAACAGGTCAAGCAAGCCATGGAAAAGGCTGGCCCCGCCGACCCCAAGGCCCTCATCCGAGGTGGCGTGACCTGGACCATCGGCGCGAACGGCTCAGCCTGAGCCCAACAGCGCACCAATAACCGCTCGACAGCTGCGCCGTCGCACCGGACACAATCCGATGGGCAAAACCCCAAGAGGCTGATCAATCGCCAATCGCGCCGAATCAGCCGCCCGGGCTTTCATCAAGCTGATCGCGCTTGCCCTCGACGCCCTTGAACTCCTCGGCTGTCGGAAGCGGCTCCTTCTGATCCGTAATCTCGGGCCACTTCTGCGAAAGCTCCGCGTTCAGCTGCGTGTACTCCGACCACTTCTCGGGCAGGTCGTCCTCAGAGTAAATGGCTTCCGCCGGACACTCCGGCACGCACAGATCGCAGTCGATGCACACATCCGGATCAATCACCAGGAAGTTCTTGCCCTCGCGAAATGCAGCCACCGGGCAAACCGCCACGCAATCGGTGTACTTGCACTTGATGCACGGCTCAGCAACGACGTATGTCAAACCACACCTCCTGCCCCAAACGGATCCGGTCACAGCGACCAAGGTCGGAACGCTTCGGTTTTAGCATCGCCACCGCACCCCTGCAAACCGGTCGGGCTCACGCTGTCGCCATGCGGGCCACCTCAGTCGGGTGGAGCGTGTCAACCGTCAGGTCGCCCTTCAGCACCGGCACCGTGATACGGACCATGATCGTGTAGAGCAGCAATCCAAACGCCCAGATCCCGAGCCCAACCAACACTTCGTTGAGCGTCGGCAAGTACTCCACCACCTCCCCCAAGGGCGTTGGGATGAACGCCGGCACGATCAGCCCCATCCCCTTCTCAATCCAGATCCCCACGATCAGCATCACGCATGCTGTATTCAACAGCCACAGCCCACGGTTGCGTTGCGGCAAGTACAAGAGCACCAGCGCCGTCGTGTTGATCCCCACCGCGCTCCAGATCCACGGCACGAGCGCGCGGTGCTCACCCAACCCGAAGTACAGGTAGTGCGTCGACAACAGATGGTCCGCACCGGTGTAGAACTCCGTAAACATCTCGCTGATCAGCAAGAACACGTTGATGGTCATCGCGACAATGATGACCTGGCGCAGCAATCGCAGCGCATTCACCGGCACATGGTGCGTCGTAAACCGGCCAATCACCTGCAGCGTGAGCACGATAAACGCCGGCCCCGCCGCAAACGCCGACGCGATGAATCGCGGCGCAATGATGGCATGGTTCCAGAACGGCCTCCCGCCAAGCCCGGAATAGAGAAACGCCGTCACGGTGTGAATGCTGATGGCCCACACAATCGCCACCAGGACAAAGGGAACGAGGAACAGCCGCTTGTTGGGCTCGCGCTTTCTGTACGCGCTGTAGATCAGATACCCCGTAATGTGCAAGTTGATAAGGAGATAGCCATTGAGCACGATCACATCCCAGGTCAGCATCGACAACGGGAAGTTGAATCGAAGGAACAAGTGGATAAACCGCTCGGGACTCCCAAGGTCAACCGTCACAAACAGCAGGCACATGATGATGACCGCCACCGCGAGCAGCTCTCCGAAAATCACCACCTCGTGCAGGTCCTCGTTCCTGTAGACATACGCAGGGATCACGAGCATCACCGCCGCCGCCGCCATGCCGACCAGATACGTGAAATTCGCGATGTACAGCCCCCAGGACACCTGGTCTGTCATGCCCGTCGTTGCCAGCCCACTCACAAGTTGCTTGCAGTACGCATTGAGACCAAGCAGCGCGATGCATGTAAGCACAAGCATCCATGTGTAGTACCGCCAGTCGCCAACAAAGCTCAGGCGGAAGCAGCGCACGAGAAACCTGAGGTACTCCCTCATCGCGATTCCTCCGGCGCCTTTGGCGCCACGCCGCCGTGCTCCATCGCCGGCAGGTCCTGCGCCGTCGGATCGCGCTCATCGAAGTAATAAAAGAAGCGGGGCAACGTGCCGAGCTCCGCCTTCAGCACGAACACGCGCTTTGTCTTCAGGATGTTCGAAACATCGCTGTTCGGATCGAGCACATTCCCAAACTTGCGCGCCCCCACCGGGCAGATCTCAAGACACGCCGGCATGCGGCCTTGCCGCGTCCTGTGCAAACAGAAGTGGCATTTCTCCATCACGCCCTGCCGACGAGGTCGGTTGGACAGGTAACTCATCTCCGGGTTCAGGCGCGACGCTTCGATGTTCGGATCCGCTGCAATCTCATCCGGGCGCGCGAGCTTCGGCTGCTGGAAATTGAAACGCCGCGCCCAGTACGGACACGCCGCTTCGCAATATCGACAACCGATGCACCAGTCATAGTCGATCACCGTAATGCCATCGGGCTCTTGCCAGGTCGCCTCGACCGGACACACCTTCACGCATGGCGGGTTCGCGCACTGGTGACACTGAATCGGCATATAGAAGTGATTCTCATCTGGCACCGTCGCGCGGTCATAGTGATGGTTGCCTTGATTGATGTCGGTCGTGCCGCGCGGCATCTCCAGCACACGGATGTATTGAATCTCCGGATCCCGGCTCTGATTGTTCTCCGCCACGCACGCATGCACGCACCGCCGACACCCAATGCACCGCGACAAGTTCAACGCGTAAATAAACTCGACGCCATCCATTGGCTTGATGTCACGAATGTTCGGGCGCACCTTGTATCGATGCTCAACCTTCTCGCGAATGCGGTCCAGCGCCGCCTCCATCTCATCTGGCGTCATCTCCTTGTAGTGCTTCTGCAAGAACTGCTCGAGACTTGGGATGTGTTCACTGGTCAACTCACGGAGAGGACTGATCGCCGCCGCAAACGCAGCCATCCCGCCCGCCGCGCCAACGCTCGCACGCAAGAAACTCCGGCGCGTCACGCCAAGCCGCGCCCCGGGGCCGCCGCGCCCGCATGTGGATGCACCAACACCGCTGCCCTCGAAGATGCGCAATGACATCAGTCATGCCCCCCTTCGGTCTCCCCACCATGCGCTTCTGCTTCCTCGCCATGCTCCGACCAGTGGAACAGCGGGTTGCGCTTCTCCGCAAGACCTTCGTGCGCAGAGCCCGTTTGCTTGCCCATCCGCAAAGTGTGTGGCCCAGGCAGCGGCGCAATGCCATCAAGCATCGGCGCATGTGGATCGTGGCACTCTGTACACACAAACCGGCGATACCGCGGATCCCTCGGATTCCAAGCCCCGACCGTCTTGCCGTGTGCGCCGCGCGTCCAGTCGCGATATACCCGCCCATGGCACTGCGCACAAAGCAGCGCCTGCTCGTCGTATCCGATTGTCGCGCCGCTGTGCTGCACAAGCCGTTCGCGGTTCTCGCGATCATGGCAGTTGTAGCAATTGTTGTTGAGCCCGTGCCGCAGCACGATGTTCCGGTGGTAGTTGATCGCCTCAGGTCGACCATCACGCGGCTGAATGATGATGTGACATTCGTTGCAACGATGCCCCAAACTCGCCACGGGCGGATCAGTCAATGCTGCACGCAAAGGCGCGGTTGACAAGGACGACCGCTGCACCATCGGTGGGTTTGCTTCGGGCACGCGAGCGTCGGGAACCACGAACAGAATGACCAGTGCCATCCCAAGCAACACCGGGCCCACCAACAGCCCGGCGAACGTGTCGCCCATCCCGTGCGGTACGAACTCGGCGCGGCGAGCCGGTTCCATCTGTATCCCCGACCAAGAAGCCCCGGACTCACCCATCCAGGCATCGGGATCCCTGCAAAACAGAGATATGGAACTTTAGAGTACTTTTTCTCTATTTGCAAGCTCCGACTGAGGCGCTGGCCCATCGCCACCTCGCAGCAAACGCCGTGCCCGCCACCCTCGCTATTCTGCCCTCGAACGCTGTCACATCCGCCGGCACAAACGCAGCAAGCGAGCCATGACCTCCAACTACAAGCTCGTCCAGTGGAACCGCCACAAGAAGGTCTATGACATCGTCCTGCTCGGTGCCGTCCTGGGCTATCTCCTCACCTTCTTCATTGCCACCACCATCGCCCATCCCACGCCCCGCGACATCAGCATCCCGGTCGTCGCAATCCGCGCCTTGGCCACCCTCGCCTTCATCCTCCTCCACATCATCCTCTGCATCGGTCCGCTCGCTCGCCTCACCAATCGCCCAGCCCCCCTGCTCTACAACCGCCGCCACCTGGGCGTCACCTTCTTCGTTGTGGCCTTCGCGCATGCCGCCCTTGCCACGGCCTACTACGGCGGCTTTGGAGTGCGCAACCCCATGGCCGCCACCCTCGATGGCTATCACAGCTTCGCCTCAATCAGTGGCTTTCCCTTTGAAGTGCTCGGCCTGCTCGCGCTCATCATCTTCTTCGTCATGGCCGCGACCAGTCACGACTTCTGGCTCGCCAACCTCTCCCCGCGCCTCTGGAAGTCACTCCACATGTTGGTCTACCTGGCCTATGGCCTCGTCGTGCTGCATGTCGGCTTTGGCGCGCTCCAATCAGAACGCTCACCCATCTTTGCAATCGCGCTCCTCCTTGGCGTGCTCACCGTCGCAACCTTGCACATCGTCGCGGGCCTCAAAGAGCGACGCCCCGGACGCCGCGCCGCACAGCCAACCACCAACTGGCTCGACGTTGGCTCCATCGACGAGATCCAAGACAACGCCGCCAAGGTGGTCTGCCTCAAAGACCGCGAGCGCATCGCTGTCTTCAAGTACGACGGCAAAGTCTCCGCCGTCTCCAACGTCTGCGCGCACCAAAACGGACCGCTTGGCGAAGGTCGCATCGTCAACGGCTGTATCACGTGCCCATGGCACGGCTATCAGTACCTGCCGGAAAAGGGCCAAAGCCCGCCGCCCTACACCGAGACGATCC
This sequence comes from Phycisphaerales bacterium, assembly GCA_020427635.1. Taxonomy (GTDB): domain Bacteria; phylum Planctomycetota; class Phycisphaerae; order Phycisphaerales; family UBA1924; genus JAGQOH01. The sequence goes on from JAGQOH010000064.1 coordinate 14,630, forward strand.
CAACCTACAACGTCCGCCTGGAAGGAAAGCGCATCCTGATCAACCCACACCCCAATCCGCCCGGCACGCCCGTGACACCCGCGATCATCGAAGCAACCGCGCTATGAACAACCAAGATGCAAACGCGTTCTACGTGGGCTACCTGCCCCTCCCGCGCGCACATCGCCGTGCCTTGCGCATCTATATCCCCACGCTCATCGCATGCATCGCAGTCCTGGGCGTCGCGTTCGCCTTCGCGCAGCGCGACCCCGGCCCCGGGGCGTGGGACACAAGCCGCCTCCGCGAATGGACAGGCCGACTCCAAGCCCTCCCATATCCCGTGCTCATCGATGACACCGACGGCTCGGCCCTGCTCGTCGTGGAACAGGGCAAGCATGGACCACGCCAAGCCGCGCACACATCAGGACACGCACGCTTGCGTGGCTGGCTGCTCGAGCGCAATGGCCGACGCATGATCGAACTCGATCCCGCAGAAGACGCATTGCGCATCAGCGCGCCAACCACCACGCCCCCGCCACGCGCGCCAGGCCCAGTGGTCGAACTCGTCGGCGAAATCCTCGACGCAAAATGCTACCTGGGCGCCATGAAACCAGGCGATGGAAAGGCCCACAAAGCGTGCGCCACCCTCTGCATCCAAGGCGGCATCCCCCCCATGCTCTATGTAGACGAGCCCTCAGGCCACCGTCGCCACTACCTCATCATCGCGCCCGACGGCCTGAGCGCAGCCGACATCGTGCTCCCATTCATAGGCGAACCCGTGAGCATCCGAGGCCGGCTTGCAAAACTGGCCGATCTCGACCTGCTCTTCATCGACACCGGCGCGGTCACCCGGCGCTGACAGCTGCAAACCGCGCCTCACCGCTAGTCAAACCAGAATACGCCACTCATTACCCCATCGATCCCAGGTCCTGAATTGGCGATGAACAGCGTCACATCACAATCTTCCGTCCCGGCATCCCATTGAAAAACCGAGCTCTCAAAAGGAGGAACCGTCGCATGTGTCCCCTCACTCGCGAGCACCCGAAACGACGACTGCTCATAGGTGATCCGCACCCAGCCAATGTCTGACTGCGCCGCATTGTAGCGCACCAACATCAATGCGTCACCGTCCTGCAACGTAAACCGATACGGCGTTCCATCCCAGTTGAGCGAGTTGTCTGTCGCGTATCGAGCCGCCGTCCATTCAGCAGCCCCCTGCTCAACACGATCCGCGTGCAGACGCTGCTTCGTCAAGAATCCCGACAACCAGATCCGGTCATCACCACATGTGTAGGAACCGAACTGGCCTTGCGGTTCGATCGGCACGAATCCCGTCGTTGGCTCCGCCTGGTCGAACAAGGCATGCACTGATTGAAGGTCAATCGCAGCAGCCCGCGCCTCATGACGATCGATGCCATCCTTCTCGCCGCGCGACATTGAATTCGCAAGAGACGATACGGCGATATTTGAGATGAGCTCGAGCGCCTTCGGATCCAGCGCATATGTGCCAGTCGTGGGGTCGTATGCACACCCCGACAGGGTCAGGCACGCACATCCCACAAGAAGTGGGCCACGGGTGCGCTCACTACGCATTGTTTCACGGCGGGTTGACCATCGCTTCATTCGATCGCTCCTCTCACGGTCACTTCTATGGACGTCCTATTGACGGAGAATAATCCATTTCTTGACTCAATCTTGCTCGCCACGGACCGGGATGACCCGGATCACGATGGTCGATGCTGACCAAACCAGTGGCTCGCGGTCCCGACGGCGTACCCCCCGGTGCAACACCGACGCGAGAGCGTCCTGGTCAAGCACCGTCAGCAGTTCTTGACGCTCACCGCCCCGAGTCGCAGGGCCCGATGGCGTCAGTGCGTCGACAATGGCATGCGGATCGAAAGGGTGAGACCTTGCAATGACCTTGAGATACGTCGCCTCTGAACCCCTGCTCTCGCGCGCGTCCGCCGATTCAATCGTTGCTTCGAAGGGCCGCTCCCCACCGATCACGA
>JAGQOH010000065.1 GCA_020427635.1 Phycisphaerales bacterium
CGCACTCTTTGGTGGCGGCGCCGCCGCCGTTGACGCTCCACCAAGCGAACCCGCCCTCGCGCGCGCTGCGCCCTGGGACTACGCCGACATGCTCGCCAAAGAGCGCGAAGTCCTGGGCTTCTATGTCTCGAGCCATCCGCTCGAGTTACACAAAGACGCCGTCGCCCGCTTCGCCACCGCCAACGTCGACACCGCCCGCACCATGAAGCACGAAGACCCCATTGTGGTCGGCGGCCTTGTCAAATCCGTTCGACCCGTCGTCACGCGCAATGGCGACCGCATGGCCATCCTCACCCTCGAAGACGAACAGAACACCATCGACGCCGTGCTCTTCCCGCGCACCTACGCAGAGCACTCCGCCAACCTCGTCACCGAAGCCGTCGTCCTGATCGCAGGCCGCATCGACACCAACCGCGGTGAACCACAAATCATCGTCGAACGGGTCGTCCCCATCGACCGCGCCGAAAGCCAACTCGCATCGCGCGTCGAGGTCATCCTCGAAGACAAAGGCGGCGTCGCCGTCCTCGACCAACTCGCCGGCATCCTCCGCGCAGCACAAGCACGCTCCTCGGGTGATGGCGTGCCGCTCACGATCACCGTCCGCTCAGGAAACAAACGCGCACGCCTCCAAGCCGATCGCATGCGCGTCGCGCCGACCCCCGACCTCATTCGCGAAGTCGAACACATCGCTGGCGCTGGCGCACTCCGCGTCGTGGGCGGCATCCCAACCTGGCTCACGGCGCCACAGCGCAATGGCCAGCGCCGCTACACCGCATCATCCGCCTCGTCGTGACCGCGCCCGCTTGGACCCGATCTCCGTCAACCGCGACGCGACCGCGCGCAACAACCGCTGTTCGCCCGCCGGATCTCCAAACCGCCCCAAGCTCGCAGCCCCAGATCCAACGAACCGGCCCGCATCGCCTGCCTGGTCGTTCCCCGGCGCTGCCCTGCACTCAAGCCATCCGGGCTCATCTGCTGCACTGACCAGCCCATACCGCCGACCACCACCCGCAAGCCCACTGGCCGATTCCACCGCCCACCCATGCCTGCCACAGGCCCAACGGACCGACGCATCCAGATCCGCATCCCAACCCTCGAGCCGATGAAGCCCGCTCCCCGAAGTCGCCACAAGTGGGTCCGAGAACACCACCTCCCGCCGCATGCCCCCGTCCGCGCATCCCCCCAGCCCCACCACGAGCGCACCAAACATTGCCCAAACAACAACACGCACAGGAACCGCCGCAACTGGCCGGGCGGACCTACAATGCCGATGGCGTATCTGGGACGTGCCGCGGGCACGAGGGCCGAACGCCGGGATCAATCGTGGAGGTCTCGGAGTCATCCGGGGTTGGCAAGCATCGTTGGCACAAGGAACGTCACCCAGCGACCGGCAAGCCGATCCCAAGAGGCAAGATCGACGTGGAAGTAACGATCCCGGTCCCTGACGGCACCGAACGTACCACAATCTTCGGGCCCGCTGAGCGCCACCTCAAGCTCATCCGCGAAGCGCTGGGCGTCACCATCCATGCGCGCGGTCAATCCGTCCATGTCATTGGCGATCGCGCCGCCGTCGCCGCCGCCCGACGCGTCCTCGATGATCTCGTCGCCGCCAGTCAGCAAGGCCGCCCCTTCAGCCGACAACGCGTCCTCGACGCGCTCTCCGAAGCCGCCCGCGAAACGCCCTCGCCCGCATTCGGAAATGGCGAAACCAATGGCGCCAGTCACAGTGACACCCGCCGCGATGCATGGCACACCGCGCCCGTTGGCTTGCATGGCCGCACGATCGAGCCGCGCACAGAAAACCAACGCCGCTACCTCGACGCCGTCGAGTCCCACGATCTCGTCTTCGCCATTGGCCCCGCAGGCACGGGCAAGACCTATCTCGCCGTCGCCGCCGCGATCCATATGCTGCGCACCGGCCGCGTCAAGCGCGCCATCCTCACACGCCCCGCTGTCGAAGCCGGCGAGAAACTCGGCTTCCTCCCAGGTGATCAGTTCGCCAAAGTCAATCCATACCTCCGCCCGCTCCTCGACGCGCTCAGCGACATGCTCGAGTACACCACGCTCAAACAGTTCCTCGCGAGCGACGTCATCGAAATCGCACCCATGGCCTACATGCGAGGCCGCACACTCAATGACGCCATCGTCATCCTCGACGAAGCCCAAAACACCACGCGCGGCCAGATGCAGATGTTCCTCACGCGCATGGGCGAACGCTCCAAGATGATCGTCACGGGCGATGTCACCCAAATCGATCTGCCCGACCCCACGCAGAGCGGCTTGATCGACGCCGCCCGCCGACTTCGCCGCGTGCAAGGCGTCGCCTTCTCCGTGCTCGAGCGCTCCGATGTCGTGCGCCACCCCCTCGTCCAACGCGTGATCGACGCCTACGCCGCTGAAGACCACGACCAGCCAACAACGGGCGAACTGCTCCAGGCGCTCACCGATCGCGCTTCGCGCGCAAACGAGGTGGATGATGCCTGAGCGTCCCACCACAAAGTCCACGAAGAGCACCAAGACGCGCCGCCGTGTCAGCAATCCCGAACTGCGCCGTGCCACCCTGACCCAGCTCTGGCGACACGTGCGTGATGCCGCCGCCGAACCTTCCTTCGTCCCCGTCGTCGGCATCGGGCTTGGCCTTTGCGTTGCGATCGCATCCATGTTGCTCATCGCGCGCGTCTACCCACCTTTGCCGCTGAATCGAATCGCAGATGCCACACGCACGGTGCGCATCGAATTCCAGCAACTCGACGAAGCCGCCACCGAGCGCAACCGCGAACTTGCCCAGCGGTCCACCCCACGCGTCTACAAAGCCGTGGGCGAAACGTTCGAACAAATGGCCGGCGAATTGCGCCGTCTCCCCACCGCCCTCGCCGGCGCTGAATCCGTTGCCGATGTCGCCCCAGAATTGCGCCAGAAGTACGCCCTCGATGAAACGCGCCTCGCCGCAATCCGCGGTGCCGTGCGCGATGGCGAAGCCACCGCCGAGTGGGAACGCAAAGTCAGCGTACTCTTCGACGCACTGCGCTTCCGTCCCTTGCTTTCCGCAGAGGAGTACCAGCTCGCCGTCGCACAGCAAGCTGGTGTCATGCAACTGACCTATCCCAAGGGCCCCACCGAATTCGCCGCGACCCAACGCGCAATGAACATCCAACAGCCCGAGGAGACGGGCGCCCGCGAGGCGCTCGGATCGATGCTCACCCAGCTCGGCTTCCTGGGCCCCCTGCGCAGCTTGGTCATCGACTACCTCATCAACACCGGCTCCCCCACCTTCACCTTTGACCGTGAAGCCACCACCCAAGCCGAGGCCGATGCCGCCGCCGCCGTGCCCGCCGAGTACATCAACCACCGCGTGGGTGACCCAATCGTCCGACGGGGCGAGCGCCTTGACGAAGCCAAGCTCCAGGTCGCTCGCGAAGAACAGTCCAAGTTCCTCGCTGCACTCCCGCAATGGGCGCGCATCATGTACAGCGGCGGCGCGCTTGCCGCAGGTGCCGCCGTCGTCATCGCAATCGCTGGCTACCTGGGGCTCTTCTATCCACGCGTCCTCCGCCGTCCATGGCGCTGCGCTGTCATCGCAAGCCTCGTCGCGGGCGGCGTCGCCGGCGCAACCTGGCTCACCATCGCTCAGCCAAGCCTCATGTGGCTCGCGGCATCACTGCCCGTCGTCCTCGTCACCATGGTCCTCGTCGTCGCATACGACCGTCGCCTGTCACTCGTCATCGGCGCATCGCTCGCCGGCCTCGTCGCCGTTGCACTCAACTTCTCTGTCGGCGCCGCCATCGCCCTCGTCGCCGGTGGCGTCACCGCCGTATGGCGGCTCCGCGAAATCCGCAGCCGTGCGGACGTCGTCTCAGGCTCCATGGCCGTCGCTGCCGCACTCGCCGGCGCATGCGCACTCATCGGCTTCGTCGAACGCCCACTTGTCGCCGGCATCTGGCGCGAAATCGTGGGCGACGCCATCAACGCAGGCCTGGGCGGATTCGCAGCCGGTGCCGCACTGCTCTTCCTCCTCCCCGCCATCGAACGCGTCTTCGATATCACCACCGGCATGACGCTCAGCGAACTGCGCGACCCACGCCGCCACCTCCTCCGCCAGATGCAGCAGCGCGCGCCAGGCACATACAACCACTGCCTCAATGTCGCGACGATCGCCGAGGCCGCCGCAAATGCAATCGGCGCAGACTCACTTCATCTCTACGTCGGCGCCCTCTACCACGACATTGGCAAGATCAACAAGCCCGACTACTTCGTCGAAAACCAATCCGATGGCTACAACCGCCACGCCAAGCTGAGCCCCGCCATGAGCCTGCTCGTCATCATGGGCCATGTCAAAGATGGCATGGAGCTTGCCCGTGAGTATGGCTTGCCGAAGTCACTGCACCACTACATCGAGTCGCACCACGGCACCACCCTTGTCACCTACTTCTATCACAAGGCCCAACAGGCAGCCGAAGCAGAAGGCTCAGGCGAAGCGCCAAGTGAAGTCACCTACCGCTACCCAGGGCCCAAACCGCGCACCAAGGAAGCCGCCATCCTCATGCTTTGTGACGCCGTCGAAGGCGCAACCCGCGCCATGCGCGAACCCACGCCATCACGCATCGAGGCGCTCGTCCACTCCATGGCCCAACAGCGCCTCGCCGATGGTCAATTCGACGACAGCTCCCTCACACTGCGCGAATTGCACATCATCGAAGCCGCGCTCACCAAGTCGCTCTGCGCCGTCTACCACGGCCGCATCCAGTACCCAAGCGAATCCTCCAAAACGCAAGAGACGGGCAAGCGCATGACCGCGCCGCCCGTCGCTCGCGCATAACTCGCGTATTCAAACGTCACTCAGGAAACACGATCGCCAGGTACACCGTGTCGCCCTGCACGACCTCGAGCAACGCACCTGCCGGGTCGAACCCCAGCGCAAGCTTGCCCATCTCGCCGGCTTGTGTCGAGAACTCGATCTCGCCGCGCGTGCTGCCATCCGAACGCAACGCAACATCCATCGATCCGACGGCGACACCATCGACCAACAGGTCATACGAGCCTGCCTGCAGATCCTCCACTTCCACCTGGAAGTCCACCCGATCCTTGCGCTCGCGCAGTTGCGCCTCGCCCGATGCATCACCATCGACGCCCAAGTTGCTCATCTGAACAACCACGCGCCCGGGCGGCTTGAGCCCACCACCAATGGCCGTCGCATTGAGCGGCGCCGTCAATGCGCGCTCGTTGCCATTCCACACCTCAAACACCGCTTGCGCAGGATCAAACTCCAACGGCAACTTCTTGCCTTTGGCTTTCGTTGAAAGCGTCAGCTTGGCCTTGCCATTCTTCTTCGTCCTGATCGTCGCCACTTCCAATCCGTCCGCCGTGACAACGTACTCAGTATTCCCCTCGAGCCCCTCCAAGCGCAGGCGCAGGTCCGCCTTCTTCTTGTTTGACTTCAGTTGAATGCTGCCGCCCGCATCCATCGGCGCATTCGTCGAGCGCCCAAACTGGCCCCACTCCACTACCTGCTCATAGACATTGCCCGGATCAAGGTCCGTTGCGCTGGGCAACGTGCCGGCGAGCACCGCCTTGCCATCAAATCGCCATTCGATGGCCTCGCCGCGCGGATCAAAGTTCAGCGCCAGCTTGCCTGGCTCTGCGGGCAGGCGAAACTCGAGCTCGCCCTCCGTGCCCGTCGATGTGATCCCCACCATCGCAGTGCCGCGATACACGCCGCCTACAAACAGCGCGTAGCTTCCAACAGGCACGTCCTCAATCTCGACGCGCAAGTCCGCGCGCGTACCACGATCGCGATAGCGCGCTTGCCCATCCGCAAACGCTGGAGCATCCAGTGAAGGCGACAGTCGTGTTTCTACTTGCGATTCGTTCGCCGCCAGCACCATCGGTGCTTGCAACAACGCCGCCACCAGTCCAACACCAAGAACATGCCTGTTGCGCATTCCGATCCGCTCCTTTCGATGGTCGACGGCGCATGCGCACCGCCCCGAGGCTTCCGCACCCTCCACGGCCCCCACACACCCAAGGTGTTACGAGCATACCGGTCACATTGCGGACAAGCACGCGCGCTCCGCTATCACCGCCCACCCAAGCATGGGAGTTCTACCAGCTTGCGCACAACTGCCCGAAGTCGAACAGCACCGCCTGCAGATCCACCAGATCCACAAACCCGTTACCGTCCAAGTCCGCACATGCGAATGGATCTGTCTCCTGCCCAAACGAGAACAGCACGTTCTGAATGTCGTCAAGATTGACCACGCCATCACCATCCGCATCCGACTTGCAGGTCAGCGCAAAGTCCGCGACCAACATCAGGTGATCCGACGCCGCGCTATCCGAAGCCAGCGCGCCGAGCTGCGCAAGCTGCCCCGCATCAAGCTCCGCAGTATCCAACGCATAGGCCTGCAACCTGCGGAACCCCTCCATCGAATACGCCATCAAATCCAAACGACCCGGCCAGAACGACGACGTCGAACTCAACCACGTGTACGTCTCTGAACCCACCAAGTGACGCACCGCAGGCGCGACAAGACCCGGGCCCGGAACGTCATCCTCCAAGATGTCCAGCGGCGTCCGCGAGCCCACAAGATTCCAATCACCAGTCACCATCACCGGCGCACTCGCATACGCAGCCAACGCCCCCCCACTCACAGTGCCCGCGCGAAAATCCGCAATCAACTGCGCAACACCCTGCGCTTGGCTCACACGCTGGTTGTCGCTCGAATCGCCCACAAAGCCGCAACACTTCAAATGCACGCACAACACAAACACCGGCCCCGCCGGCAACTCCACAAGCGCCGCCGCATACGACGACGTCCCCGTCGACACCTGCGTCACCGGATGCTCGCTCACGATCGCGTTGTCGCCTTCCTTCGCCACATTCCAACTCGATCCGTTCGAAAAGAAGCCCGCCATCTCGCTGGCAATCTGCCCCGCGTTCGAGTTGTACTCCTCGCAGAAGCAGTACACATCCGCATCAACACCCGCGATCACACGCCCAAGCCGCGGCCCGCGCGAACCGTTTGTGATCCCCGTGTTCAACGTATTGAGCGACGCAAGCCGCATCCCCGTGTTCGCCGGCCGACCGAGCTGCCCCACCGGATCCGGAACCGCCGGAGCAGTGAGCGCAAAGCTCGCGCTCGACGACAACGAATCTGAGCCAGAAAAATTGATCGAAATCGTGTCGCCCACCGAGGCGCCAACCGTCGGCCCCAAATCCAAGGACACTTCATACGCGCTCGACGCAAAGGTCGGCGCCTGATTCCACGCGAAGTTCGTCCAGTGGATCGTGTTGCCTGTGTTCCCATTCAGGTACGCGGATCGGTCACGCATATCGACAGTCAAGCTCGAGCCGCCCCGCGCGATTTCAATCCGCAGCGTCCCGTCGCCCGCATTCCCATCCTGCAGGTTCACGCTCGCATTGCTTAGGTCGAGCCGCAGCCGCAAGATCGTCCCTGCCGACGTTGCTGAAATGCTCGTGAGATCAAACGCACCCGAGGCATCGCCGCTCGGGTCGCTCGCGAGCGTGGCAACGCCCGCCCAGTCACTCAACATTCCATCCACGCTGATCGGCACGCCCGGCGTGCTGCACGCAGGCCCGAGCGCCATCGACACCACCGCCACCATCGAACCACACAACACCATGGGATTCCCCCTTGCCATGCCAAGACTTTACATTGTGCAAACCGAGTCACGGTAGCATGCCCCGCAATGACCGCGAACCCCCAATCTCGCCCTTCCACCGAAGAAATGCCCGCCGACCTCCCCATCGACGTCCATAAGCTCGAAGCACAGCGCCGTACCAAGCGCGATGAAGTTGCCCAGCTTGGCATGTTGCCCTATGGCCAGCGCACCGACGATCTCCTCCCGCTCGCCGAGGCCCACACCCACTACGACCAAGCCGCCGACAAAACCTTCCAAGAACACAAGGATCCTGCGCGCGACACACGCCCGCGCGTCAAGATCGCCGGCCGCGTCACACTCCACCGCGACAACGGCAAGCTCATCTGGATGAACCTCCGCGACAACACGCGCGAGAGCTTCCAGATCGCCGTCTCCAAGAAAGACTGTGACGAGCTTGGCTTTAGCCTCGCCAAGCTCACCGACATGGGCGACATCCTCATCGCCGAGGGCCCGCTCATGAAGACGCGCACCGGCGAAGTCACTTGCTGGGCATCCACGCTGCGCCCCGCAAGCAAGTGCCTCATCCCACCGCCCGAAAAGCACGCAGGTCTGCAAGACATTGAGCTGCGCTATCGCCAGCGCTACGTCGACATGTGGGCCAACCCCGAAACAACCGCAGTGCTCGAGCTGCGCTCCCGCGTCATCAGTGCGATCCGCGCCTTCCTTGCCGAACGCGGCTTCCTCGAAGTCGAAACGCCCATGCTGCAAACGCAGGCCGGCGGCGCCGCGGCGCGCCCATTCATCACACACATGAATGCGCTCTCCATCGACCTCTACATGCGCATCGCGCCCGAACTCTTCCTCAAGCGCCTGCTCGTGGGCGGCCTCCCTCGCGTCTTCGAAGTCAACCGCAACTTCCGCAACGAAGGCCTCGACAAGCAGCACAACCCCGAGTTCACCATGCTCGAGCTCTATCAGGCCTTTGGCAATTACGAAACAATCATGGCCCTCACCGAAGACATCGTGCGCCACGCCGCACGCACCGCCTCACCCGCCGGCGCCGCCATCCTCCCCTTCCGCGATGGCCGCATCGACTACGAACAACCATTCGACCGCATCACCTACGCCGACCTCTTCAAGCAACACCTCGGCTTTGCCATCACCGAGCGCGATCGCGTGCGCAAGGAAGCCGAAACACGCGGCCTCAAAGTCCGCACAGAAGCCGGCGTCGAACTCGACCACTGGTTCCTCGTCAACGAACTCTTCGAGACCTTCGCCGAACCCAAGCTCCATCCATATCGCCCCACATGGATCATGGACTACCCCGCATCACTCAGCCCGCTCACGCGCCCCAAGACCAGTGATCCCTCGCTCGCCGAACGCGCCGACCTCTTCATTGGTGGCATGGAAATCGGCCCGCACTACACCGAGCTCAACAACCCCGACATCCAATCGGAGAAGTTCCGCGAACAACTCGCAGGCGTCGATGACGAAGAGTCCACCTTCCGCACATTCGACGAAGACTTCATCAACGCGCTCAAGGTCGGCATGCCACCCGCCGGCGGCATGGGCCTGGGCATCGACCGCCTCATCATGCTCCTCGCCAATCAACCGACAATCCGCGATGTCATCGCATTTCCGATGATGAAACCGTTGGGATAAGTTCTGGAATCACCTCACTCAAGGTGTTAGGGTGAGACCAATGGCCAACGACTACCTCAAGGGCGTCAACCAGGGCTACAGCTATGGGCACAGCCATGTGCCGCTGAACGCCACGCCCGCCCAGCGGGCCGGCTTTGAAAACGCGCGGCGCCAGCGCGACGCGGCGCGCCAACAGCAGCAGTATCGACCCTCGGGCGGTGGCGGCGGCGGCTCGTCCAAACCCATGCCCACGCTTGTCAAGGTCTCGATGGCCCTCGGCGCGCTCGCGGGCGCGATCATCGCCGTCGCCGTAGCGCTCGGCATGGAGAAGCAGCCCGACACCTTCGGGATGATTGCCGGTGCACTGGTGGTCGCGATCATCGGTGGCGGTGCAGGCCTGCTTGGCGGCTATGTGCTCATGGTCGTCTTGGCCATCGCTGGCGGCGGTACCAAAGCCGCGGGCTGGGTCCGCCAACGCAAATGGGCCAAGATCATTGCCATTCCCGCGATCATCATCGTGCTCCTGTTCGCTGTGATCACCTTCACCGGCGGCTGGTAACACCGCACATCCAGCATGAGCGCGCGAAAACGGCGCCGAGTCATGCTCGCCGCCGTTCCCTCGCCCGTGCTCTCTCCTCCAGACGCGGGCCGAAACTCAATCGGTCTGCCGATTCGATCAGTTGTCCAGATCGATCGGCACGTTGCTCAACGCCTCGTCCGGCTGCGCCATCGGATCGATCTGCCACGTGATGTACTCATACGCCGCATTCGGATCGCTCGGCACAGGAAACGCACTGTAGCCACGATTCATATTGATTGGCGACCAGAACGAACCGCCGGCCGCCGCCGTGAACTGCATCACCTGATCATTCATCCGATCAAGCGCCTGCGCCGACATCGTCCGGAACGCCACCGCTGCAGCACCCGTGGGCCACATGCCGGAATCAACCGGCGTGGCGCCAAACTGATTGCTCGGCACGCCCTGCTGCATGCTCGCCTGCGCAAGCTGCTGGTTGAAGCTCGACCACAACGCCTGATCATTCGCGTTCGCTGCTGCAATCTGTGCCTGGGCCGCAGCCTGTGCTGCCGTCGCTCGCGCCAGAATCTCCGACTTCGCAAAGCTGTCCTGCGCCTGTGCGAATGAGAAGTCAGATCCGCTGGCCACCAGTTGCTTCGAAGCCGCGACATTGCCGGCCATCTTCGCAACTTGCTGCATCTGCTGCGCGAACTGCACCTGCGCGTTGCCAAGCTTGCCTTCCGCAACGCTCGTCGCCAACATCTCGTTCATCGTCGATGTCGCCATCGTCTTGAACGCATCCGCCGACGCCTTGTCCTGCGCGTAGGTCGCCTTGGCGATCGCCAGGTAACTCTGCGAGGCCTGGTCCAGCTTCGCCATCTCAGCCTGCAACATCGCTTCCGCGGCATCACGCTGTGCATGCATCTGATCGATTGCCGCCGCATTGGCCTTCACTTCATTGTCCGCTTGTGCTTGCAGACGCTGCACTTCCGCAGTGCCGCGCACCTTGGCCGCGTCACGCCGGGCGACCAAAGCATCAAGCTCCGCCTTCGAGTTCTCGTCGAACGCCTTGACCGCCGCATGCAGGTGGTCAAGATGCGCTTCGCTGCTCACATCAAGCGCCTGAGCACCCGAGGCAAGCCCCAAAATCCGAGCCGCCGCCACCTGACGATCCGCTTCGACCGCCGAGTACGCGTCATCACGCTGCGACTTCGCCAAACGAAGGGCGCCTTCACCACGCGCAATCAGCTCATCGCCATCTGCGATCCCCTTGCGCTCCGCTGCATCCGCCTTGGCAAGCTGATTCGAATGGTTCGTCTGCTGGGCCGCCCACCACGCTTGTGCCTCGTGCATGCGCTTCTGCGCCGCCGAGGCCACCTGCTCACCAAGTGCATCGCACTGGCTGCGGATTGACTGCGCTTGCTTCGCGCTGAACTGAGCCGCCTGCTGCCGGCGGTAATCAATCTCCGCCGTGGAGTGCTGCACAAAGCGATCGATCGCCTTCAGCTCCTCCTCATAGTCGTTCTTCGCCTGGGCGTACTTCGTCGCAGCATCGGCACGCATCCGCTCCGCCTGTGCCAACGATGAACGCTTCATCTGCTGACCGGATTGCATGAGACGCTGCGCTTCCGCCTGATTGGCCTCGAAGCCCGCGTCCGCTGCGCTCTGCGCCAGCTCACGCGCCGCTTCCGTCGTCGTGCGCTCGATCGCCGAGGCATGCTGACGCAACGCGCTCACTTCCATGTCCGTGCCGGACTCAATCGACTTGATCTGCGCGTGCAGCCCGTCCAGGTGTGCCTGACGCTGCGCCTTCAACGCTCCGATCTGACGATCCAGCGACATCACCTGCGCGTCCGCCTGCACCTTGGCAGCATCGATCTGCGCCTTCGTCGCGGCATAGCGATGCGCCGACTTCTCCGCGGCCAACCGCACAACATCCTCCATCTGCTTCAGCTGCGCCGATGCACGGTGCGCAACACCGTTGCGCTCAGCACACATCGCGTCATACTGCGCCTGAGCCTCCGCCCACGCCAGATCAGCCTCCGCATACATCAAGTCGAACTGACGCTGCCAGTCCAGCATCGCCACTGCAGCCGAGCCGTTGCGACGCTGCATCGCAGCGTTATTCGCCTGCCGCAGCGCGTCCACATTGGCACGCATCTGGTCCAGCTTCGCGCCATACATGTCAAGCACGCCCTGCGCCATCTCCATGCCCGCTTGCTGCTGAGCCTGGGCTGCGCCAAACGATGTCTTCTGCGCGGAGAAGGCTGCGTTGTACTGGTCCTTGCTCTGATTGTACGAGGTCCACGCCGCATCGCGCTGCGCCTGGTTCCGAACTGCCTGCGCCTTTGCGGAGTCCACAAAGCCTGCGCCCTGCAAGTCGTACTGCCCGGCACGCTGGTCATAGTCACGCGCCGTGTACTGCGTCTTGTAGTTCGCACTCGGAGTCTTGTTGTACGCCTGCGTCGAGCCGTGCGTCGAGGCGCACCCCGACAGCCCGCCCACGGCGAGCGCCGACACCAGCGCCGTCACCAGCACCGGGCGAGATGAACCATTCAGGATCGACTGGGGCAACTGGTCGTTTCGGCGGGTCATGTCAGTTCGCTCCTTCGTTGAGCATGGAAATAAGTGGCCTGGCCTTGCCGCGAGCCCATCGCGCCACCTCCCCCGGCGACGCGGATCGCGCACGCTCGCTATCGGCGGCCACAACGACCCCATCCACGCCTTGCCCCGATCGCGCCAGCCCCGTGCCTTCTCCAAACCGCACGATCGGAATCGCCCCACCCTACGGGCCATCATCCGACCCGCACCGCCTATACTCGGACCCTCCAACTGTCCAAGGAGCGCACCGTGCCCTATGTCATCAAGCCCGACCCCGGCTACGACACTGACGTCGAGTCCATCGACTACCTCGACAAGCACATAGACACAGGCGACCGCTGGGTCCTCAACTTCGGGCCCCAACACCCCGCCACACACACCACCCTCCGCCTCGTCATGGAGCTCGATGGCGAACGCATCGCCCGCTGCACGCCGCACATTGGCTACCTGCACTCCGGCTTCGAAAAGCTTGGCGAACACCTCGACTACAACCAGTACGTGACCATCGTGTCACGCATGAACTACCTCTCACCCATCGCCAACGACATCTGCTGGCACCACGCCGTCGAGAAACTCCTCGGCATCGACATCACGCCGCGCTGCAAAGTCATTCGCACCATCATGGCCGAGCTCGCGCGCATCCAGGACCACCTCCTCTGCTGCGGCGCCGCGGCCCTCGACCTGGGCGGCATCACCGGCTTCCTCTACGGCTTCAACCAACGCGAGTACATCTACGACATCTGCGATTTCATCTCAGGCCAGCGCTACCACCCCGACTGGACACGCGTCGGCGGCGCCATGCAAGACCTTCCCGACGAAGCCATTTTCAAGAAGATGGTCAAGACCTTCATCGACGAGCAACTCCCCACCGCCATCAAAGACCTTGAAACACTCGTGATGCGCAACCGCATCTTCATCGATCGTACCGCCGAAGTCGGCCAGATCGGCAAGGAAGAAGCCATCGCCTGGTCACTCTCCGGCCCCTGCGCACGCGCATCAGGCGTCGTCCGCGACCTCCGCAAAGACGAACCCTATCTCTGCTACGCCAACAACTGGGATGGCCAGGGTGCCAAGCCCGTCGACTTCAAGGTCGTCGTCCACGAAGATGGCGATTGCTACGCTCGCTTCCATGTGCGCATCGAAGAGATGAAACAGGCCGCACACATCATCCGCCAACTCATCGACAACATCCCGGGCGGCCCGATCGACACCTTCGCCGATGGCAAGTTCGTCAAGCCCGCAAAGTCAGACGTCTACGGCTCCATCGAAGGCCTCATCCAACACTTCGAGATCATCATGTCCAACCGCGGCTGGGAAACACCCACCGCCGAGGTCTACGGCGCCAACGAAACCGCCAATGGCGAACTGGGCTACTTCGTCGTCGCCGATGGCGGCCCCCGCCCATTCCGCGTCCGCACACGCCCGCCAAGCTTCATCAACTACCAGACCGTCGCCCGCCTCGCCGAAGGCCACCTGCTCTCCGACATCGTCGCCATCATCGGCTCCCTCAACATCGTCGCCGCCGAACTGGATCGCTGATCTGTTTCCTGCTCCCTCTCCCTCTGGGAGAGGGTGGCGCTTCGCCGGGTGAGGGGTTCTTCTCCGTGTGGCCCGAGTTGCTCGCCAAGTCGGGTTTGCTTTGATTCCTGCTCCCTCTCCCTGCGGGAGAGGGTGGCGCTTCGCCGGGTGAGGGGCTCCCATCCGGGCAAACCCTTGTGGCCCCAACACCATCCATTCCACCACATTTTCCCCCTCCCCTGAAACCCCCGCCC
>JAGQOH010000066.1:0-3036 GCA_020427635.1 Phycisphaerales bacterium
AAGAGCACGAGCCCACCGATACCGCGAAGGACTCGCGCACTCGCGCCAGTCGCCCCGCATCAACATGCGCATCACGCCAAGACAAGCCAGTCTCGGTGAAGATGAAAGCACGTGGGTCAGTCTCCAGAATGACACGCTCGAGTTCGTCGGCATCAAGGCGGCAAGCGCTGGCAAGGGCCGCCGCACCGAACACATTCAGAAAACCGTGCATCGTGCCTCGCGGGGCATTCTGTTCATAGGTAAGCGGGTGCTCGGAGCGCACGGGGTGATGCAACCCCGCCGTCGCCTTGAATGCAACATCAGCCGCGGCGCACGCATGGATGAACGAAGCGATCTGCGCAGCACTCGGAATGAGGTCGGGCGTAACGCCGCCACAGCGAATCTTGGCACGGGCGCCGGTGCCGGCCATCGCCGCAACCACGCCGCGCACATCATCGCGATGGTCGACCTCGAGAAATGGCTCGAGCTGCTCGGGCACTTCGCGCATGATCGAGTCAACCGCTTGCGCATTCGAACACCGCAGCTCGATGGCGTCGACAACGACTGCGCCAAGCTCCGGCTTGGCTTCGTGCTTGAGATTGAACTCGAAAAGAGTGTCGATATCGCGCTTGAGATCCTGTCCGATCAGCGCGGAAACCCGCCACGGTTCGGGTGGACCGTCAGCACCAGCACGCGGCAGAAGTGCCTCCGATGCAGTCTCGAATTCACCCAAGCGCGCCACAGGCACAATCAACCGACTGAGCATCCACGCGTGGGGCGACGCCAGGTCGCGCGCATACGTCTGCACAGCCGTGGCCATGTCACACGCGGTTGGCGGAAAGAGCCCTGCATAGTCGATCAGGCCGGTCAGCAATGTTCGGACGCTCTGCAGCATGGATCAATGACTCTTGGCGCGTGTGGCGGGCTTCTTCGCCGACTTGGTCTTTGACATCGTACCGCGCTTGGCGCCAGGTTTCCGAGCCGGATGTTTCGCGGGCTTCTTCGGCTGGGCGGCGTCGCGCTCGGGCCAGGTGTGGGCGGCGCCATTGGTGCGTTCATGATCGGTCCACAGCTCAAACCAGTAGCTTCGAAAACGCTGGTCGCCAAAGGGCTCATAGTGCTTGTGCAGCTTCTTGGTCAGTGGGCCGTCCTTGCCCTTCAGACCAAGCACCTCGCGCCCATGACGTAGCGCTTCTGTATCAATCGCCAAGAATCCATACCGCCCCAGCAACTGCATCATGTTGGCGGCGGCGTATGGGCCGATGCCCGGCAGCTTGAGCAAACGCTTGTACACCGCTTGGTCGTCATTCGCAGGATCTTCGAACCAATCGGCATCAAGCTCTCCGCGCACCGCCATCTTGCCAAGCTCGATCAATCGCACATCGCGATAACCCACGCTGCAGCGCGAGCGCAGCTGTGCAGCTCGGCGTCGCGCAAGCTGCGCAGGGCGCGGAAAACCGAGATTGATCACCTCGCACAACCGCCGATTCATCGTCACTGTGACCGCCCAGGTGACATTGCAACTGGTGACCGTCTTCACAAGGTCTTCAAAGAACGTTGGGCTGCGGAAGATGCGCCCGCGCCCGGACGCCTTCCAACGCGGATCAATCTTGTGAAACGCGCGGATGGCATCACGTGAACCCGCGCCATCCAGATGCAGCATGCGCCGAAGCATAGTGACGGCTTGCGCTTTGTCGGTGCGCGAAAGCACGCGATCTGAGACCACCTTGAGCACAGCGCCGGGAGCATCCGCCTGCTGCACTTCAATGCGAGCTAGTCCATCGTGCAGGTCGAGCGTGCGCTCCAAGACCTGGCGCGCCGGATCCCATCGGTTGGGCGCCAGACGGAAGTAACCATAGGAACACACATCGCGCGCAAGCACATAGTCCTCGGGCGGCGTGATGACAAAGCGCGAACCCATAACACTCACGTGCGCATCAATGACGCGACCCGCGGAATCAGGCAGGTCGCAATGTTCACGCACAGGCGATCGGCAAGCCGCGCAAATGTCGGATAGGCGCGCTCAAGCTGCGAGGACATCCCTGCATCGTCGACGTCGTGAGCAGGGTTCGAACTCGCCTCGCGCATAATCGCCTGCATGATCGGCTGATCCGCTTCGAAGTGATACTGGAACCCATACGAGCGCAGCCCAACCTTGAACGCCTGCACCGCACAGTGCGCGCTCTTGGCAAGCACCACAGCGCCCGGAGGTGGCGCCGTCACCTCATAAGCATGGTGTGCGAACTGCGGATTCGTCCATGCGATGCCCGAAAGCAACGTGTCAGTATGCCCGGGCGGCAAAATGTCGACATCCACGAAACCCGCCTCTGGCGTTGTCGAGCGCCCCACCTCGCCCCCAAGCGCCTGCGCAAGCAATTCGTGCCCCAGACAAATCCCCACGATCGGCAGCTGCGCTGCATGGGCGGCGCGAAGCAGTTCGCGCTCCACTTCAAGCCATGCATGATCCTCATCAACATTCTGCGGCCCACCGAGTGAGATGACCCCATCGACCTCATCGAGATCGCTCGGCAGCGCATCGCCAAGGTCAACACGCCGAATGTCGAGCTTGAACGCATGATCGCGCAAGGTCAGGCCAAGCCGACCGGGTCGGCACGTCTGCGAATGTTGCACCACGAGGATCGCCATGGCCGCGATTGTAGCGGCGCTCAGGCCGCACTTCCGGGCGGGTCGCCCGACATCGGACGCACCATGACGATCGTCGCGTCGTGCCCCTGGAAGTAGTCCTGACGGAACAGCACATTGGGTGTCCGCCGAAGCGCCCAGGCCACCATCGGCGCCGGGTTGAACCGCCGCGCCGGCCCGGTGTCCTCCCCGGGTGGTCGATCGTGGCGACGCGAAAGGAAGTTGAACGCCACGCCCACGCGCGCATGCTTCCACGCCCGCCGAACAATCGCACGAGCTGACTTTGCATCAAACGTATTCAGTGAACCCGAGAACACGACCACGTCATAGGGATGATCCGCCGCCAGTTGCTTGAAGTACCCCTTGTCACCCGCAAAGTCGGCGTGCAGAATCTCGCAGCGCGGCAGCTTCCGT
>JAGQOH010000066.1:3046-13479 GCA_020427635.1 Phycisphaerales bacterium
GCTCCTGCCGCCCTCGCCATTTGCTCAACCCCCTCGATGCCGACATACGCCTCGTACCGGACGCCGCGCTCCTGCAAGTGCGCCGCAAAATCCGCCAGCCCACAACCGGCATCGACGATCACGCGATCACTGAAATCCAACATCTGCGCAATCACATCAAATCGCCCAACCTGCTTGTCCTTGCTGGCCCAAAGCGTGGCCTCAAACGACGCGCCATGCACACGCACCGCCTGTTCATAGGGTGTGAGATAGCTGCGCGCGGGGTCGGGTGTGTTGGCGGCAGCATCAGTGGCCATGCCAGTACCATACGCCCATGAGCGAAACGATTTGGGTGGTCATCCCGGCAGCAGGTCAAAGCCAGCGATTTGGCCCCACGAATAAGCTCGACCAAGACCTGGGCGGGCGACCCGTCCTCCACCGGTCAGTCGAACTCTTCGCCAGCCGCGATGACGTTGCTGGAATCGTCGTGGCAGGCCCACACGATGATGAGGCCTTCGGCGCCTTCCGCGAACGCCATGGCCCGAAGCTTGGCATGCTTGGCTGCCGACTCTGCCAGGGCGGCCAAAACACACGCGCTGAATCGGTCCTGGCCGCCCTTGCGCATGTCCCTGACGACGCTGGCTTCATTGCCGTCCACGACGCCGCGCGACCATGCACAAGCGAGCGCCTGATCGATCGCCTCTTCGAAACGGCTACCCGCGCAGGCGCAGGCGCCGCGATCGTGCCTGGGCTCGACGTCACCGAGACGATCAAGCGCGTCGCAAGCGAACGCGTCGACGCAACACCGCCCGATCCCATCGACGCAATCCTCGGCGGCGCGGGACGCGAAAAGTACGCCGGGCGCGCCGTGCAAGGCACCCTGGATCGCACAGGCCTCGTCGCAGTCCAGACGCCCCAGGTCTTTGGCGCGATCCTCCTGCGCAAGGCCTACGCCCAAACGCCACTCGACGCCACCGACGACGCCCAACTCGTCGAACGCACCGGCGCAACAGTGCTGGTCGTCGAAGGCGATTCGCACAACATCAAGATCACCACGCCGCATGACCTTGACCTTGCACGCCGCATCTTGAACGTCAAAGCCCCCACACTACGCGCGGCACACAAGCGGTTCTGAGACACTGAGGAGAGAGCAATGACACTGCGCACCCTGCCACTGAGCAAAACTGGCCCCGCCGTCTCGCCCATCGGGCTGGGCTGCATGGGCATGAACGACTTCTATGGCGTGTTCAACGAAACCGAAGCCTTTGCCACGCTACAACGCGCAGTCGATCTTGGCGTGAACTTCCTCGACACCGCTGACTGCTACGCCTGTGGCGCCAACGAAAGCCTCCTTGGCCGCGCACTCAAGGAGCTCCCCCGCGAACGCCTGATCATCGCCACGAAGTTTGGACAGGGCCGTGCCCCCGATGGTCGCTGGACGGGCGTCAACGGCACACCCGAATACTGCCGCAAGAGTTGCGACGGTTCGCTCAAGCGCCTCGGGCTCGACACCATCGACCTCTACTACCTCCATCGCGTCGACAAGAACGTCCCCATCGAAGACACCGTCGGCGCCATGGCCGAACTCGTCCACGCCGGCAAGGTCCGCCACCTTGGCCTGAGCGAAGCGGGCTGCGACACCATCCGGCGCGCCAACAACGTCCACCCAATCGCCGCCGTTCAAAGTGAGTTCTCGCTGTGGACGCGCGATCTCGAAGACACAGTCCTGCCCTGTTGCGCGGAACTCGGCATTGGCTTCGTCCCCTACTCACCGCTCGGGCGCGGCATGCTGACCGCAACCCTGCGCTCGCGCGGCGACATGCCCGCGGAGGACTATCGCCACAACACACCCCGCTTCCAAGCCGAGAACTTCGACGACAACGTTCGTCTCATCGGCAAGCTCGAAGCCATGGCACATTCGAAGGGCTGCACAACCGCGCAGCTCGCCCTCGCCTGGGTCTTCGAGCGCGGCCGCGCGATCTTCGCGAGTTCCGACGCCTCGCTGGTCCCAATCCCCGGCACAAAGCGCCGGAAATACCTCGAGCAAAACGTCGCGGCCCTCAACATCACGCTCTCACCCGAAGAGTTGGCTGCGCTTGATGACATGTTCCCGCGTGAAGGCGTCGCCGCCGGCACACGCTATCCCGAATTCCGCATGGGAGACCTGAGCCTGTGAAACGCCTCATCCTCACCACCGCCGTACTCGCCGCATCGCTCCTCACCGCCTGCGCATACCACGAATATCCCGTGCGCCCCGCGCTCGTGAACCATCCCGTCTTCATCACACTCAACGACCCCGCCGACGTCGATGAATGCACCGCCGACTGTGATCGCCTCCTCGCCACCATCCCGGGCGTCGTCTCCTACTACTGCGGCACACCGCTCGACACAGGCCGCGACACCGTCGACACCAACTACCACGTTGGCCTCTACCTTGGCTTCAACTCCGTCGAAGACTACAACGCCTACGTCACCCACCCGCAGCACGTCGCCACCGTCGAGAAATGGAAGCCCCGCATCAAGGTCCTCATGATCCGCGATGTGATCGACGAGACGCCTTGACGCCCGCTTTGCCTAACTTTAGATCTTGGAGCCTTGGCCCCCGCGCGGTAGACTGACCAATCGACGGGAGGGCTCATCATGACCCTGACCTCGCGCATCTTGGCATGTCTGGGCGGCTCGGCGATTACAGCCGCGGCTGCGATGGCCCAGGTCCAACCCGGTTCTACCGTTCTCGATGACGCTCCGATCGTGAAACCGAAGCGCGACGCGCCGATTACGCCGCGGGTCGGCACACCGTCGGCGGGTGAAGCCTGTCTCGACGCCACGCCGATCGCCTGCAACGCCAGCTTCAGTTACGACAATGCGATCACCACCGGCGGCTGGGACGAAATCGACCTCACCGATCCAAACCAGAACTTCTGCATTGGCAATCCCAACGAACCCAATCGCAACACCTATTGGTTTAGTTTCGTCGCTTCAGACACAACCGCGCAGGTCCACACCTGCGACAGTGTTGCCACCGATTCATCCATGCAAGTCTATTCCGGCGCCTGCGGCAGCCTCGTCGAAGTCGGCTGCGCCGAGGACAATTGCGGCGACTCAACCTTTAGCGGCTACATCTATCTCGAAGGTTTGACCATCGGCGCGACCTACTACATCCAGGTCGGCAGTTGGAACGCCGCCGCGGCAGGCCCTTACACACTCAGCATTGTCTGCCCCGCAGAAGATTGCGTGACGATTGGAGGCGCGCAGCAACAGCAGCCCCCAATCTTCCTTGACAACGACGGCCCGGCGTCAGACATCGACTTTGTGCAAAACGGCGATCCTGCGGACACACCATCAGTGCCCCCCGGGAACAACAACAACTACGGGTGTGTCTGGCCTGATGTTGGTGCCGGGCCAAGTGGCGCGGAGAATGACCCGGATCGGATCCAGTTGATCGGCTCGATCACCGAGGCCACGATCTACGGCACGACATTCTTGAGCCAGCGATCGGACGAACCGCCCGACAGGTACTTCCGCGACTATGACTGGTACGGATTCTACGCACCAGTCGATCCAAGCGACGGCCCGAGCGCCACACTGCAGTATGATTTCAGAGCGAATACACAGAAGGGATTCTTTATACTCCGAAGGCTTGAGTGTGTCCCTAGCGACGACTTTTCCTGTGCTGAAATCCTAGCCTGCAGCGAGACCTACTACGCAGCCTTCAGCTACTATCCGTATCGCACGAACGATGGTGGCGCGAGCGATTGCAACGTGCATAACGTCAACAATTCAGTCGTTCTCGAAGATGGTAAGGACTACCACCTTGTGATCCGCACAGCGCACGACTTCGACGGCGCGATGCTGCCCTCACAGAACTCCGTCGCGCATGAGTACGTTGTGCATCTCAGCTTCCAATGCAATGGCTGCCCGGACGTCGACCACAGTGGCACGGTCGACCTTGCCGACCTGAATTTCGTGCTCTTTGCCTTTGGCAATAGCGTCTCGCCCGGCCTCGATGGCGATGCCGACTGCGATGGCGATGTCGACCTCGCCGACTTGAATGCGGTCCTCTTCGCCTTCGGCACAACGCCGGGCTGTTGAGCCAAGCGGATGAGCGCTACGAGCGCTTCAACGCCCCCGCCACCTTCTTCAGCGCATCGCACACTTGCGCGACCTGTTGCTCGCTCAGGAAGTTGTGTACGGGCACACAGAACAGCGTCTCTGTCAACCGGTCGCACACGGCCTGGTGCTGCACACCGGGGCCATCAAACACAGGCTGACGCGTGAGTGGCTTGGGATAGTGCACCGCCGTGCCAATGCCCTCGGCATTCAATGCCTTGCACAGCATGTCGCGCACATTGTCCGCTTCGATGCCCGCCTCCTTGGGCGAAATGAACTTCTCCGGCTCGACACGAATCGGATACAGGTGAAACACGTGCGCGGCGCCATCGGTCGCAACCGGCGCGTGCAGCCCATCGATCGTCGCCAATGCATCCGCAATCGTCGCGGCGTTTGCGCGCCGGCGCTCCGTGACCGCCTCGATGCGATCAAGCTGCGAATTGCCAATCGCCGCTTCCACATCGCTCAAGCGATAATTGAACCCGATCATCCCATGCGTGTACTTCGAGATCTCGCCATGCGAGCGCAGCAGGCGCATCTTGTTGGCGAGTTCGTCGTCGTTTGTCGTGACCATGCCGCCCTCGCCGCAGGTCATGTTCTTCGTTGGATAGAACGAATAGGTGACCACATCGCCATACGCGCCGAGGCCCTTGCCGCGATAGCTCGCCAGGTGAGCCTGCGCCGCGTCATAGATGATGCTCAGGCCGCGATCCGCCGCCAGCCGCTCCACGCCATCAATATTCACCGGATTGCCATACAGGTGCGTACACGCGATCGCGACCGTCTTGTCCGTCGCCTTGCGCCGGGCGTCTTCCACATCAATACAGAACGTCTTGGGATCGACATCGACCCACACGATCTTCGCGCCCGCAGCCGCGAGCATCGACGCCGTCGCAATGAACGTCCACCCCGGGCACAGCACCTCATCCCCCGGCTCAATCAACGCCCCATACGCGAGCTGTAGCGCGCACGTGCCGTTCGCACAACTGATGGCGTGCTTCGCGCCGGTCATCTTGGCAAAGCGCTCTTCAAACGCCGTCGCGTGCTTGCCCGCCGCCAGCATGCCGGAGCGCAGCACCCCAACCGCCGCATCAACGTCGGCGTCGGTCAGCTTCACCGCGATCATGCCCACGTTGGGCTCTGCAGTCTTTGATCCGCCAAGGACCGCCAAGGTGCTCAATCCACGCGCCGACTGCGCGGTCGTCGTTCCGGCCTGCCCCATGATTCGCAAACTCCGTGTGGTGTCGGGCCCCGAGCGTGGCCTGGCCCGACCATTGGCCCCGCAACCGGCAGGGCAAGAGGGGCAATGGTACCCGAACTTGGGGCCTAGGGTCCATTCCACCCAGTCTCACAGCGCATGAACGCTCCTGCCGCCCGCACGACCGGCACAGGCGTCAAGAATCGTCGGGTCTCTCCTCGTTCCGTGGCTTATGGGGTCGAGATCGCCCCCGCTCATCCCGATATCCATCGGTCGCGGGCCTGAAAGGGCCACATCCACGGAGGAGAGAAGGACATGGCCACATCGCCCGAAACGATGAATCAAGTGCGCAACATCTTGCGCAAACTCGACCGCTCGATTGACGAAGCCCGCTCGAAGCGCCTCATGGCCAATGGCCAACCCGGGCCCGAGTCCAACCCGGACGAGCCCAACGACGTCAAGCCGGGGCGCGCTCGCCCGCTGGTGAACCGCCCGGAAGGCTTCCGCTCGCCCTTCCAGCTCAACACAACGCCGGCGCCTGAGAATCACTAGGGGCCAGACCCCGGTACCACAGCCGCCCTTGCCCATACAGAAGAACTGGCTACCATCGCACGTCGATTCATTTGACGAATCCGTGAGGGGATTAGTGTAACGGTAGCACGACTGATTCTGGTTCAGTTAGTACAGGTTCAAATCCTGTATCCCCTGCTTTCTTGAGCGGCCAAACGCCCCTGACTTCAACTCCCGAACCACCACAATCCGGCGTGGAGTGGGCGCGATCGTGGCAGTTCATCTCTTGGATCGTCAAGCTCCTGCTCCCTGCGCTCGTCGTCACGCTCGCCTGGCGTGAAGTCCACGACCTCAACGTGCATCATGTCCGCGCCGTCCTGGGCGATGCCAACCTGCAGCGCGCCGGGTTCGGCGCGCTCCTGGCATTCGCCGCTGTGTTCGTCATGGGCCTCTATGACGCCTTCGCCTTTCCGCGCGGCGCGATGGGCACTATGACATTTCCCAGGCGCTGGCTACTTGGCTGCATCCTCTTTGGATGGACCAACTTCATCGCCATGGGACCTTTCGGCGGGCCCGCCCTGCGCATCCTCGCCTACCGCCGCTTTGGCCTCACCGCCGCCGAAATCACCCGGGGCTTCGTCGCGCACTACATCGCCAGCGCCTCCGGACTGGCGGCTTGGCTCCTCGGCATGTGGGTGCCGCTGCCCGCACCTATCGGAACATTTTGGGGACGTGCGCTGCTTGCTCTGCCCTGCGCGATGCTCCTTGCGCACGTCGCAGGCATGGTCGCGCGGCACATTGCACAACGACGACAAACCACCGTTGATCTCGCACGCATGCCCCTCGGCGCGCTGGCCATCGTCACCTTCTTCGACTGGGGCCTGACGATCCTTTCCTTCTCACTGCTCACGAGCTCCGTCGGCATTTCGCTTGCGCTCACCGATGCCGCGCGCACCGTCCTGACCGGGCAATTCGCAGGACTCGTGAGCATGGTCCCGGGAGGCATCGGCAGTGCCGACGCGGTGTGGTTCAAGGGCTTTGCACTGCTCGGTATTCCCACAGCGACCGCAGCCGGTGGCGTCATGATCTTCCGTGCCGGGTACTACGCACTCCCATGGATCGCCTCGCTCATCGCAACACTCATCGCATTGTCGCGCATGCACGAGCGAGTTCGCTTGTGGCAACGGCGCATCATCGCTGGTGCCGTGATGCTCAACGCCATCTTGCTTCTCATGAGCGCCGCGACTCCAGCAGTCCGAAGTCGCCTCGATGCGCTCGACGAGATCGCCCCACTCGGTGCGATTGAAGTCTCCCACGCCGTTGCAACAATCGCCGCCGCCATCATGCTCTTCCTCGTGCGCGGGCTCACGAGGGGCTACCGCAGCGCTCACATGTTCACTTCAGCACTGCTCGTCGCATCCGCCCTCGCCCACCCGCTCAAGGGGGGCGACTACGAAGAAAGCTTTGTATCTGTCGTGTTGCTTGTGCTGTTGGTCAGCATGCGCGCCGCGTTCCCACGCCGTGGCCGCATCCCCATCGGCTGGGAGCTGACCATTGCCGCCGCCGTTGGATCCGTCAGCTTCTTTCTCGTCGTCGGGCTCGCGACCTTCGAACACATTCCCTACCACCACGACCTCTGGCTGCACTTCGCTCAGAAGGCAGAGGCAAGTCGATTCCTCCGCGCACTGCTTCTGCTCGTGCTTGTCGCCCTTGCGTTCATCCTGCGCCAGGCCATGCGCCCCGCACGACTCTGGATCAACCCAACTGAATCTGACATTGTCCGCGCGGCGACGTTTGCCAAGGCACACGCGGCGCATGCCGATGCACTGCTCGTCGGCGCGGGTGACAAGGGCTTATGGTTCCATGAACCAACGCCCGGCAAATTGGACGGGCTGGCGCTCATACAGCGACACGGCGACCAGCTCATCGTCTTTCGCGATCCAATCCTCGCGCCCGGCGCATCGCCCAGTTTGTTCATCGATGCATTCCTGCACCATGCGGAAGCGCTGGACGTAGATCCTGTTTTCTCCATGATCTCCGGCCAATGGATGGAGCACCTCCACGACTTTGGCTTTCACTTCCTCAAGATGAACGAAGAAGCAATCGTGCCGCTCACCACTTTCTCACTTGCCGGCGGCCGCAACGCAACACTCCGCCACACCATGCGCCAGGTCGAAGCTGCCGGCGTGACCTACGAACTGTGCTCGCCTCCATTCGCAGATGCGCTCGTCGATCAGCTGCGCCACGTGAGCGACACCTGGCTCGCATCCAAGCGAGCCCGCGAACTCCAGTTCAGCGCCTGCTGCTTCTCGCCGCAGTATCTCCAGCGCTCCGACCTCGCGATCGCGCGCGATGCAACTGGCCAGCCCGTGGCATTTGCCAACGTCCTCGCGACTCGAACCGGTGGCCCGGCCACCCTCGACCTCATGCGCCACACACCCGACGCACCCGATGGCGCCATGGACTTTCTGGTTCTCAACACCCTGCGCACCCTGGCCGAACGCGGCGCATCCAGCTTCAGCATGGGCGCTGCGCCACTGAGCCAGGTTGGCACATGGAAACAATCGCGCCTCATCGAACGCGCGCTGCATCTCTTCTCCACCAAAGCAGAGCGCCTCTACAACTACCAGGGACTGCGCACCTATAAGGCCAAGTTTCACCCACAATGGGAGCCGCGGTACCTGGCATATCAACAGGCCTGGAACTGGGCGTCTGCACTCCTTGCCTACACGCGCCTCGTGCAGGCTCGCTCACGCGCCGACAAGGCGCGCATCGCTGCAGCTCGCATGGGCCAGCCAACCGGCAGCCCGGAGTAGCATGCCCCCATGCACGTCATGACCTGGTGGCCCCTCGCATCTGCAATCCTGCACATCCTCGTGCAGACCGTGCTGGTCCTCCGCCTGCTCATGCGCCGCCAGCCACTCGCCAACACACACGCGTGGCTCCTGCTCGTCCTCTTCCTGCCCATCGCGGGTGTCATCCTCTATCTGCTCATTGGCGAAAACCGTCTCGGCGTCCACCGCCTCAAACGCGCCAACGCATCGCGCGCTGCCCTTGAGCACGCCGGCGCTTCGCTCTGGGCGCTTGCCGAACAGCATTGGACGCCAGAAGAAGACCGCTTCCGCCACCTCGCGCACCTCGGCGCCAACCTTTGCCACACGCCCGCCATCGTCGGCAACGATCTCGAACTCTTGCACGACGCTGAAACCACCCTCGCGCGCCTCATTGCTGACATCGACGCCGCCCAATCCACTTGCCACGTCCTCACCTTCATCTTCCAACCCAATGGCGAACCCCTCAAAGTCGTCGACGCGCTTATCCGCGCAGCGCAACGCGGCGTGACCTGCCGCCTCGCACTTGACGGCGCGGGCAGTCGCTCCTTCCTCCGCTCGCACCATCCCCGCCGCCTGCGCCACGCCGGCGTCCACGTTGTCGAACTGCTCCCCGTGCGCTTGGCGCGCCTCCCCTTCGCCCGCATCGACCTCCGCAACCACCGCAAAATCTGCGTCATCGATCATCACATCGCCTATTGCGGCTCGCAGAACATCACCGACAGCACCTTCAAACCGCCCGGCTCACACGCCGGCCCTTGGATCGACGCCACCGTCCGCATGGTTGGCCCCGCCGCCCGCGCGCTCGACCTCGTCTTCGCCGCCGACTGGAACGCAGACGCGCCGGACCAAATCACTGAACCATTCGCGAATGCCCCGCCGCCACAAGTGGAACACGCAACCGAACCCGCCACCGTGCAACTCCTCCCCTCAGGCCCCGGGCAACAGCCTCGCGCGATTCAATCCGCGATCGTCACCACAATCTACGCCGCGCGCGAAGAACTCATCATGACCACGCCCTACTTCGCGCCCGATCAAACCGTACTCGCGGCACTCATCGCGGCCGCCGATCGTGGTGTCGACGTCACACTCGTCGTGCCCGCCAAGGGCGACAAGCGCCTCGTCGCCGCCGCCGGGCGTGCCGCATACGCCGACCTGCTCGACGCCGGCGTCCGCATCATGCTCTACAAGCCGGGCCTCCTGCACGCGAAAACCATCACCGTCGATCGCGACGTCGCCCTCATCGGCTCGGCCAACCTCGACCGCCGCTCATTCTGGATCAACTTCGAAGTCACCACCGCGATCTACGACACCGATTTCGCCAGCCAGCTCCGCCGCCTGCAGCGCACATATATCCACCACGCCGACCCGGTCGACGCCAAGACCTGGTCCGCGCGCACTGCATGGACGCGACTCAAAGAAAACATCGCCCAGCTCATGAGCCCGCTGCTCTAGCCCGCCCCCACCTCAATCACCACCGTCACCGGCCCGTCATTCAGCAAGCTCACCTTCATAACCGCGCCAAACACGCCGCGCGCACACATGACCCCCTGCGCCGCGATCGCCTCGCACAACTGATCGAACAACCCCGACGCCGCCTCAGGCCGCTCGGCGGGCTCAAACGATGGCCGATGCCCGCGCGCCGTATCCCCGCACACCGTGAAATTGGGCACGCACAACACGCCGCCGCCAATGTCCGCGACCGACAAATTCATCTTCCCCTCAGCATCACCAAAGATCCGCAGCTTGCACAGCTTGTGCGCCATGCGCTCCATCACCGCCGCGTCATCCCCCCTCGCAATCCC
>JAGQOH010000067.1 GCA_020427635.1 Phycisphaerales bacterium
ACCGGGCTGTCCGACAATGAGCAAGTCTTCTTTGAGGCCACGCAAGCGTTCTTGCTGAGCCCCGCGCCCGATGAGCACAGATGCGATTTCGTCAAAGCGACTGTGCTTTGGCAAGGCCGAGAGGGCTGGTGTGTCGCCTGAGAGTCGGAGCAGGCGTTTGCGCCAATTTGGATTGCGGTAGAGCCGTTCAATGAGCCAGTGGCCGTCATAGACCTGGTCAATCTTGATTTCCAGCTCTTGCTGCAGTTTCATTATGTTCTTGCGCCTTGGCTGGGTGAGACACTCGGTACAAGCAACGACAACACGCCGAGGGCCTTGAGGATTCGACTCGAGATATGTCTTAGCATTACGCCGTACGTTCCCAATTACGTCCTTGGCAGTCGTAGCAATGAGTGGGTATACACCGTCAGGCGCGCTGACTGCCCCATCAAATCCACCGTCGGTGCCACCGACGACTGGTACGAGCTTTGAGTAGATTGCGCTGAGCAGATCGACAGCACAGATTTCGAATTCATCTTGGTCGATCTTGTTCTCAAAGGATCCGCGAACTTGCTCAAGCAATGGATCACGTGTCATGGGCCTGATTCTCCATGCAATCCTGCTCGAATTTCACGAGCGAGGCCGTGGAACTCTGGATCACTCTCAAGGCGCCTGGTTGCCGCACATTGTTCTCGCCGTGCGAGTTCCTCTTTGGTGATTGTCCACTCGAAGTTGATTGAATCTCGCGCTGGCCAAGTGCCGAATGAGCAGAATGGAACATCTGCCAACAGTCTAGGATCGAAGGGATACTTGGCTTCGGGATTAAGGCCACCAAGAACCTGGCCGTGATGCGGAGCGACGCCGAAGCCGCACAGTAGAAAACCGGAAATGGGTTGGAACTTGGCCTGTACGATCGGTTCGCCGTCGGGGCCGAGGATTGGGTGTGGTGAAAGGAAAACTGATGTTTGAAGATCCGTGGTCTGGTACAGGTCACCCTCAACTTCACCGCTTGTCACATTGAAGTTGCCTGTGATGCGGGGTGGTGATCCCATCACCTTCTCGATGGCCGGATGGCTGATACAAATGACTGAAGCGGTGGAGTGCAAAGTCGTTACGGCGACTAGCGTCGGGCATTGGGTCGTGCGTACCTGCTGAAGCTTCTGTCTGACCTGCGACCGCACTGACTTGGTCAGCAACTTATGAAAGCCGTTGACCGAGGGCCTCTCTTGAAGTCCTGTGGCCCTTGTGGCTGCTTCAATTGAGATGTTGGTGACTTCAACACAGAACGATTCTCCTGCTACAGCAAAACCGAAATCGACGCCCCCAGTACCGGGGATCTCGACCAAGCAGACTTCATCTGTTCGGGAGACTAGGAAGTCCCACATCACCGCTTCAGCAACGGCGGATTCACGTTGGGACTGGTCACGCTCCTTGAGCCTTCGTTGCCAAAGCATGTGAGCTGTTGGGTTGACGCCGCGCAGCCACCGGCCAAAGGCAGCCGTCGATCTCTTCCACGGTGTGGAGTCGAATGCCATGCCTAATGTTATGGTGCCATTCAACCAAAGTCAGTCCTCAGGGTCGCGAGAATCTCCGCCGCCGCGCGTTACACTCGATCCGGCGACATCGCCAGCGTTTCGGTGTCGCCGCGATAGAGCTGGATCCGCTTGGCGGGAGGGGAATTCGATTCCAAAGGGCAGGACTGCAGACCAATCGCCGCTTGCGCTGACCAATGGACATGACCGACCCCGGTGCTTGTGCTCTCCTTGGCGAGACCGCCACGGTCCATGGCCTGGGGAGGGAGCCTCGCCCTTGGCAGTATCTTGGCTTCCAGCCTCGCCCTGGCCTGCCTTGGGCTGCCGCGCGGAGTCAATCTTGCACGGCAAGAAATGGTATCATCCACCTGCCGATTCCCATCAAGTGTTGAGGCTGCTTGTACTTGCCGCCTGGTGCCGAGTATTGCGGTCCGGTCGGGGGTCAGGCCAAC
Organism: Phycisphaerales bacterium; assembly: GCA_020427635.1. Lineage (GTDB taxonomy): Bacteria > Planctomycetota > Phycisphaerae > Phycisphaerales > UBA1924 > JAGQOH01. The sequence goes on from JAGQOH010000067.1 coordinate 1,964, forward strand.
ACCGGAGAGGTGGCGGAGCGGCTGAACGCGCCGGTTTCGAAAACCGGTTGGCTCTTTTTGAGTCACGGGGGTTCGAATCCCCCCCTCTCCGCTTTCGATCCCCATGCGACACCACTTGTTCTGGCCATGCACCGTGCTGCTCCTTGTGTTGGGCATGGTGCTTGGCGGCTGTGCGATGCAAGGGCGGCGGCCAAGCGAGCCGTTCATCGTGGTGCTGGGTGTGGCGCAGGATGCGGGGTATCCGCAGGCGGCGTGTCGGAAGGCGTGTTGTGCTCCGGCGTGGCGTGATGCAAGCGCGCGTCGGCATGTGGCGTGCTTGGGGATTGTTGATCCTGAGACTGGACAGCGTTGGCTCATTGATGCGACGCCTGATGTGCGCGAGCAGTTGCGGATGTTGGACGCGATTGCGCCGGTGGCGGCGGACAACGTGTCGCAGGTGGGGCTGGCGGGGATTCTGCTGACGCATGCGCACATTGGGCACTACCTGGGGCTTGCGCAGCTGGGGCGCGAGGTGACGGGCGCGCGGGGCGTGGCGGTGTATGCGATGCCGCGCATGCGTGCGTTCCTGGAGGGCAATGGGCCGTGGGATCAGCTTGTGTCGCTTGGCAACATTGAGCTGCGTGACCTTGCGGCGGGCGTTCCCGTGGAGCTGGCGCCGGGGATTACCGTGACGGCGATGGTTGTGCCGCACCGGGATGAGTATGCGGAGACGGTGGGGTTTGTGATTGCGGGGCCTGGGCGGCGGGTGTTGTATGTGCCGGACATTGACAAGTGGGCGTCTTGGGATCGGCGGATCGAGGATGAGCTTGCACGAGTGGATGTGGCGTATCTGGATGGGACGTTCTTTGCGAACGGTGAGATTCCGGGGCGCGACATGCGCGAGATTCCGCATCCGTTCGTTGAAGAGACGATGGGGCGGTTGGGTGCGCTTCCGGCGTCGGAGCGAGCGAAGGTGCGGTTCATTCACTTCAACCACACGAATCCGCTGTGTCGAGGGGAAGGGGCGGCGGTGCGCCGTGTTGGCGCGGGTGGATTCGGCGTGGCGCGGGAAGGCGAGTTGATGCCGCTGGTGCGTGTGCCGAGCGGCGAGGTGGAGTAGCGCGCCATATTCGGTCGTTCGCGTATCCGGGGTGATGGCGAGTCCACCTTCAGACATCGGGCGCTTATCGTGCGCGCGAGGACTTGTGGACCTCGACCTTGGAGATGCGATGCTTCGACTCGGACATGTAGCGTGTGCTGCCGGCTTTGTGGCGGCGGTTACGGCGACGACCTCTGCAGGTGTCTGGTACGTCGATGCCACGGCGGGCGCTGGGGGCGATGGGGTGAGCTGGGAGGCGCCATTCGACGGCTTGGAGGAAGCCCTCGCGGTAGCGCAGCCTGGAGATGAGGTTTGGGTGCGTGCGGGGGTGTATGTGCCGAGCACGACGGACTCGACGGTGAGCTTTGTGCTCGCGCCTGGTGTGTCGGTGTATGGGGGGTTTAACGGCACGGAGACGGCGCGGAATCAGCGCGACTGGCAGGTCAATGTGACGACGCTGTCGGGCGACATCGGGCAGGATGACCAGTACGCGCCGGTGTATCAGCGGATGGGTTCGAATAGCGGGCATGTGCTCGTGGGGAGCAATGTCGATGCAACGGCGGAGTTGGATGGGTTTGTCATTGGTTATGGGGCGATTGGCCCGCCCGGAACGTTTTCGAATGATCCCTTGATGCATGGGAGCGGGCTGTACTGCTTTGGCGGCGCGCCCACGGTGCGGAACTGCACGTTCCGGTACAACCAGGCGGCGTTTTTGGCGGGCGGGGCGATCCTGTTGTATGACACGGATGCGACGATCGAGAACTGCCGGTTTGAATACAACTCGGTGCACATCAACAGCGGCGGTGGGATCTACTCGGGCGGCGCGTCTTCGCTGACGTTGACGGATTGTGTGTTCGTCGGGAACAACTGCACATCCGCGACGCCAGACGCACTGGGTGGTGGGCTGTATCACCAGGGGACGGGCCCGATCACGATCAGTCGATGCACGTTTGACAGCAACCGGGTGACGCCGTTCTACAACAACTCCCCGGCGTATGGCGGGGGCGTGGCGGTGTTTACGGGGCAGACGACGGTGACAGACACGACCTTCATCAACAACAAGGCGGGCTATGGCGGCGGGATGATTCTGTGGTCGCCCGGGTCGTTGACCAACTGTTTGTTCATTGGCAATGAGGCGATCGAAACGCCATCGAAGCCGGTGGACAACGGTGGCTTTGGCGGCGGCTTCATGTCGTATTCGTTTGCATCGCACGTGATGACGCTCAACAACTGCACGTTCGTGAAGAACCGTGCGCAGAAGTATTCGGCGATCTATGGCGGTTGGAACAGCACGTCGGACGTGAACAACTGCGTGCTGTGGGGCAATATTGCACTGAACCCCGATGTAGCGCCCTATTGGAAGGGTGAGATCAGCGGGAACTTCAATCTCTCGCACAGTTGCGTGCTGCACATCTTTGACCCGTCAGGGCCGGGCGAAGACCCGCCCAATCCGAACGGGTTGCCGGGGTGTATCGATGTGGATCCTCAGTTTGTGGACTTTGCAGGGGGTGACTACCGCTTGACGGAGACGTCGCCTTGCATTGACACCGGTATTACGTCTGCGGTGCCGATGGGTGTCACGACCGATCTCGACGGCAATGCGCGCGTGGTTGATGCGCTGGGCGGTGGCAGCATTGTGGACATGGGGTGTTATGAGTTTGCGGCGGCGCCGCAGGCCTGCCCAGGTGATGCCGATGGATCGTCGCAGGTGGACCTTGGCGACCTGAACATCGTTCTGTTCAACTTCGGGGCGAGTGTGACGCCTGGGTCGAGCGGGGATGTTGACGGCTCGGGAACGGTTGACCTGGGCGACCTGAACATCGTGCTGTTCAACTTTGGGGCAACCTGCGCCTAGGGGCGTCACCTGCACTCCCCGGCGTGCGGGCTTGTGAAACGAGCACTCTTCCTGCTTGGCGGAAAGGCGCTGCGCGCGTCCAATACATTGGTCGCATTCGGTCTGCGGCACTGTTGCGTGTAGACGCGGGACCGAAGAAGCCAGGATTCCCGTGGACAGGACAGGAGGACTGCCATGAATCTGACATTGTGGAAGAATCGGCATCCGCTGACTCCGAACGGCGGGCCGCTCGCGCGGTTGCGCGAGGAAATGGATCGTTCTTTCGGGCGGTTGCTTGGAGAGCCATTCGAATTGCTTGAGCCGACGTTCCTGCGGACAGAGGGCTGGGTTCCGCCGCTGGACATTTCCGAGAATGAGTCGGAAGTGACCATTCGGGCGGAAGCGCCGGGCATTCTGCCGAAGGACCTGGACATCTCGGTGACCGGCACGATTCTGACGATCGCTGGCAAGAAGGAAGAAACCAAGGAGAGCACTGAGGATGACTTCTATCAGTGCGAGCGCCGCTTCGGCACGTTCCGGCGCGTCCTTGACTTGCCCACGACCGTGGACGCCGAGAAGGTGACCGCAGAAGCGGACAACGGTGTGGTGACGATTCGTGTGGCCAAGAAGCCCGGCACGCGTTCGAAACACATTGAAGTGAAGAGCGCGGGGAAGAGGGTGCCTGTCACGACATGAGGCCAGCCACAGGGCGGGTACCAACTTCATTGTTCGGGCGAGGAGGCGCCGCGGGGCCGTCGGGTCGCGCGGCGCATTTTGTTTGGTTGCGGTGGGCTGGCGGGCAGGAAGTGTGCGATCAGGCGGCGCAATCCGATTCTGTGTGACGTGGGCGCCCGCGGGGCGCGTTCTGGCGGTCAAGTAGATCGTTGAGGTGACGTTCGGCCTCGAGCCAGTTGAGTTGTTCGTTTCCGCCAAAGCGAGCGCTCAGTTCATCGGCGATGGCGGCAATGAGCCGATCGGTGATTTCCAGTTCTTGGGTGGGCTGCGACAGGGGTCGGATGGTGATGCGCATGGGGCTTCTCCCACAAGTGAGAACATGACACCCGATTTGTCCCAATTCTGCACCTGAGCGCAGCGAAACTCCACATGGATTGATGCTTGATTCGGTTGCGGTGTTCGCGCGGGGCGACCTACGATGTGCATGAAGGGGAGGCCCAATGATCGGCTCGACCCAAGATGTCCTCGAGGCTGTTTTCAATGCGGCGATCGACGCCATCATCCTCATCGACAGGCAAGGGATCATTCAGACGTGCAACAGTGCAACGCAGCGCATGTTTGGCTATGACCGCGGGGAGTTGGTTGGGCGGAATGTCAATGTGCTGATGCCAGAGCCGTATCGATCTGCTCACACGGGGTACATCGAGCGGTATCTGGCGACAGGCGAGGCGCATGTGATCGGCATGGGGCGCGAGGTGGACGGGCTGCACAGGGATGGGTCTGTGTTTCCTGTGAGCATTGCGGTGAGTGAGGTCGATCGGCGCGACACATTTGTTGGGATCTTACGGGACATCTCCGCCGAGCATCGTCGACACGCGCAGTTGCGCCAAGCGGATCGGCTCGCCTCTATCGGGACGTTGGCGGCGGGGCTCGGGCACGACATGAACAATGTGCTGCTGCCTGTGCGTGCGCACTTGAATGCGTTGAGTGGCATCAAGCTGCCGAGTCGCGCTTCGTCGCACGTTTCTTCAATGCGCGAGAGCATTGAGTATCTGCAGAATTTGGCACAAGGGCTGCACGATCTGGCATGTGATCCGGATCGAGACACGTCGAGCGCATCGACGTCGCTGCGTGATTGGTGGGTGCGCACGGGTCCCCTGCTGTGCAGGGCGGCGCCCGAGCATGTGCAGGTGGTTGCGTCACTGCCGGCGGAGCTTCCCGCGGTGGGTGTGGCGCCGCACCAACTGACGCAGGCCGTGTTGAATTTGCTGGTGAATGCGGGCGAGGCGATTCGGCAGCGTGAGGGCGTGCGGGGCCAGGTGCGCATTGCGGCCCGTGCGGTGAAGAACGCGCCTGACCGTATTCGCTTGACGGTGCAGGACAACGGAGTGGGGATGACGGAGGAGGTGCGCCGGCGGGCGGGCGAGTTGTTCTTTACGACGAAGACGCGCGGGCTTGGCACGGGGCTTGGGCTGGCGCTTGTCAAGCATGTGCTTTCCAGTGTGGGCGGGGAGTTGGTCATCGAGTCTGCGCCCGGCGCTGGCACGACGATTGAGCTGCATCTGCCGATTGCGGCTCGGCCTGATGATTGCGATGGCCCAACAGCACATCTGGATGTGGCGGACGAGCGAACCCGTGCACTGATCCGGCAGATGCTTGCGGCCCAGGGTGTGCGGGTTGCGGAGGACGAAGTGCACGCGCAGATGTGGATCATCGAGCCCAACGCGAGCATCCTCGAGGCGGCGGCGCGGTGGCAGGCCGGCCACCCGGGCGCGCCGATTGTGTGTATCGGCCCGCTGCACAACGGCGCCCAGGCCCGGGTCGCGGCGCTCGAATGCATCTATGTGGTTGACCATGCGCAGGATTTTGCAGCGATACGCGATGGTATCGCGCGATCGACTGCGCGCTTGCTGCAAGGGAGCCAACGATGAATGCCAGTGATACCAAGCCGCAGAAGGCGCGCCGCCGGATGACCAATCCATCTGGCACTGGTGGGCGGCACATGCCTGTACGGATTCTTTGCGTTGATGACCACGAGTTGCTGGTCGAGGGGCTCAAGGCGCAATGCGAGGTTTCGGGACGTGCGAGTATCGTGGCGTCGCTGACGCGCGCGGACACGCTCGTCGAGACTGTTGAGGAAGTGAAGCCTGCGGTCGCGCTGTTGGACATCGAGATGCCGGGCGTTGATGTCTTTGAGGCTGCGGACCGACTGCATCACATGTCGCCTGAGACGAAGATCGTGTTTCTGAGCGCGCACATTCGCGATGGGTACATTGCGTCGGCGTATGCGTGTGGGGCGAATGGGTATTTCTGCAAGAGCGACGACCCGGCGCAGATCATCGAGGGTGTATGCGATGTCGCGCACAGCACAACTGGGGAGTTCGTGATGAGCCCGATGGTGCGTGAGCGCTGCCTGGGTGGTGGCGGCGGTGTTGGATCGCCTGCGAGCCAGGCGCCGGACCAGAAGCCCGGCGTTGCGTTGCGCCTTGGGGAGCTTACGGCGCGCGAGATCGAAGTGTTGCGGCTCATTGGCAAGGGGCTCTCGCGGGGCGAGATTGCCAAGGAGTTGCACCGCAGCGCGAAGACCATTGATGGGCATCAGGAGCGCATGATGCGGAAGCTGCACATTGACTCACGTGCGGAGCTGATGCGGTACGCCATCCGCGAGGGGTTTGCAGAGGCTTGATTGGACTGGAGCGCCCGCGTGTACAATGCCAGCCCGCACGGCAGTGGTTGCTGTGCATGATCGGCTTGCCAGGACGCTTATCTTGCCCAACGCACGCGATGCACACCCGCCCATTGGTCGCCTGGAAGTGATCTGTGGACCAATGTTCGCGGGTAAGACGACGCGCTTGCTTCATTTGCTTGGCGCGGCGCAAGGCGAAGGCTTGGATGTGCAGGCGGTGAAGCCTGCGCTGGACAACCGATATCACGCAACGCGGATCACGACGCACACGGGCACATGGATTGACTCGCATGTGATTCATGCGCCGGATGAGCTCGCCCGGGTGCAGGGTGACGTGGTCGGGTTGGATGAAGCGCACTTCTTTACAGAAGGGTTGCACCGAGCGGTGTCGGCGTTGTTGGAGCGCGGCACGCGTGTGTTGCTGGCAGGGCTTGATCGCACGAGCATGAATGAGCCGTTTCACGAGATGGGGCTATTGCTCGTGGAGGCGGACGAGGTGCACAAGCTCACTGCGCCATGCGCGATCTGTGGGCGGCCGGCGGTACACACGATTCGGCTGTTTGATTCGACCGAACCGATTGTGATTGGCGGGGAGGGGATGTTCGAGAACCGGTGCCGGGCACACCTGCGTTCGCCCCGACAACAGACGGGCACGCCTCCCCCCGAGGCTCCGTGATAGGCTGCGCGTATGGGTCCACTCACCGGCGTGCTCGGCATTGTCGCGCTTATTGCGCTGTCATGGCTTATTTCTGAGAACCGCAAGCGTTTTCCGTGGCGCATGGTTGCGAGCGGGGTTGTGCTGCAATTTGTGCTGGCGCTGCTGTTTCTCAAGACGCCGGGCGTGGCGCAGGCATTCAATCGGTTTGCGCAGCTGGTGAACGGGGTGATTCAGCGCGCGGACGCGGGGGCGGAGTTTCTGTTTGGTCCGAACCTCATGGACCCGACGCAGAGCTGGGGATTTATCTTTGCGATCAAGGTGTTGCCGGTGATCATCTTCTTTGCGTCGCTCATGGCGGTGCTTTATCACGTTGGGTTGATGCAGCGGCTTGTGGCGGGGCTTGCTTGGCTGTTGCGCACGACGATGGGGGTGACGGGCGCGGAGTCGTTGGCGATGGCGTCGAATGTGTTTGTGGGACAGACGGAGGCGCCCTTGTGCATTCGCCCGTACCTGCCGACGTTCACGCGGGCGCAGCTTGCGACCCTGATGGTGGGCGGGTTTGCGACGATCGCGGGGAGTGTGCTTGCGGCATATGTAGGCATTCTGGGCGGCACGGACCACGCACAGCAGGTCGAGTTTGTCAAGCATTTGATTACGGCGAGCATCATGTCTGCACCGGCGGCGTTCGTGATGGCGCGCATCATTGTGCCGGAGACGGAGCAGCCGCCCGATGAGCATGTGCATGCGGCCCCGGCGGGGTATCAGGCGTCGAACGTATTGGATGCCGCGGCGCATGGGGCGAGTGAGGGCCTGAAGCTTGCGCTGAATGTTGGGGCGATGCTGATTGCATTCGTGGCGCTGTTGCATTTGGTGGACTGGCCCTTGGAGGGACTGAGCGAAGTGCCAGCGGTGCGTAGCTGGCTTGATGCGCGGGGGATTGACCACCTTGGGCTGAAGGTGATTCTGGGGTGGGTGTTCACGCCGCTGGCGTGGATGATGGGCGTTCCCGGCGCTGATGCGAGCGCGGTGGGCTCCTTGATGGGGCAGAAGCTAGTGCTCACGGAGTTCTACGCGTACATCGATTTGGGGAACATGCTGCACGGTCCGGATGGGGCGACGATTTCGGTGCGTTCAGGGAAGATTGCTACGTATGCGCTGTGCGGGTTTGCAAACTTCGCGTCAATTGCGATTCAGATCGGTGGGCTCACGGTGCTGGCGCCTGAGCGTCGGCGCGACATCGTGTCGCTCTCGGTGCGTGCGATGTTTGGTGGGGCGTTTGCGTCATGGATGACTGCGGCGGTGGCGGGGATTCTGATCGGCTCGTAGCGTGCGTGACCAAGCAACGCGAGGCGCTCGGTCTTAGAATGGCGGCTTTGCCATGGATGTAGTTCCCGTCAAGCCGACCAAGCACGCGATCATCGCAATCATTGCGATCGTGGCGATTGTTTTGCATCTGGTGATGCACTGGACCGGCGCGCCGGGCGCGGTGTATCCGCTGTATGTGGCGCTGGTGCTTGGGGGCGTGCCGCTGGTCTGGGACCTGTTTCTCAATCTGATTCGCTTTGAGTTTGGGTCGGATCTGCTGGCGGGGATTTCGATCGTGACGGCGGCGATCCTGGGCGAGTACCTGGCGGGCACATTGGTTGTGCTGATGCTTTCGGGTGGTGGGGCGCTCGAGGCGTATGCAGTGCGGAGCGCCTCGTCGGTGCTGCAGGCGCTGGCGCGGCGCATGCCATCGGTTGCGCATCGGCAAAGCGACTCGACGTTGGAGGACATCGCGCTCGATGACGTGCAGGTTGGTGATCGGCTTGTGGTCTTGCCGCACGAGGTTTGCCCGGTGGACGGAGTTGTGCTCGAGGGGCACAGTGCGATGGATGAGTCGTACCTGACGGGCGAGCCCTATGTGATGTCGAAGACGCCCGGGGCACAGGTGATTTCGGGCGCCATCAATGGTGAAGCGGCGCTGACGATTCGGGCGGAGAAGCGTCCGGTTGATTCGCGGTACGCAAAGATCATGGAGGTGATGCGGGCGTCGGAGCAGCAGCGTCCGCGGATGCGGCGCTTGGCGGATCGTCTTGGCGCGTTCTACACGCCCATTGCGGTGGGCCTGGCGATCATTGCGTGGATCATTGGTGGCGAAGCGACGCGATTTCTTGCGGTGCTTGTGGTGGCGACGCCTTGTCCTTTGTTGATCGCGGTGCCCGTGGCGATTATTGGTTCGATTTCGCTGGCGGCGAAGCGCTCAATCATTGTTCGTGATCCGTTGGTCTTGGAGCGTGCGCCGCGCTGCAAGACGATGATCCTCGACAAGACGGGGACATTGACGTATGGCAAGCCGCAACTTGTCAATGAGCATGTTGCGCCGGGGCTCGAGGCGAACCAGGTGCTGGCGTTTGCGGCGGCGCTCGAACAGTATTCGAAGCATCCCTTGGCGAGTGCAGTGGTGAATGCGGCGAAGGGGCGCAAGATTGCGCTGCGTGAAGCGAATCACATGAGCGAGCCGCCCGGGCAAGGGCTTCGTGGCGATGTGCAGGGGCGCGCGGTGCGCATTACGTCGCGCCATCGTTTGCGGCAAGAGCATCCGGAGATCGAGCTTCCGCCGCAGGAAGGCGGACTTGAGTGCGTGGTGATGCTGGATGGCGTGTTTGCGGCGCTGTATCGGTTTCGTGATGCACCACGGCAGGAGAGCCAGGCGTTCATTGGGCATCTTGGGCCGCGGCATGGGATTGAGCGCGTGATGCTGGTGTCGGGTGATCGTGCGTCGGAGGTGGAGTATTTGGCGAAACAGGTGGGCATCGATGAGGTGCATGCTGATCAGAGTCCGGAGCAAAAGGTTGCGATCGTGCGCCAGCAGAGTGAACTGGCGCAAACGATCTTTGTGGGCGACGGGATCAATGATGCACCGGCGCTCATGACAGCGAATGTTGGTGTGGCGCTGGGCACGGCGAATGATGTGACGATTGAGGCGGCGGGCGCGGTGATCATGGACAACTCGCTTGAGCGTGTTGATGAGCTGCTGCACATTTCGCACCGGATGCGTCGGATTGCGTTGCAGAGTGCGGTGGGCGGGATGGCGCTGAGCATCGTGGGCATGCTGATCGCGGCGGCGGGGTATTTGCCACCGGTGGGCGGGGCGCTTGTGCAGGAAGCGATCGACGTCGTAGCGGTGCTGAACGCGTTGCGCGTTGCGATCAAGCCTGGGGCACTGACTGATTTCTGAACAAAGCCGAGTTGTGGCCACAACCCCTTGGAGACAACACCCGGCAGTGTTGACCACCGGGTATTGAGAGAGAAAAGGAGTCGCCTGTTGATACGTCCGGAAACGGGCGGTGGTTCGTGGCGGGCTTCTGGGTTTAGGGTCTTCTTTGGGGCGCTATGGCACAATAGCCTCATTGGCGTTCACTGATGACGCAGGAGGCCTCTCGATGATGCGCGCGCTTGCTCCATTCGGGTTCCTGTTCGCCTCGAATGTCTTTATGACGTGGGCGTGGTATGGCCATCTGAAACGTGCGAGTTGGTCGATCCCGCTGGCGATCGCAGTCTCGTGGTGCATCGCGCTGCCGGAGTACATGTTGCAGGTACCGGGCAATCGCCTTGGGCACATCTCTCAGGGCGGCCCTTACACAGCGCCGCAACTGAAGATCATTCAGGAGGCGATCACGATTGGTGTGTTCATTGGCTTTGCAATCCTCGTGCTTGGGGAGCGGCCCAGGCCCAATGAGTACATCGCGTTCGCGTTGATCGTGGCGGCCGTGGTGATTGCGATGTGGGGACGGCCCGGGCATGGCGTGGTGACGCCGCCCGCGGCGTCAAGCACTGTCCAGTCGGCGCCTTGTGGAGCCATAAGCGGCGCATGAAAAAACGCCCGGCACGTGGACCGGGCGTTCTCAGGGAGGAGGGTTGAACCTACTCCTTGTGGTCAGATGTCGGCGGGATTAGCCGCCGGTCGGCGCCGGGAAGGACTCGGGCCCCGCCTCATAGGTGCGCGTGCTGCACGGAATCGGGTGCTCAAGCTCGAGCGTTTCAAGCGCGAGCGCAAGTTGGTCGACCGTGTAGCCCGAGCCCTCAGGAGCGAGTGGCGCGAGCATTTTGTTGCGGGCGGCCAGGTATTCCTGCTGCGTGAGGCCCAGGGCACAGAGGCGCGAGAGCAAGCCATTGAGCGCGATCGCGGTGTTTGTGATCATCGGATCGGGCGCTTGCTCGTTGAGGTACTGGCGATAGCCATTGGCATCGAGTGTGCGGGCATCGGCGATCGACATGTACTGATTCACCGAGGCGGACATGAGTGCCGCGACATCGCCTGTGCGATCGAATCCGGGTTCGCCGAACAGCGCGTTGTACTGATCGACGAGGTCCATGACCGCGTGGATCTCAAAGCGCGACGCGGCGGAGGTGAGGGCATCGCCAAAGCCTTCGGGCGCGCCGGGGAGATCGGAATAGAA
>JAGQOH010000068.1 GCA_020427635.1 Phycisphaerales bacterium
TTTCTTTTTTTGATGTAATTGCCCCTTGACTTTGACGCAGTCCTTGGCATGATGCTCGACCCGGCGGCTCACTGGGAGTCGTCGCAACCCCGCAACGCATGTGCAACATCGCACGGAAACGGGGGTGCCGTATGCCAAAGAACGCAATGATGACCAGCCTGAATCAACATTCCGTATCGCACGCGCGAGTGGCCAATCTCGATCAACGAGATTGCGCCTCGTGGTCCGCCGTCGATTGCCGGGGTGGGCTGGAATACGGCTTTATGCAGTATTGATGGCGCTTTTCGCCTCTTCCCAGCCTCACCCACAGCTGACGACTTGAGCGCAATCGCACGCGCATTGTGATGCTATTGCATCCACTTCGTGCTCGGCGTGCGCTGTCTGTTCACTGATGTTCGCGCATTGCACGCGCAATGTCGCTGGGCTGTTGTTGCGCGCACGCTTCTCTGACAAGTGAATAGTGACGTACTTCATTTGGCCTCGTAGCTCAGGTAAGGAGGAGCGCCCGCTTGTCGCGCGGGAGGTCGCCGGTTCGAATCCGGTCGGGGCCGCTTTGTCACATGCATGCACGTCCGGCGGCGCGCCTTGCTCTGCAAACCGCGCGTTCCGCGTACGGGTTCTGCACTGGATGCGTGTGGCATACACAAGTAGCTCAATCGGGTAGAGCGCTGGCCTCACACGCCGGAGGTTGCTGGTTCGAATCCAGCCTCGCAAATGGTAACCAGGATCGAAAGATCTGAAGGGGTTCGACTCCCCCCGAGGGACCTCGGAGATGGTCCACCAGACTTTGGATCTGGCAAACTCGTGGGTCGGGCGTTTTACGCGAAACGTCTTTCGGCGCGGCCGCGATCTGTGTCGTGCATGTGCAATGCATGTGCGCTCCGGAGCGCAGCACCGACAACGCAGCCCGCGGCTCGGCAGATACCGACACGACACAGCGTGACGGCTCGAGCACTGCACATCGTCAATGACGCGCCCAAGGCGCATTGATGATGGACAGCACACGGGCGCAGCGCGCTCCCTGCCCTGTCTCAAGTCGAGCCCCGTTGCGAACTCGGGCGTCGAAGCGCTCTCCAGCGCTCGTCCCGCTTTCTCGGACTTGTTTGATTGATTCATTCGTCACTTGAGCCCGCGCGGAGGTCGCGCGTGGCATCGCACCTCGATCGAAAGGAGCACACCATGCTCTGGCGAAAGATTCGCATTCGCAAGCACGAACTGGGCTTGTGGTTCCAACACGGCGACTTCCACAAGTTGCTCATGCCGGGCGCGTACCGGTTCATGAAGACTTGGCCGTGGCGCAAGCGCAATTTCATCGAGATTGTCGACACGCTTGAGCCGCGTTTTGAGCACAAACTGATCGCCGTGCTCGTCAAGCTGCCGGTGCTTGCAGTGCGACTGAAGGTCATCGACCTCAAGGACGATGAGCGCGCCCTCGTGTGGATCGATGGTCGACTCGGTGCAATCCTGGCGGGCGGCTTGCACGCCTTCTGGAACGCGCCAGCTGAGATCTTTGTCGAGCGCTTCGACGTGAACGATCTGCGGTTCACGCACCCGAAGCTCGACGCAGTGCTCACCTTTACGGGCGCGGCCCGGTACCTGAACGGTCTCCGCGTCGAGTCGCACGAGCGTGTGCTCGTGTTCCGCGATGGTGAGCTGATCGAGCGCCTGGGCCCGGGCCACTTCGTCTACTGGCGTAGCGGCTCGAACGTGACCTGGAAGACGGTTGACTTGCGCGAGCAGGTTGCCGACGTCGCGGGTCAGGAAATCCTGACCCAGGACAAGGTCACGTTGCGCATGAACTTGTTCGTGATGTTCCGCGTCACCGATGCTGAGAAGGCAGTGACGTCGGTCGCCGATCACGTGCAGGCGCTGTACCGCGAAGCGCAGCTTGCCCTTCGCGCTGCAGTCGGCACGCGCCCGCTCGACCGACTCCTTGCGGACAAGGACGAGGTCGGCGCCGAGATCCGCAACCAGCTCGCGTCGCGTACGGCGCAGTTTGGTGTCACGGTCTCGGGTGTGGGTTTGCGCGATCTCATCCTGCCGGGCGACATGAAGGTCATCTTGAATGAGGTGATCGTTGCCCAGAAGCAGGCGGAGGCGAACTTGATTCGCCGCCGAGAGGAGACCGCAGCTGCGCGCTCCCAAGCGAACACTGCAAAGTTGCTCGCTGAGAACCCGGTGCTGGCTCGCATGAAGGAACTCGAGGCGTTGCAGGACATCCTGTCAAACGCCAACGCGACCTTCGTGTTTGGCAACACCAACTTGACCGACCAGGTGCGAAGCCTGGTCACCAAAAATGAACCCTAACACGCCGCTGTCCGCCAACGCGGGCGGCGGTGTTTTTCAGTTTGCCGATGGCGTTGTCGCGCCAGATGCACCAAGCTGCACAACATAGTTTCCGCTAAAGACCGTCAGCACACGCTCGTCCGGTGAAAGGTGGATTCGCTTGCCCCGCCCAAGCGCAGGCGTGATCGTTGGTGATAGGCGTTCAGTCGTCAGGTCCCAACATGCAAGTGCTCCATAGGCCGCGAATGCTGCGAGTGTTCGTCCCGCGTCAACAATGAACAACTCAGCCAGGTTCTCTGGTCCCTTGCCAATCAACGCAGGCGACTCGTCGGTGAGGTATTGCCACCGGTAGACGGATCCGTCCGTGGTTCCCCAATAGACCAAGCCATCCAGTGCCACCTCCGCGCAAGTGACTGTTCCTCTCGAGTTGGTCGATGCGACCTCTTTTCCTGTTGCAATATCACAGACTTGGAGCTTGTAGCCCCTCACAGGTACTGCAAGAGTTGTCCCATCATTTGAGATCACAGCCTGGCCACACTGCCAATCCTGGGGGTCGATCACTGTTTCGCCATGAGACGCGATCACAACCAGCTTCTCGCCAGTAGCCACTAGCACCTCCCCGGTCCGCGCCGCGATGGCCGGGTCGTAGCCCACCGGGGCGACCGGTGCCGGTTCCCACGCGCCATCGCGCCAGAAGTACAGATATCCCGGTGCAAATGCAATGATCGTCTCTTTGTCTGGTGACCAATCCAGGTGGTGAGCCCCCTCGGGCATGGGCGCATCAATCCCCAACTCTGCCCTGAGCAATGCGTCATCGGTTCCAAAGTAGCGCGCGCCTCGGCCCAGTACCTCCGCGTCGTCTACCCGCCACCAGTGCAACTGCCCCTGTCGATTGGACACCCAAAGCCACGCATCACCGCACGCCACTGTGGCGCCACCGAGGTCGCTGCACAGGGGGCCGACGGCGCTCCCGTTTGGCCATTCAAAAAGTATCGGTTCTCTCGACCCCAGGGCCAGAACTCCATCGGTCCCTGTGATGACGAGCGACTGGCACGGTGGAAGCTCATTGTCTGCATCGATAAGCTCTTGCCAACCCATTTCGCCTTCGACCGACACTTCCATGAGGTCGCCACGTTCCCGCAACACGACCACACACTGTCCATCTGGCGCTGTGGTGAGTGCTTGCACGGGTCCGGTGTCATCAATCGCTAGCTCTTGACCGCTTGACATATCAATACAGATCAACCGCTTCGCATCATCGATGGTCCAGACCTTGTCATCCAACACAACCAGTGGAAGCTCGCTTGGTGTGTTGGTCACCACGTCAGGTCGTCGCCAATCAACTTCAAGATTTGGCATGCGCATGCAAACAATCTCAAACCGGGTCCGAGCGATCAAACGCTCTTGATCGACCGCGAGCATCGCTGCCACTGGGCTCGGTATAAGTGTCGCGATGCACTGCTCGCCGGTCTCAAGTTCATGAATGCGCAGTTCGCCGCGATCGTCTAGCGCGCATACCCAGCCTCCCACGGCATCGCCCGCAACCGCAATGATCCTCCCGATGGTCTCGAAGATTGGTATGGGCGATGCGCCTGGCCTTGCAAATTGCACGGTACGTCGCCCATCGCCAACCAGCACGCCATCACCAAACTGCTGCAGCCCCACGGCAATCGGCGGCGCAAATGATTGCATCGCCGCGTTGCCCTGCAGGTAGGCACAGAGCATGTGCCATTGAAACCCGCGCAACGCCTCGGGCACATCCTCCAACGCGTCCATGGCCACACCAAATCGCAACTCCCCTGCTGCCACGGACGCGAGCGACATCGACGAGCGAGCGGCGGCAGCCTCCGCCCGTGAAGCGGAAGCGATGGCCTCTTGACGCGCGTTCAGTACCAAGACGAACGCGCCGAGCAACACCGCCCCCAAGACAGCCACAAGTGCAGACACAGCGCCATGCCGACGGGCAAAGCGGCGCAACTCGTAGAATGCGCTCAGCTTGCGAGCCGCGACCGGCCTCCGATCAAGATAGCGGCGCACATCCTGCCGCAGATCGCCCGCCGAGGCATATCGATCCGTTGCCTTGCGCTGGAGCGCTTTCAGTGCAATTGCATCAAGATCACCCCGAAGCTGTCGTGGTGGCAGTGGGTCGACACTTGGCGAGACAACGCCGCTCTGCACACGATCGGAGGGGCGCACCGGGTCGCGCGACGCAATGGCGACCATCACCGCCCGCGTCGTCGAAGCGCCGCCCGTGCAGCGCCCATGCGGCAGCGCGCCCGTGAGCAACTCAAACAAGAGAACGCCAAGCGTGTAGACATCTGATCGCGTGTCTGCAACTGGCTCAAGCGCGGCTTGCTCGGGACTCATGTAGTCAGGCGTGCCCAGTGCCTGCCCCACCATCGTCATGGTTGCGCCCGCGCCGAGTTCGCGGCCTATGCCGAAGTCGATCACGCGCACGCTCGGTGCATCGGGGGGACCAAGCACGAGGACATTTGCTGGCTTGAGGTCTCGGTGAATGATGAGCCGCTCGTGCGCATGTTGAATCGCAGCGCAGAGTTGATCGATGAGCCGCAATCGACCTGCGACATCGAGTTTGTGCAGTTTCACATAGCTGGTGATGTGATCGCCTTCAATCAACTCCATTGCGATGTAGGGCTGGCCATCACTCGTTCGTCCGACGGCATGCACGGTTGCGATGTTCGGATGGTCCAGCGACGCAAGCGTTTGCCCCTCGCGCACGAAACGCTCAAACTCGCCCACACTGGTTGCGCTCGCCCGCAGAACCTTGATCGCGACGCGACGGGACGGCGCATGCTGTTGCGCTCGATACACCACCCCCGACGCGCCCTGCGCGATGCAGTCAATGACCGAAAAACCCACAATCTCCGGCACCCGAGTACTGTGAGCGGCGGCGTCCTGCCAGATCTGGCTTGCACTTGCGATTGGTTTGAGCTCGCGAAACGCCGACGTGTCCGTCGCAAGCCACCGCCGAACCTCAGTACGCACCACCTCACTCTCGCACTTTTGATCCAGCCAACTGTCGCGCTCTCCCTCAGGCACGTTTTTCGCGCGCTCAAAGAACGCCACGACCTGGCCGTATTCTTCAGGTGACATGCTCGACTTGCTCACGAGAGGCGACTCATGATGAACAAGCGGGCGCACTGCCAATCACGTCGGATCGTTCGCGCGCTCACACCTTCGAGCGACGCGATTTCCTCGCACGTGAGGCCACCAAACAGGATTGACGTTGCAATCTCCGCATGCTGCGCATTGGCTTGTGCAAGTGCGGTCAACGCTTCGTCCAGCGCAAGGATGTCGATCGCTTCCACGCCGGGCCGATCGCTCAGATTGCCCACCTCGAGTTGCGTCGACACCACCTGCTGCTGAGCCTTCTTGCGCCTGGCGTAATCGATCAGCACGCGCCGGATGGTTACCGCAATCGCGGCACAAAACGCCTCTCGACTTGCAAACGTTCCCCGATGCTTCCGCAGGCGCACATAGGCCTCGCTGATCAGCGCGGTCGGCTGCAACGTGTGGCCTGTTCGCTCATTGGCCATAGCACGCCTGGCCAGGGCCTTGAGTTCCGTATAGGCCTCGTCAAATGCCGCGTCGACGCCCCCAGCTCCCAAGGAGCCCGCGGACGGGTGGTCAATGCTGGAGGTCGGACCTCGCATCGCCTGGCCATCCTACCGCAGGCCACCCGCAGAACCACCACAAAACCGCCGTGCCCCGCTGTCCCGACTGACCGGCACACTGCCGTCCGGATAAGCGAGCCGGCCCGCGCCGTTCAGGGCCATGTTGAGAGTACGGGCAAAGTCACGGCCCATCCGCGTCGATCAGACGACGTGGTCCGAGAGGCTGGCGCGCGAGCGCCCAGCGTTGTGCATCCATACCGAGGGCGCCATGAGCAGCAACAACACCGCGCAAGAGCAACAGTCGACGACACCCGTCAAGAGTGCCGACGAGATCGTGGGCGATGCAATTCGCGAGATCAGCCATATTGCAACGCTGCCCGAAATCACTGTGCGCATCATTGAACTCGTCGAGGACCCAACATCCACGGCGCAGGATCTTCACAACGTCGTGTCCAATGACCCGGCCTTGTGCAGCCGCATCCTGAAGGTCGTCAACTCCAGCTTCTATGGCCTGCCCGGACAAATCGGATCAATCAACCGCGCGATCGTGCTGCTGGGCCTGAACGCCGTCAAGAACATCGCCATCTCTGCAAGCCTCGCGAAGCTGTTCCGTGGTGGCCAGCTCTGCCCCGGTTTCAGTGCCCGCGACCTCTGGATGCATGCGGTGGCCACCGCCGCTGGTTGCAAGCTGGTCGCCGACAAGCTGCAGCTTGGCATTGCGGACGAAGCATTCCTCTCTGGGCTCGTCCATGACATTGGCATCATGGTCGAAATGCAAAGCAACCGGAACAAGCTCATCGAGGTCGTCGCGGCGCTCGGCGCCGACAAGGACGGCATCCCCCAGTCGGACATGCTCGCTGCCGAGAAGAAGATCTTTGGCGCCGATCACCAGATGTTTGGAAAGGGACTTTGCGAGAAATGGAAGTTCCCCGCAGTCTTCAGCAACGTCTGCGGGTTCCACCACAACCCGCTTGATCTTGCGAGCGGTAGCAGGAACTTGCCTTGCATCGTCTACGTTGCGGATCGACTTGCTGCGGGCCTCAGCGCCACGAGCTTCCGCCTCGATCTGCTGGACACGGAACTCGATCATGCCGTCCTCGATGAGCTGCGCATGTCTTCCGACAAGCTGGCCGAGGTACGCGAAGAGCTGCCTGAGCGCTACGAGGACGTGGCACTGCTGCTCACCTGAACACACACGATCGAATGCAATCGCCGTCGGGTCAGCGAGGAGGCGTCTGATCCGACGGCGTTGTTTTGCGCAGAGGTACCGCGAGGTCGTTCACCCGCCGCTGGTTTGGGCACGCGCTCCCAGGAGCGCCGCGAGGGGACCCATTGCATCACGCCGAGTCAGGTCATACATCAAAGGCGTAATCGTGATGTGGCGTCGAAACAAAGCCTCCACATCGGTGCCCGCATCGGCGCTGCGAAAATCAAGCCCATCCGACACCGACCAGTAATAGGGATCACCCGAAGGTGACAAGCGCTTTTCATACGCGTCGACGATCCCATGTGTGTTCATCGGACATACAATGATTTCAGGTTCCGCAGCTGATTCTGACGTCAGTGGCAGATTCACATTCAAGCACGCGTGCGGCGAAAACACGCGCCCGGTGCTACCATCCGCCTCGAGCAACAACCTCGCCACCCGCCGAGCCTGCGCCGACGCCTTGGCGAAGTCCGGCTTCCCGCCACCAAGATGCAATGAAAAGGCAATCGATGGCACGCCCAGAAATGCCGCCTCCAGTGCCGCAGCCACGGTGCCCGAGTAGATCACGTTGATGCCACAGTTTGCACCGGCATTAATCCCGGAGATCACGAGGTCTGGCCTTGCGCCCGCGCCAAATCGCTCAGGCCAGATGTTGGTGAGCGCGAGCTTCACGCAATCCGCCGGGCGTCCATCCACTGCTACGCCTGACATCACAGGCGACACCTGGACGTCAGTGGTCATCAATGGCGTGTGAAACGTGACTCCATGCGACGTGGCCGACTGCACCGTCAAGGGCGCCACCGTGAGCACCGCCTCGCCCATCGGACCGCCAAGGACGCCATCGGGGTCGGTCAGCGCACGATGCATCGCCTGAATGCCCGGCGCGCGAATCCCATCATCGTTGGACAGAAGGATCTTCACGGCGCAAGCCTAAGTGATTTCGGGTCCGTGCGCTCGGGCCGCCTCGTCCCGAGTGATCGCAAAGCACAGGACCGCCGCCGCCGTTGCCGCGTTGAGCGACTCGACCCCCTGGGCCATGGGAATCCCCACCCGGCCATCCAACAGCTCGCGCACCTCTGCACTCAAACCGGTCACCTCTGATCCAATCACATGCACCGACCTGTGCGGCGGCACGCTTGTCCAGATGCTCTCGATGCTCGAAGCATCAAGACCGATGGCACTGAAGCCAAACTGCTGCAGCGTGGCCAACCCGTCGACCAGCGTGTCGCACACAATGATGGTCGCACGCAACGCGGTGCCCGCCGAGGCCTTGACCACCAAGCCGTTCACCCATGGACACCCCTGCTTGGGCCACAGGACCGCGTCAAACCCCGCGCCGCACGCGGCGCGCACCATCATGCCGATGTTCTGCGAATTGGTAATGCCATCGGTAGCGAGCACCCGTGCAGGCAACGCCGCGCGTCGACCGGTCAACGTGTGCGCGAATCCCTCCGCATCCACGACGCGCTTCAAGTGGACACGTGCTGCCACACCCTGATCGTTGCGCGGATCGTGCGACAGAGCCGCAACGTCCTGCAGACTCGTCGTTTCAAAGGGCGCCTCGACGGAGCGAGCGGCCGCCGAGAACTCCTGGCGCACTTCCTTTGGTAGCGATGTTGCCACCCGCACGAGTTCGACCCGAAGCGCGCCCTCGTGCTGCGCTGCGATCGCCTCCAGCACCGCGCGTCGACCGTAGACCGCGATCGAAGCTGAACCGCGCCATGACCGATTGTCCGTCATTGCGCCGCTCTTTCATTGTGCTCGGCACGCGCCCTGCTATATGACCGCCCGCCCCATTCCGTTGGTCGGTCCTGCTCGAGATCCCGCGCCGCCTCGAACATGAGCCTCGACACACACCACGCGCCGATCGGATACGCAAGCACCCAGCCGATACGCGCACGCTGCGCACGAAGGACGAGCCCGATGGCAAGCCCAAAAACCAGAAGTCCCACGGCGCCAACCACAACGAGGCCCAAACCCAGGCCCGAGCCGCCACGCACGCCGCCGAGGCACACCGCGCTCAGCGCCAGCATCGGCGCAAATGTACCGACGACACGCAACCGTCGGGCATGACGACGGAGTTGGCCCGGGTATCGGCGCGCCGCCTCCGCATAGATGCGCTTCCAGCCGCGCTTGAACTGCCCCCAATTCGCGTACATGCGACAGTACATCAGCCCATCCGCCATGAAACAGCCCGCGCGATACGGGCTTGGTGTCCGCGCAGGACGTATCGGCTTGTGCAACGCGCGCGCGAGTGCAATGTCTTCCAACAACTCCGACTTGACCCGTTCGTGCCCCCCAATGGCGTCGAAGGCTTCGCGCCGCCAGAGCATGAACTGTCCATTCGCGAAATGTCGTCGCGTGCCCGGCGCATTCACTCGGTCAAGCGGAAACTGGCGAATCAACTCGAGCCCCGCCGCCGGCTGAACCATGCGCTCAAACCACGTTCCCTGCGTCAACGTGGGCAACAGGCTCAGCAAATCAATCTTTCGATCCATCATAAGCGCCACTGCTGCGCGCAATGCGTCTGGCTCGAAGTTCGTATCCGCATCGCAGAACAACACGAGCTCCGCGCCTTCCACGAGCTTGGCGTCCCGGTATCCCCGGTGCAGCGCATGTGTCTTGCCCGCCCAGTCATCAGGACAATGGGCAATCATGCAGACCTCAAGCCGCACCGCGCCTGCCTCATGTGCCTGAGCCACACGATCGATCACCGAAGCTGTTCCATCCGTACATCGATCGAGCGCAAAGACAATGCACAGGTCTGGATAGTCACTCTCGAGCAGCGTCCGTGCGCAGTGCTCGATCACGCCTTCTTCATTGTGCGCCGGCACAACCACAACCAGGCGAGGCCATTGCGTTCGTTTGGCCGCCAATGCCCGCGCCGCGCGCAGCGTTGGCTGGGCAAACTGGCCTCGCACGATCCGCTGCAACGCCATCAGGTAGTACACCGTCGTCGCGCTCGCAGCGACTAGCAACACCACCTCCAAGCTCCGCCAAGCGATCTCCATGCCGCCCTACACTACACGGGTGAACGCTCCCGGTCCCCAACCCTGCTCGCCCGGCCCTGAAAGCGCGCCAACGCTCACCAGAGCGCAAGTGCGCGCGCTGGACCAGTGGGCCATCAACGATCTTGGAATTCCGAGCATCGTGCTCATGGAGAGTGCCGCCGCCTCCATTGGGCACGCGATCATCCATACATGTGTGCCAACACCAGACACAAACATCCTGATCGCCTGCGGTCCGGGCAACAACGGCGGCGATGGCTTTGCCGTCGCGCGCCGACTCCACAACCGCGGCCTGCACCGCCTGGTCATTGGCCTTGCCAGGCCAAGTAAGACCTATCAAGGCGACGCTGCAACGAACCTGCACATCGCCCAGCGCATGGGCTTGTCTGTCCAGCCACTGGATGCGGCGCTGACTGGCGTCGGCGCACATGCCGAGTCCACACTTGTCATTGATGCCCTCTTTGGCACCGGGCTCGATCGCCCACTTGCTGGCGCAGACGCGGTGGCGGTGCAGGCAATCAATAACCTGGGTCGGACCGGCGCGTTCGTGTTCGCCATCGATCTGCCGTCGGGCATGGACGCAGACACGGGCATCGCCCTGGGCGGCGTCGCGGTCCAGGCGCACGCCACCTGCACCCTGGCCGCCCGCAAGCCTGGCTTGGACACGCCAGCCGGCAAACACCTCGCCGGGCTCGTCACCGTGGGCGACATTGGCATCGCACCGCCCCGTCCAGAGTCCTGACCTGCACAAAGTTGTTGTTCTCGGGCCAAGGACCAACAGTTGTCCCCCAGACAGGTCGATGTCTCTGCGGTGTCCTGAGCGCGATTGCGCTTACAACTGGGGGGACAAACTCGATGACTGTTCAGCCGCACGCTGAGACCAGCCCGATCGACCATCAGCAGCCCGCAAACGCTCGCACTGGAGAGTCCGCATTCCTCCGCGGCGCTGCATACGTCCTGCTCGTGGGCGCCGTGGGCATCATCCTCGGGCACATGGTCATCAAGACCGCGATGCGCGAGAAGATGTATGACCATCAGCGCGTACTCAAGGCGCTTACCCCAATGATCCCGGACGATCGCGAAGGCATCGCCGCCGATCGCGGCCCTGTGCAAATCCCCGGCGCTGACAATTCCGTCGACCTGCGCGGCGTTGCGAAGGGCGCTCTCGTCTCAAGCGCACTCACCGACCGCGCCTACTGTCGAGGCCTGCGCCCAAGCGTCCTGTGGTCCGACGGCCAGCGCTCCTACCAACTCGCATCAATGCATGGCGGCAACCACGACTGGGAAGCCGCAACTGTTTTGCTTGGCGCGGAGATCGCCGGTTGGCTCAAGCAGCGCTGCGAAGACGGCGCCCGCCGCACCGGAGTGGACCATTGGGTCGCCCTTACGCCGTTTGACATCCCCGCCGCCGCGTATGCCGACTATGACCAGGACATGATTCTGGTGGTCACCGCGTTGCCAGGCCGCCGCGAAGCGTTCGACCAACTCCTCGCCTCGGCTGCCGGCGTCGACCCGCTCAAGGGCCTGATGTCCCCCAGCGTCATCACCGACGCTTCGGAGTAGGCCACCGAGCATCCTGGCGCAAAAAAATCACTTCGCCGACGCGTCAACATCGGCGAAGCGAGCACAGGGAATCCGTGGCGCTTATTTTCGGGGGAATGCGACATTGCATCGCGCTCCACTCCGAAGGCCACGGAGGAGTCAGCTTGTTGTCGCCGAACCGACCCATACATCTCGGGCGCAGCCGGCGAAATACCATATTGAGCAGGGTGTGTCTCTCACCTCCACCGCCTGGGGCAGGCCCGAGTTCGTCCTGAGGACGAGCAGCGGTCTCCATCCTGTTCCCTGGCGTTCCGCGCTTGGCGGACTGCTCTTCATCCAATATCGAATCTACCACGATTCCTGACCGGATCAACCGAACCAGGCCCGAAATCGAGCACTTTTCGCCCCTGTTCGCAGGGAGTTCGGGGTTCCTCGCCCTCCTGCGACCGCCCGCGGCCTCCCCTAGGCCGGCGTTGCCGGCCCCGGAGACACCCCAAATCGCCGATCCTGCCAGGCGGGGAACTCGCCGCGCCAACGATGCATCGCCATTGGATCAATCGACGCAGAAACCACCTGCTCCCTGTCATCCGCCTCGACCAAAACCTCGCCCTTCGCGCTCACGACCAACGAACCGCCCGCATACTCCAGCGCGGGATCGCGACCTACGCGATTCACCGCAAACACGAACGCTTGGTTCTCAATGGCGCGCGCAATGATGAGCGCACGCCAGTGATGCGCGCGCGCACTCGGCCAGTTGGCGCCAATCGCATACGCCTGCGCACCCAAATCAAGTCCAGCGCGAAACAGTTCCGGAAAGCGCAGGTCGTAGCAGATCGCCGGGCACACCATGAGCTCACATTCTTCTATCGCTCTGCCCTCGACATGCGCACGCCATGGATAGGTCACCACGGCGTGACCACCCGCAAAGTGCTCTGCCTCCTTGCCATAGCTGAACGGATGCACCTTGTCATACTGCGCGATTGTCTCGCCATCGGGTCCAACAATCATCGCGCGGTTGAGCCCAACAATCGCTCCCGAGAAATCTTGATGGCCCGCGGCTGCAGTCAGGGCGCCATGCACGGTACACCGTCGCCTGCGCGCCAAGTCACCAAGAAAGGCTGCCGTCGCTCCATCACCGAGCGGCGGCGCATCTGCATTCTTCGCCACATGAAACGAAAACCCCGTATCGAACATTTCGGGCAACACAATCAAATCGCCCGGCGCGATGTCAACGCCATCGAGCAGCTTCTCGACGCGCGCATAGTTCG
>JAGQOH010000006.1 GCA_020427635.1 Phycisphaerales bacterium
CGCCAGGGCGTCACGACGCCACAAGAAGTGATGCGCGTCACCGAAGCTGCGGTGTGAGGTCGCTCTACTTTGGCGACGTGTCTTCCGTTGCTGGCTTGGCAGGCTGCTGCTCCGCCTCATGGGGCTTGGCCGTCAGTGCCATGAGTTCCGCCAGATCATCCGGCGTGATTGATCCCCTGCTCTCAAGCTCCTCTGCGCGTTTGCGGATCTGCTCAAGAGCGTGCGCCTGATCTTCGCGCAAGACACGCGGCACGGGACGTCCATCAGCAGTGCGCTTTGGCATGGCGGGCGCAGCAGCGACCGGCACATCCGCGGGGCTCTCCGGCGCCGCAGCAGCAGCAACAGTGACTTGGCCGCTCTCAACCGTGTCATCGGGAAACAGCGGGATGCCCAGGGTTGTCTTGCCGTGACGCACATAGATCCGATTGCGCACCGTATCCACGCGCAGCAAGGTCCACTCATCCTCGCCCTTGTCCTTCTGTCGCGGCACGATGAACTGATCGCCTTCCGCAACGCGCTCCGCACGATCGACGGTGCGCGAGTGGGCGTAGCTCAATAGAGCTGCAGGCGTTTGCTCGCGCAGCGTGACGATGGCGCGCAGGCGAATCGTCTCGAAGGAATCGCGCACTTGCTTGTCCACTTCCTCCGGATCATCAACGTGAACGACGATCACCTCAGCTTGCGTCGCACCGGATGGCGCTTCCACACGCACCGGCTCGGGTTCCACTTGTGCGATTGCCTGCTCGGGCTCCGTGGTCAGGCCCCATGTCGCGCGATCGCGCGAGAACAGGTGCGCACTGCTCATTGCGGCCATCTGTTCGCGACGCGCGTTGACCGCCGGCGCGTCAGGCAACCGCACTGACTGAATGCTTGGCAAGCGCGGCGCATCCGCCTGGATCGGCGTGGCCAAGGGCCCAAACGCAGCCCAACCAACGATCCCGCCCGCAAGCACAATCGCCAAAGTGCCCAGGCGCTTGGCCCAGGTCACGGCATCGGGCCGGCCCGAGCCAACGGGATTGAGGCGCCTTCGATCAATGTGGATGCGCGTGCGGCTAGCCATGGCCAACCTCCGTCACCAACGCGGGTGTTTCAATGGTGACGCGCACTTGAATCGACTGCTTAACCTCCCTGATGCCAGGCCCAGTCATGCGCAGATCCGTCAATCGTGTGCGCAGGTTTGGCATGTTGGCCAAGCGATCCAGCAATGCATATGCAGCTTCGGGGGTTTGCGCATCAAACGATACTACCTGGGCAATCATTTGGACGGATTTTCCAGGCTCGTTGTTGCCCACACTTGGAGCCGGCTGCACGCGCGAGCCGGCGGCGTCGCGCTCCAGGACATCAAGCAGGCGCTGGCGTACTGTTGAACGTGCAAGCTCGAGCGTTCGGGCTTGCACCAGACCCGAAGCGAGCTCTTCCCACTGCTGCTTCGCGGTGTCACGTGCTTGCACGATCTGGGGTGCTGCGGCGAGCAAGGCCTGTTCCTGCGCAGTGAGTTCGATCAAGTCTCGATGCGCGCTTGCAGTTGAGGAGCCTTGTGACATGGCCTCACCGCCGCCAAGCCGGTCGACAAGCACAAGCGCTGCGATCACGCCCAATGCGCCGACAAGCGCCACGCGCCGACGTTGGGTGGCGGCAGCGGTCATGGCATCGCGCTCGCATTCTTGCTGGTGTCTTGTGTCCTCATCTGCACGCGTTCCGCAGCAATCTCGAACGCCTCCTTGTTATCGAGCGATGAGCCAAGCGGTGAGGGAGGGCTGACATCGCGCGCGCTATCAAATGCTGTTGACGCCTCCAGGCCCGCCAGCACATCGCCCGCGCGCTCCGCGGCGCCACGCAGCGTGATTGATGCGCGCTGGATGTCGATCTGCTCCACGAATGCTGACAGTGGCACCGCCTGGTGCGCCGCGACCAGATCACCCAACACGTGGCTCGGCTCGCCCAAGTCGAGCGCACGAACCTGTTCAATCATCGCAGCGTAGTGCTCGAGATCGCGGCGCGCTTCCTGCACGTGCGCCAACTCACTCGCCATCGCAGCGCGCTGCGCATTCAATCGATCGATTGCCCTGGCATGACGCGCTTCGCGAAGCGCCGGGGCGGCAATCAACAGCAAGACCGCAGCAGCTGCGCAAATCGCAGGCGTCACCCACCGCTTCGCTCGGCTCGGCATCGCCCCACCCATCGGCGCGATCTCACTCCGAGCGGTGTCCAGCGCGAGTGCCGCGGCCTCGGCGAGCAAGTACCCGTGTTCCGATTCGGGGATCGCGTGGGTCGGCATCGTGACCTGAGCCGGCGCCGCGCCGGGTTCGCCATCCAGCTCGACCACCTGCCCATGTCGCAGGCCGTGATACATGGAGCCCATCGGGCCCTGCTCCTCAACCCACGCCTTCTCCTGACCTTGCAGGTCGTAGCCAAGCATCGCCATCGTTGGAGACAGCATCGTGATCGCCTGGATACCAAGCGCGTTGCGCAGATGATCGAGGACGGGCTCGATGCGCGAGCGCTGGGCCGCGATGAGATAGCCACCCATTTCGTCGCCCGACTCGCGCGCCACGCGGCGCACAAAGCCCAGCGCCAAGTCATCCGCAGCGAGCGGGAACAACTCCCCTGCAGATCGTTGCAACTCTGCGGCGCCTTGCTGGAACTCCTTGAGCCCGAAGGCTACCTGTCGCACAAGAGTTGCACCGGGCGGCATCACGACCACCACGCGTCCCGGCGCCCGACCCACCAGACGCTGCAGCGCCTTGGGATCCGTCCGCATGACCGACTCGATCACGCCCAGACGCGTGGAGCTGAGCGCGCCCACGCCGCGCTGCACGCGCACCAAGGCTGCGCCTTCCCCAAGCAGCGCGATTGACAGGATGTCTTGGCGTGCCCAGCTCATGAGCGTGCATTCCCCCCGAGCGTGATCGTAGGCCGGTCGGACTCCGCCCGCCTCGCGTTGTCCGCTCGCAAACCAAGTTCCAGCAGCCCGCGCTCGCCGACAATCGCCGCGCCCTCATAGCGCAGCGCTTGCCCAGTTTCGCCAAGTTTCGCGCCAGGCGGGTAGGCCTCGACCCGCACGCGAAGAACAGGGGATGTCTCCAAGCGAACTCGCTTTGCCAGGGACTCGTCATCGAGATCAATGATGCCTTCGAGTGCCCCGGGCGTGAGTGCCCCTTGATCGCGCAGTGCGATGATCCGGCTAATCTGATCGGCAGACAACACGCCCGTTGCCGCAAGCACCGTTGCCGACGCCGAGCCCAGGTGTGCCCTGCCATCAGAACTCAAACACACATCCGGTTCCATACGGAGCAGAATCTCGCGCGTCATCGCAGGCAGGTACAGCAGCTCCGCCAGCGAGCGCATCGGCGCGTTTCGATGCACGATGCCCAGCCGCTCATATGTGTCACGCTCCGCACCGCGCTCACCGGTGAAATCATCGTCATCCCGCCAATCGATGACCTGACTCACAATGGCGCGATCGGTCGGCGCTTCGATTCCGATGGCCTGGACGTAACGAAGAAGTGATGCTTCATCCGCCGTATTGATGTTGAGCCCGCCCGCGCCATCCGACAGCGATACGCGACAATGCCAGCCATCAACTTCGACATCGATCAGCTGCGTGGGCAATATCAGCTCGATCGCCTGCGTGAGATCGACGCGCTTTGGCGCCGTTGCGCCGAGCCCCGACCCATCGAGCGCCTGCGTCGTGGCCTGCGACGCCGCCGCGTCCGCAGCGGCCCGCTCCAGCTCCGCGCCACTCTCTTCGAGCATCTGCCTCAGGAACGCGGGAAGCTCCAGATCATCTGGTGCGATGCTTGGCGGCGCCTGCTTTGGCGAGGCATCGCTGCCCGTGCCGGCGATCGGTTCTTGATCCGCCGCGGTGCGCAGGAGTCCTGCAAAGACAAGCGACGCCGCGCCGCGCGCGCGCATTGCGCCATCGTGAAGCCGCAATGAGCTCGCGGTCTCAACAGCGCCCAGGCGCGAGGCCACCGCGCCCTGCATCGCCAGCGCAAACACCGCCGCTGCTGCAACGAGCACAAGAATCAGCGCAATGCCTGGACGGCGAACACGCACGCGATGTCCTCTCCTTGATAGGCGCCAACAAATCGAACCGCAATCGGAAGCGACTGCATCTCACCCGACACCTCAGGCGACTTCTCCGGTGTGATCCAGGCCAGGTGCTCAATCACTCGATCGGACGCACTTCGACCATCGAGCTTCACCGGCACAAACTGTTCAAGCCGGAGCGAAGTGCAGCCTTGCAATACTGCAAGCCGAGATACCTTTGATCTCGCTTCTCGATCCGCACGGAACGAGGTGATGGGCCGCTCCTGATAGACGAGATTCCACGAAGGCGCGGCGCCGGGTTCGGCCTCTGCACGCTCCACCATCCAGCTTGCTTCAACCAACGGCGCCTCAGGTTGCAAGATTGCCGTCGCCGTGATGAAGCGCACTGCGTCCTCCGAGCACGTCACACCCGGTTTGCTCGGGCTCTGCGCGTTTGGCTCATCGCCTTCTAACTTCACAACACGTCGATCCGCCCATTGATCCTGCATGAGCCGGAGCACGCGGTCCACCTGCACCGCTCGCTCCAGATGGGCGCCGCCATCGGCCGCATCATGCGCAACACGAAATGCCTGGGCAATGAGCACGCTCATCGACGCCATCACTGTCAGGGCGAGCAGCGTCTCGAGCAATGTAAATGCAGCATGTCGCTTCACCGATACCACAGGAATGTCGCCTTCTCATCACCGATTGTCATCGTGTAACGCCAAACGCTGACCATTGCGGGCGCATTGGCCTCGCCTGTAACCTGGGAGATTGGGTTGTCCACTTGCTCGCGCACACGCGTGATGACGTACTGCTGACCATTGAAGTCACCACTCCACACGGGCTGGCCGGTTTCCGGATCCGCGATGGGATCGGGCAGCGCTCGGTTGATCAGCATCGTGTGCAGAGCATCCAATGGCCTCGCCGCACGACATGCCTCACCAACTTGCGCACCCGTGCGCATCGCTTGCACGCGCAGTTCGAGCGACGCCACCAGGATCATCGTCATGAGCGCCAATGCGATCACCGCCTCGAGCAATGTGAAGGCGTGCGCGGCACGACATACAGATTGGCCACGCATGCTGTTCACTGCGGGCTGCGCCCCCCACCGCTGCTGCCGCCTGACTGTTCCATCATCTGCCGAAGGATTGGCGGCAACTCCGGCGCACTGTCTACCCTGTCTGGTGTCGCCTCATCCTGTGTAGCTGCATCGTTTGTGCTGGGCTCTTCCATGGTTTGATCCGGCGCAGACACTGGCGGGCCCACGAACATCGATTCTTCGTGTGTTGGCGCAATCGGCTCGCCCGCATACAGCATGCCTTGGGGCATCTCATCATGATGCATACCGAGTGCTGCGCGCACACCTGCCGCCGCCTGCACGAATGGATCACTCGCCAAGTGCGTTTGATACGGATCGTTGATCACTGTGGGTGTGATCGTGAGCAGGAGTTCCGTCCGCGTGTCACGGTCGCTGTAGCGCTGGAACGCCGCGCCGATCACCGGCGCATCGCCCAGGAACGGCACTTTCGAGATCGTCTTGCGCGACTCGGAATCAATGATGCCGCCAAGCACCAGCGTGCGCCCGTGTGGCACGACAACTTCGGTCTTGAGGCTGCGCGTGGTGAATTCCGGCCCCAAGTCACTCTGGGCCCCGACGTCTGTAATCTCAAGATCAACAGTCATGCGCACGAAGCCCAGCTCATTGATCTGCGGCTGGATAGTCAGGATGACGCCGGTCTCCCGGTAATCGATCTCGCGGCGAATGGCGGTATTGCCGCCCGACTGCGCCGTCGAGTCCTGATCCGCCTTGACATATGGAGTCTCGCCACCAACTTGTTGCTTTGCCTCAAATCCATCCAGCGCCGTGAAATATGGCTGGGTCAGAATCGTGACATCGCCTTCCGACTCCAGCGCCTGAATGAGCGCCAGGCCATCGGCGCCCACGAAGAACACCGAACCTGTTGATGCCGCGGGCAAACCCGGTGCGCCTGTCAACTCGAGCGAACCCAGGCCCGGCACATCTGCCGCTTGCAGAAAGTACTCAACGCCATACTCCAGCGCGCCGGTCAGCGCGACCTCGGCAATCACCGTGCGCAACGCCACCTGCTGCGGCGGGCGATCGAGCACGCGCAACGTTGTCAACAGGTCCGCATAATCCTCGGGCGTCGCTTGTATCAACAGAAGCCCCTGGCGCGGCTCCCACGTCAAGTGCATCTTGTCGCTGCCGGATTTCGCGTCGCTATCAATACGCTCGGCGTAGAACGAATCGACAAGCGTCTTCAAGTCACTCGGATCGAAGTGCTGGACGTGATAGAGATAGCGATGACGTGTTGCGTCGGACTTTGGACGATCGACCTGATGCACCAGATCATTGATCGCGGGAAACGCCGCTGCATCTCGGCACAGCACCATGATGCGATCCGTTCCATCGACCGCAATGAATTGGGCCGTTGAACTGGCCGCGTTGTTGCCACCGATGGACAGACCGGCGCCATCCGCAAGCGTCTTCAACAGATCGGCTGCTTCCTTCGGCTGGCGATCGGACAACCGGAACGTATACACCTGAGCGCCATCAAACGCGGGCACATCAAGCGCCGCGAGCAGGCGACTGGCCTTGTCCAACTGGTTCACCGTATCGACGAGCACGAGTGTTCGGCCAATCATGCTGATCACGGCGCCGTCGCTCATCAGGCCCTTCAGCGCAGTCTCGGCGTCCTTGGTCGAGATATAGCGCATCGGACGCACGCGAATGGCCGTCTGCTGCCCGCCGAACGCTGATCGCGCCTGCAGGATCGGCGCCGACGCCAACGTCGCCGACTGCTCACTCAGCTTGCGCACTGCGAGCACATCGCCCACATCCTCGATCGACCAGCCATGCAGCATTGCGAGCGCTTCGACCAGATCGCTCACATCACCAAGCGTCATCTCTTGGTCGATATCCATTGTGAGTTTGTCATTGATCGCGGCATCGATCAGCACATCGCGCCCGAGGTTCTCGCCGATGAGCACGCGCAACACATCCCGGGCATCCGCGCCGTTGGCCGCGTACTTCACCCGCTTCAGTTCACCTGGATTGACCGCGCGCGCGCCGAGCCCGGTGCGTTCCGATCGTTCGCTCTGTGCGCTCAACGTGACCGATGACTCGAGCGTCGGCCCCTTGCCCGAATGGATGTTGTCGCGTCCGACATCGAGGCGCTGCGCAACCACGCGATCGCCCGGGTCATATGGCGACGGTGCGCGTGCGCCGGTGGGCGGCTGCAGGTCGACTGGGCTGACCGGGTTTGATGCACACCCCGCCAAAAGTACAAGCAGCCCCGCAGCACTCACGGCGCGCGGCGCGACCCGATACCAACAGCGCCTGTTCGACGCGAACCGATTCTGCATGACGAACTCCTTCGGCGCCTCCATGCGCTTCACTCGGAGATCCTTCGCCGAGGCAGGCGGTCCGGGGCATCCGCCCCGGGGGGTGGGCATCCTCGCCCGCCGCCCTCGGTCTCCTCGACGTTATCCGCCTGCGATGGTGCTCATCGCAAGCATTCCAGACACAAGACTATAAACGACCCAGCCGACCGCGCCGGCCATGCACAGAATGATCATCGGCTCCATCACCGCCAAGAGGCGACTTCCCAGTGCCTCCTGCGTCTCCAAAGCCATCTCCGTCGCGCGGCGCAACGCGGGGGCCAGGTCCCCCGACTTCATCCCCGCCGCCACCACCGCGCCAAGCATGGGGGGCAACACCTCGTGCTCCCGCAGGGCCTGCCCAAGGTCGGCGCCTTCGCGGACGGCGGATCGCGCCGCCGCCACCCGCTCGGCCAAGACCGGCGATTGCACAACATGCGTCGCGTGTTCCAGCCCTGAAAGGGCATCCCCGCCACCCTCGATCGTCGTCGCAATGATGTCGGTGATCGCCGCCGAGCGTGCATGCCACAAGAGCGTTCCTGCGATCGGCAAGCGAAGCGCCAGGCGCGCGATCCGCTTGCGCAGCCCTGGCGTCATCCACTGCTTCCGGAGCCCCACCGCCAGCAGCGCAACAACTGCGCTCCCAGGCACGAGCCACACCAGCACGTGTGATGCCGCCAGCGTGATTCGTGTGGGCAATGGCAACTCACCGCCAAGCGATTCGAGCGTCGCCGCGAAGCGGGGGATCACGAATACACCCAGCATCCACACCGCGCCAATCGCCGCAATGAGCAGCAGCGCCGGGTAGATCAGACGAGATGCCAGGGTCCGCTTGATGCGCGCCGCATTGCGCATGGACGTATCGATCAACTGCACGACATGCGCCAGTCGGCCCGCGTGCTCGCCGCTACGAATGAGTGCGACTTGCTGCGCACTCGCCAACTCCATGCGCGCTCCATCCGCCTCACCACTGGCCAGCGCCTCGAGCCCCTTCGCAAGGGTCTCGCCGCCACGAAGCCGATCGCGCAGCACCTTGCATGCGCGCTTCACCAACGTACTCGGCCCGAGTTCTTCCATCGTCTGCAATGCGCTCTCGATCGGCACCGCAGAACCCAGCAACATGCCAAGCGTCTGGAAGAACCAAAGCCGGTCGCTCGCACGCAACACACTGCGCCCCGCCGCCAACTGCCCCCGCAACGCATCAAACGCATGCACGGGCCGCACGGACAGCGGCACAAGACCTTGCTCGCGCAGCTGCTCGCGCACCGCGTTCTCGTTGGCCGCTTCACGCTGTCCGGTGATCGGCGCCCCGGTCCCGCCCCGCGTCGCCACTGCTGTGAAGGCAAACGTCGTCACGCGCCGGCCTCCGTCGCAACATCGGGATCATTGGCCCCGAGCACGCGCAACATCTCGGCCTCGTCTGTCATGCCCTGTGCAACCAACCGCTCCGCAGCGAGGCGCATCGGCTCAAAACCGCCCGCCAACAGCGCACGCCGAATCGCGCCCTCCTCAGCACCTTGCAACATCGCTTGTTTCACCGCCGATGTCACCCGCCCATACTCCATCACTGCGACGCGCCCGCGATAGTTCGCCGAGCCATCAGCATTCCGTGGCTGCTGCGCATCCAATCGGCGCATGAGGCGCTGCGCGCTGATGCCCTCCACCGCAGCATTGACAAGGTAGGGTTCGACGCCCATGTCGACCAATCGCACAAACGAACCCGGCACATCATTTGTGTGCAGCGTGCTCATCACCAGGTGTCCTGTGAGCGATGCTTGAAACGCCATCTGCGCCGTTTCCTGATCGCGAATCTCGCCCACGAGAATGACATCCGGATCGTGCCGCAGAATGTGGCGCAGCGAATTGCCAAACGTCATATTGATCGCGGGATTCACTTGCATCTGATTCACGCCCGGCTGTGCGTACTCCACCGGATCTTCCACTGTCATGATCTTGCGCTCACTTGACACGAGCTTGCGCAAGATTGCATACAGCGTCGTTGTCTTGCCCGAGCCGGTCGGACCAGTAATGAGCAGAATGCCGTGCGACTTCGCCGCCGCTCCAAAGAGCGCGTCCGACTGAGCCTGCGTAAACCCCAGATCCGCAAGTTCAATGTCCGCAAGCTGCTGGCGATCCTGGATACGAATCGCCGCGTCCTGACCATACATCGTGGGCACGATGCCCACGCGCAGGTCAACACCTCGCCCGCGCAAACGCATGCGTACGCGCCCATCCTGCGCGCGCCTGCGCTCAGCAATATCCAGCCCGCCCAGGATCTTGATGCGACACAAGAGCGCCTCATACATGTTCGCCGGCGGCGGCGTTTCCTCACGCAACACGCCATCCACGCGCAGGCGAAGCCGTGGCGATTGCTCGAACCGCTCCAAGTGAATGTCCGATGCGCCGAGATCCATCGCACGCTCGACCACCTGATTGAAGAACCGAATCACCGGCGCTTCCGACGCCATGTCGCGCAACTGGCTCAATTCCGCCGAGACATCTATTGCCCCGTCATCCTGCGCCGACTCGATCTCGCCGTCGTGCGCACGCTCCTCGAGAAACGCCGCCACTTCCTTGTGCGTCCCGACGAACAAACGAACAGGATGCTGCGCCAGATCACCACCCGGCGCAAACCTGGCCAACACCGCCATCACCGTGAACTTGTCACTCGGATCTGCAAGCACAATGTGAATGTCCGGCGCGGTTTGCTCCTCCAACGCTTGCGCCTCGAGCACAAGCACCATCCCGCTCTGCATGAAACCGATCGGCACATGCTCGGTCAGCTGTGCTTCATTCGCGTCGAGCGTCCACCGCGTCAGACTCAGCAGTTGACACAACGCGTCCGCAAGTTGTTCCTCGCCCACCTGGCCCAGATCCAGCAAAGCGCGCACCTCGCTCAGCCCTTGCTGCTTGGCCACCTCCTGCGCGATGCGCCAATCGCTTGCCGTCAGCAATCCGCGAGCGATCAGTAGTTCACGCAGCGCGCCGCCATTGAATCGCGGCGCGACCATACTCGCGTTGTGCGCCGCCTGCGTCATGAACGATTGTCCAGGTCCGCGGCGTCACCATCACCGCCTTCGCGCCCGTCCGATCCAAGCGAGATGATGATGTAATCAAACTCAGGATCCGTCTTGTAGACGAAGTCGTGGTTCCAACCATCCTTGGGCAGTGACCGCCGCTCCAGGTAAGGACCCTCCCACTTTTCATCCGCATCCGTTGGCTTCTCGATCAGGGCGTGCAGCCCCTCCTCTTCCGTGGGCACACGCAACATGTCCAACTGAAACTTCGCCACCGCGCCGGACAGCAATTGGATCTGCGCCTTGGTCTGCTTCACCTGCCCACCTGAGAACACGCCCGCCAACCGCGGCGCCACCAGCGCGGCGAGCAGTCCAATGATTGCCAGCACGATCAACATCTCAAACAAACTGAACGCTCGTCGCATCATCGATCGTCCCTCCCTTGGCCATCGACACGCTCGACGCGCGGTGCGCCGGACACCGGATCAAACACGATGCGCCACACGCGTCCTTGCACATCACGCGCTGGTGCATCACCTGTGACCTCCCATGGTGCCACCAGCAGATTCGCATTCAGCAGCTCGGTACGCTGCACATCCTCATTCACAAACCACCACATGCGCTGAAGGGTGCGGCCCGCGCCATCAAAATCCACGTGATGGCCACCCACCGGTTCAACACGATCATCGATCGCGATGAGCCCTTGCGCTTCAACCAAACGGTGCATCCCAGGGCCGTCCACTGCGAACTGCTCTTGCTTGCAGGTGAGCGTTGCCGTCAGCATCTCGCCGCGGCGCATCGCCTCAACGCGCGTCGTGGCGAGCACATCGACCATTGCTTGAAGCGCCGCACGCTCCTGTTGTACCGCCGAGGATGACGCCACGCGCACGCCAACCAAACTCGCCATAAGCCCAACCAGCGCGACAACCACCACGAGCTCGAGCAGCGTGAAACCACATCGAGCGCCCTGACGCCGCGGATTACCGGTTGCGCAACACGCTGATCGCATCTTCGGTGCTCACCACTTGATCGCCATTGACATCGGCGCGTTGCAAGACTTCCGCCGAAACCGTGGCGCTGCCCGAGACGATCCGCAAGACCAGCGCCGCGTCGCGCGTGGTCACCTTGCCATCGCCATCCACGTCAAAGCTGCCAGCGGGCGACCCGCCGCCTTCGCCACCTGTGCCGCTGCTTCCAGTGCCGCCGCTGTTCGTTGTGTCTGATGTCACAACGAGATCAAGCGACTGCGTGGGCACCAGCAACTCAATCGGAAATCCTGGCAGATCAAACGGCGGCAAGACTTGGCCCGCATACTTGTAGTTGTAGTTCTCACCAGACGTGTTCTTCACGCCCAGCTTGTGATACTCGGTGTTCGAGCTGCCGTCATAGAAACGGAACTCAATCAGTACGTTCTGCTCCGCGCCGTCGACCGCTTCCGTATTCGCATCGTCGCCAAACACCATGAACGCAAACTCGCCCGTCGCGGCCGACTCACCGGTAAAGGTGAAGCTGCCCACGAGCAGATCTCCCGCAAACGCACCGATCTGATCGCCCGCCTCAATGATCGGGCCACCCTGGCTGGTCAACACGCCCGCCACACGCTGGCGCGTATCCGTCGAACCTGGCGTGTCGAATTGCGCGCGCGCTTCGGTGGCAAGCATGCCAAGCAACACCGCGATCACCCACTGCATCGTCCGCACGATGGTTCTCCTTGTCCGCCCCGGGTGGGCGCCGGCACGACCTGTCATGCTAGCGCTAAACCGCCACGCCAGCAAGATTCTGCTCCAAACCGCCCGCAAAAACAAAAAGCCGGGGGGCCGCGTGATGCGACCCCCCGGTCCCTCATGTCAGATCATTCGGCGGTCAATTACGGATAGTGGATGAACACGGCCGAGCCGTCTTCCACCGTCTCCAGATCGCCATGGCTGTTCGTGCCAGCCGAGCGAGTGAAGAAGTCGTAATCGTCGTTGATGAACTGGATCGCGAAGTCGGCTCCGCCACCCAGTGCACTCACGCCGCCCGACACATCGATGTCCTGGCTCACGGTCGCAAGCACCCAACCGAGGTTAGTGTTGCTGGCCGGGAACGAGCTGAAGGGCACGCCCGGGGCAATCTTCGGCCCGAACTGGAAGCAACCGAGGTCGCCCCACAGGTTCAGGATGCCGAAGCCGTAGCCACCAACCAGGCTCGTGATGTTGTCACCACCGAACTGCACGCCCAAGTTCGTCATCGTGAACTTGAAGTGCGGGAGGCAATCGATGTCAACGATGATTTGATCCAGCGGACCATCGTCATCGTCTGCCGCAGTCCACTTGCCGTCGCCGTTGAACCCGTCGTACCAGAACACGAACTGCTCGAACGGACCAGCCGCCGGCAGGTCGCGCGACAGACCAGTCTGCACGTTCGTGGAGAGCACGCCACTGGGCAGCGTGGGCAGTGAGCTGTCGGCCACGCCCGAGGCGCGATCGAAACCAACCGCATTCCAGCCGTACCAGATCTCACGCTTGCCGATGTTGTTGAGTTCGACATCGAAGTCGAACGTCGAGGGCACATCGGTGCCAAGCGTTGCCTGGAAGAGGATCGGGCCGCCGCCATCCGCGGCGTTGAGCAAGCTGGACGCCGCGCAACGCTCGCCGTTGGGAAGCTCAATCACGATGATCACCGGGAAGTCCGCAGTCGACACCTTCGTACGACCCGTGAACAGGCCGCTCGGGGCGCCAACTTCGAGCTCGTAGCGACCATCCGAACCCGCAACAACCGCGCGGGAGAGGATGGGCTCGCCGTTCATTTCATAGCCGTTCCACCACAGGCACTCGCTCTCGCCATTGCAGCTACGCAGCGCGTCCCAGCACAGCGTGACCGTGCCGGACAGCGTCTGATCACGCGACTCACCCGTACCACGGAACGTGATGCTGGTGAAGCTGCGGAACGAGAACTCAAGGTCGATGATGTCGGTCACGAAAGCGTGATCGTCGCCATCGCCGCCGAAGCTCTCGCCGTCGTCCTTGTAGTTGCTGAACCACTGCGAGTTGTTCTGGCCACGATGCAGATACACGTGGTCCTCGAGGCCGAGCAACCAGTTGGTGATCGCATCGAAGCTGTTGTTGTCGCCGTGGTTGCCGTTGCGCTCGTAGGTGAACGGAATGCCATTGTGCGTCGCGGTGATCTTGTCGACCACGGGCACGCAGACCAGGCCGTACACCTTCGTGCCGATCGGCGCGGGCACGCCACCATGGGTGATCGTGCCGGAGATCAGCATCGAGTTGATGTTGTCAGTCTCATCGCCGGTCTCGGACGGATTGACCAGGCCGTCGATCGGACGGATGCGGGCGTTCGTGTCCGCCGCCGCCGAAGCGAGCTGCGACACCGCGCCATTCGCGCCCTCGATCAACGGATCAGCCGTGTTCGAGTTGTAGCGCACTTCGAGCGGCGTCACCGTCGAAATGCCGGCGCTCGGCGAGTTGTCCAGCGTCAAGATGATCTCGGCATCCGAAGCGCCGACCGAGATGCCCGTCACCGGCGCGTCGGCCGGCGAGGTGATCTCGAAGTCATCCGTCGTCATGGCCGACGCATTGATGTTCTCGGTGAAGTTGAAGTGAACTTCATCGATGAACCCGTTGCCATCGAGGTCGATCGCCACGGCGCCGTGAATCACATCGCCTGCGATCGTCGACTGGAACGCCACATACGGCGCCGTGCAGGCCACCGCGGTCGCGCTCTCGACCGTCGCGGGATTGCCCGCGTCGTCCGTGATGTTGGCACCTTCGCGAATGCTGACCGACGCGCCGGGCTGCAGCTCATCGCTACCGGATGCATCGTTCTGGATCGTCACGGCGTTGTCGGTCGTGAAGATCGTCGGGCCGCCCGAGAAGATCGGAGCGCCGTTCACGAACACCTCGTCCTCATCGAACCCGCCAACCGACATCTCCTCAGAGAAGATGATGCCGAGGCGATCGAGCTCCTGGTTGTCGCCCAGCTGGCTGGTCGGCACGCCCGGAGGATTGTCGAGGACGTTGTCATCCATTTCGCGCCAGTACTGAATGTTCGAACCATTCAGCTGGTTGTCGCCCTCATAGTGGCACAGCGAAACGAACAGCGCAGCCGCGCGGTCAACACTCGCAGCGGCAGCCGCGAGCGTGTTCATCGTCTCGTTGCCGGACGGATCAGACCAAGTTGCGTCCGTGAAGTCGAGCGTCAGCACGCTCGAGTCACCGGTGCCGGGCGTCGCCTCGCCATCGGTGTCGTCCGTGCCTGAGTTGCCGTCATCGTCCCAGTCCACGCCCGTCGGATCGAAGGCGAAGAACTGGCCGTTGCCAACCTGCAGGCGGCTGGGCACGTCGGGATCGAGGAAACTGATATCCGCGGAACCGGTCGAATCGACCGTGATCTCGTCGTCATCAGGATCCGCCGCGTTCTCGACATCGTCTTCCGTCAGATCGCCATCAGCGGTGATCTGCGCGAAGGGGAACACCGTGCCGCCATCCTTATTGAGCTCGACGTCGCCGATCGCCAGATCGCTCGTCACAGGCTCATCAAAGAACGGGGCAACAGCGTCAAGCTCGCCATCGCTGTTCATATCGAGGAACGCCAGGCCGAGGTACGTCGGCTCGATGCAGTCCTCGACGTCGACCGTGTCATCCTGGCCGATCGAGTCCGCGAAGATCGAATCCGGAGGCGTGCCGCCGGTCGAGTCCGTCGCGATCTTGAACGTCTCGCCATCCGTCGACATGCCGTCGGCCCAGATGGTGATCGAGTCGTCCGCGCCGCCATCGATGTCCCAATCCACGAGCACCGAAGAGGTGTCATCCGGATCGAGCCCGATGCTGTCGACCGTGAAGTCGGCGCCGCCGGACGTCTCGAGCAGATTGCCAAGCGAGTTCTGCACTTCGCCGTAGTAATCAGAGTCACCAAGCGAGCCGCCATCGACCGGCAGCGAGAAGGTCACGCGCATCGTCGCGGTGTCGCCAGGGCCGCCGCCGACCGTCCAGCACGCCGAGAGGACCTCGAACGTCGGGGTGTCGGTGGTGAGCACGCCGGTCACGACCATGTCGCCCTGCCCGGCTTCGTTGCCGACCAAGTCATAGATCGCCATGTGCGTGGGCAGACCATCGTCGTCCGCGGCCGCGCGCCAAATCGTGCCGACCGGGAAGTCGTCCGCAGTCACATCAACACCAATCGTGGTGTTGCTGTCACCCGCGTTGTCGACAAAGTCGGCATCGGGGGTGAAGGTCAGCGCGGCGCCGTTCGGCGTCTGCGTCGTGTTGTCGAACGCGTTCGTCGATCCCGTCGCCAGGAACTGGAAGGTCGTGTCGTCAACGTTCGTGAGGTCGGTGTCCACCATGCCCGGACCGCCGGCGCCTTGCAGCGCCTCGTCAAACACGAAGAACAGGCGATCATTCGCCGTGTTCGTGTACACCGCAGTCAGCATCGGACCGGTGATGTCAATCTCGAGCGTCTCGTCGACCGTCTCGTCGGCGCTGTCGATCGCGGTGCCGGCACCATCGACCAACCCCGCCGTGCCTTCCGTCGAGCAGACGAACTCAACAGCGATGATGTTCGGGTTGCCCGCCCAGCCGTCGATCGTGCCCGATGCACCAGCACCAGCAATGTCAACTGTGAAACTCTGGGCCGTGTTGGCGGCGAAGATCGGGGCGCCACCAATGCCCGCGGACACATCCACGAGCGAGGTCACACGCGCGCCGGCGGTATTCACGCCATACATCCCGACCGCGTCAATCGCTTGGCCGACCACCAAGCCCGCGCTCGCGGGCGTGTCGTACTCAAGCTCGACCACGGCGACCGGGCCGATGAATTCGTTGTCATTCAAGCGGGGACTCAGCACCACGAGATCGGTCGCCGGTGCGGCGGCCGCGATCATCGGGAGTGCGAGGCCGGCGGTAGCCGCCAGCAGCCCTGCCAAGTTGCGATTCATGCCAACTCGTCCTTTCTTTGCTTCTCCACCGCAAAAACCGGTGAAGCCGACTTGCTTGCTCCCGTGCAGGACCCGCCTCTTGAGGGCAAAGACTGGGCGCCTCCACTTGTCGAGCCTGTGCGGGAACACGGCAACCCTGCCGACCCCGCCGATCAATCTGACTCGCCGCGACGTCCACTCGACGCCTCGGCGATGACACCAAAACCCCGACATTTATCGGAGCTTAGTGTCAGGTAACTTACACGCCCCTTGCGGAACGTGCAAAGACGCCCCGAGCGGGTTTCTCCGCCTGAGGCACGCGTATGGGGCTATCGACCGCCTGCCACGAAAAGCCGCAACCTTTCTCGGAGCAGGTCATTTTTCGGACCTGCCCACTTCCGGGCCAACCGCCTTGAGCTGACCCCCTCGGTACGCCTCCACAAGCCGACGCCACGCCAGCCCGACCAGCTCCGACTTTCCGGACGTACCCAGTTTCTGGTGCAGCCGCATCAGGTGCGTGCGCAAGGTTGGCAGCGCAATGCAAAGACGCTCGGCCACCTGCTCATTGCTTCCGCCATCGCACAGCGCAAAAAGAACCTCGCGCTCGCGCGGCGTCAGGTCCGAGAACGTCGACTCCAGCGCCAATCGTTCCTCGGCCGTCTCGGCCAAAACCGAGCCAACTTCATCATCCAGGGCATTCGTCGTGGTGCGCAAGGAAGGACCCGCCGCGCGCTCCGACGGCGCTTCGGCGTCCCACTTCCGCAGCGCGCGCGCAGCACTCGCGCGAGCGATCTTCAGTGAGGTCATGACTGCTTTCTCCACCCACGGGCCTACGGGCGCCCGGAGCCTATTTCTCCCGCGACCAGCCTAGCGAACCATGGGACGCCAAGCAATCGTCCGAAGTGACGATAAGTGCTGAAAGGTCCCAGATTTGTTTCCCATCTCCTGGCAACCTGTAGGCGTCAGTCAAGGCCGCGCATTTGGCGTGCCTGTGCGGCCTGGGACGACCTGTGAATGCGCCGCGCCCGCTCCCCCCGGGCCCCGCGCTCGGGCCGGGGCTCGCCCTGGTCGATCAACCGGATTGGCTGTGCCGCGCGATCGCGGCCGACGGGCCCGAAGCTGGGGGTGCGACGTGTCGAAGGTCGAACAAGGCGTGGAAGTGGACGAGATCCTTCGCCGGGCCGCTGAAGCCGGCGCCTCAGATATCCACATCGTGGCGGGCCACCCGCCGGTGATCCGTGTCCACACAGTCATGACCCCAATGGACTTGCCGGTCGTCTCCTCCGAAGACGCCGAGGCCATGGTCCGCGAGATGACCTCCGAGGGCTCCTACCAGACCTTCCAGCGCCAGCACGACGCCGACTTCTCCTACGCCGTCGAAGGCTTGGGACGCTACCGCGTGAATGCCCACCGCCAACGCGGCGTGCCGGGCATCGCCCTGCGTGCCATCAAGACCACCGTGCCGCCTCTGGCACAACTCAACCTGCCCGAGGTCATCACCCGGTTGACCTACCTCCCGCGCGGCCTCGTGTTGGTCACGGGTGACACCGGTTCTGGTAAGTCGACCACGCTCGCCGCCATGATCCAGGCGATGAACGAGCGCTATCAGAAGCACATCATCACCCTTGAGGACCCGATCGAATACGCGCTGCAGTCCAACCGCTGTCTCATTGAACAGCGCGAACTCGGGCAAGACATGCCCAGCTTCGCTTCGGCACTCAAGCACGCGCTGCGTCAGGACCCGGACATCGTACTGGTCGGCGAAATGCGTGACTTGGAGACCACCGCGCTCGCGATCACCGCTGCAGAAACGGGCCACTTGGTGTTGAGCACGCTGCACACCACCGATGCCTCGCAGACCGTCGAACGTATCATCGACATGTATCCCGCGGGTCAGCAAAACCAGATCCGCGCGATGCTCGCCAACACGTTGCAGGCGGTCATCTCACAGACCCTGTTCCGTCGCATCGACGCCAAGGGCATGGTGCCCGCCGTCGAAATCCTGTTGTGTACGCCCGCCGTGCGCAACCTGATTCGCGAAGGTCGAACCTTCGAAATCCCGAACGTCATCGAAACCAGTCGCGCAATGGGTATGTGCTCGTTGGACTCATCGATTGCGCAGCTGTACTTCAACGGCATGATTGGCAAGGAAGACGCCGTCGCACAGGCCGCCTTCCCGGACAAGCTCGAGCAGCAGTTGGCGGCGTAAGGATCGAGTGCTGGCAAAGGCCACGCGTAGGTAAGGGGAGCTCATGCCCGCGTATCGGTATCAAGTTCGCCAAGGCAATGGCCAGACCGTCGTCGGCGTGTTGAACGCCGAGACGGCAGCTGCTGCAGCTTCCTCGCTGCGCGCCCAGGGCATGCAGGTGCTCACGGTCTCGCCAATCGTGAGCGGCATCGATTCGCAGGCATTCTTCAAGCGCCTTCGCGAACTGAACGCGGGCAAGGTCTCCTCCAAGCATGTGCTCGATTTCACCACCCAGCTCGCGGTGATGGTCCGCGCGGGCATTGGCATTCGTGCAGCCCTCGAGGGCATCGCCGCCCAAACCGAGCACGCCAACTTC
The DNA here is from genome assembly GCA_020427635.1 of Phycisphaerales bacterium. Classification (GTDB taxonomy): domain Bacteria; phylum Planctomycetota; class Phycisphaerae; order Phycisphaerales; family UBA1924; genus JAGQOH01. Next base: position 18,927 of record JAGQOH010000006.1, read on the forward strand.
CGCAAGATCATCATGGGCCTGAAGTCAGATGTCGAGTCCGGCAAGCAGTTCTCGGAAGCCCTTGCACGCCATCCGAAGCTCTTCAACCCGCTGTACATCAACATGGTGCGCGCCTCGGAAATGTCAGGCTCGTTCGGCAAGATGCTCGACCGCATCGCCGCCTACCTTGCGCAGCAAATCGAAACGCGCAAGATGGTCATCGGCGCCATGATCTACCCAGGCGTCATCGCCACCATGGCCGTCGGCGTCACCGTCTTCCTCCTGACCTTCGTGTTGCCCAAGTTCGCCGGCGTCTTCAAGGGTAAAGAAGACGCCCTGCCCTGGGCCACCACCTTCCTGATGGACCTGTCTGCAACACTTCGCTCGGATTATCCGATCATTCTGGGCGTGCTGGCTGGCATCGGTTTCGCCATCTTCATGCTCCTGCGCACTGACACGGGCTCGTTCTGGTTCGACAAGCTCAAGCTAACCGTGCCCGTCATGAAGCGCATGTTCCGAGCCCTCTACATCAGCCGCTCCCTGCAAACACTGGGCGAACTCATCAACGCAGGTGTCCCCATGCTCGACACCATCGCCATCACGGGCGATATCTCGGGCAACAAGCTCTACAAGCGCATGTGGCGCGGCGTGTACGCATCAGTCAAGCAGGGCAAGAAGATCGTGCACACGCTCAACACCTCGGCTCTCATGCCTCACGCCGTCGTGCAGATGATCGGCGCGGGCGAAGAATCCGGCAAACTGGGTGAAGTGCTCGAGGAAGTCGCTGGTTACTACGCCAAGCAACTCCGGGAGTCCATCAAGGCGGTTACCGGAATGATCGAGCCCCTCATGATCATCATGATGGGTTCAATCGTCGGCTTCATCGCCATGGCCATCATCCTGCCGATCTTCAAGATGAGCCAGATCGTTCGGTAATGCGATGGTGTAAGGGCAGGCAACGTGCGGCCAATGGTTGGCCGGGCGTATGTGCCGCAGGACCGGAGCGAGCGATGTTGGCTGCGCGACGGACAATCAGGACACACCGGTTGGAGCGTGCGCGCTCGGCGCTTGGCTTCACGCTCATCGAAACCATGCTCGCGGTGGTCATTCTCGGACTGGGCGTCGTCGTGATCTTGCGATCCATGATGACCTTCCTCCAGACCAACATCTGGTCCACCCATTCCGCAACTGCCGGCTATCTCGGGCAGGAAATCCGCGAGCTCACACGCAACCTGCCGCGCCACGATGTCTTCTCAGGCGGTCTGTACTTCACCATCGACGCCGGCGGCGACACCGTTCTCAACGGTTGGGGCCTCGAGACCGGCGAGATCCTCCCCGAAGACATCGATGACATTGACGACCTCGATGGCCTGGCCTTCGGCACACCGCCGGCGCCCGATGGCTTCGACGTCACCCAATGGATGGCGACCGGGCCCATCAATGCCTTTGGTTCGATCATCGAACAAACACTGCACGACGGCACCGTCTCCATGGTTGACGATGGCGAAGGTGGACAGGAAGCAGAAGCGCTCCGCGGATGGTCTCAGTTCATTCGTGTCGAGAAGCTCGACCCCTACGACCTGTCAACCGTCGTCGACAACGCAGCATTTGTCGCAGGCGTGCGCCCAGTCGATGCATACCCGCTGCGCGTCACCGTCATCGTGACGTACAACGGCGTCTGGGCCGACCAAGCGCCCGCCAGCACTGAATTCTCATGGATCATCCCGCCGTAAGCAGAGCTTCGAAACGGGCGCCGCGCGCCCAACGACTCCATCGGCGTGAGGGAGAAAGCACGGTTGCCTCTGAGTTGAGGAGTCCGGCAATGAACGGGAAACGCATCAAGCAAGTTCGAGGTTCACGCAAGCGCCGTCCGCGCTCGCAGAAGGGCGTCGTCGGCATTCTCGCCATGATGTTCTTGGTGATGTTCGCGTCACTGGCGACAACGCTCGCCATCGTGACGCAGGGCAACCTGCGCAGCGCCGTCGCACACCAACGTGTCGTAAAATCGATCAGCGCCGTGGACACAGGGCTGGAAATCGCACAGGCGCGCCTCGCGGAAGCCGCTTCTCGCTTCATTGTCGCCAAGGGTGACATCACGCCCCTGTACGCATCGCAACTCTGGGATGGCAGCTATCTGAGCGACCCGCCCGTGACCGTCATCGCGCCCCTGTACATGCGCGACGAACCGGCACTGCCCACAAGCATTGCCCAGGCCCTGGCGTATCACCACGCTTCCGACGATGAGGACAACATTGTTGCAGAGGATGGCTCCAACGCCCCCGCAGGCATCGTGTTGCCCGATGAATCGCCCGTCGATTGGGTCGTCACAGCGCCGATCGGCCTGGAGCGCGACCAAACCGGCAACATTGTCACCGCAGCACAAATCACCTACTTGCCGCCCGACGAGTACGGCGCTGTTCGCGTCGTCGTCACGGGATACACCTGGGACTTCGCACGCCAGCGCTGGGTCACGCGCACTGCGCAACAGTCCTTCGACATGACCAAGAATCTCGAGCAAGCCGTGCTCGCGCCGTCTCGCCTCATGATCGGCCGAAACGTGCAGATCAATGGCCCGCTCGGCATTCGATACAACTCGCAATCGCTCGACACAATCGATGGCGCTCCACTTACCATGAAGAGCGACTTCTATGGCCTGAGCGCCGAGCTCGACGCCAAACTAGACGACTTCTACGAAATGGTCGTCGCCTATGACGTCGATGGCGACAACCGCCTCCGCGAGCTGCACTCGTTGGAAAACTTCCCGCTCACATCCCTCAATGCCAACGACTATGACGGCAACGGCACGAGCGACCAAGCCTTCCAAGACGTCACCCGCGACGGTGTGGTTGATGACTTCGACATCTTCGTCAAACACTTCGACACCAATGGTGACAACAAGCTCGTCCTGTCTTCAGATCTCATCGATGGCACGCCCGCCGAGGCCCTCACGCCCGAGTTCACACTCGACGACGCACTGGGCATGCTGATCGACAGCGGCAAGCGCGATCGCAACGGCAACGGCCAATGGAATGGCCAGTTCGAGAGCGGTTCTTGGGACTACTCAACCTTCAAGGACAACAATGGCGATGGCTTCACAGACAACAGCGACGTCGACGCCGACGATGTCGTCCTTGGCTATCGCGATGGCGTGCTCGACTACCGAGACCGGTACGCAAAGGTGCGCGGCCCCATCACCTTCATCGCCAACCGCGATGATTGGGAGACCATGGACAATGGTTGGGGGAATCCCGTTGGCGACTACCAGCAGTATGTGCAAGGCGGCATCGTGCCCGGGCGCGGCGAGCAGCCCATCTCGTTCGACGCAAGCGACAGCGAACTGCCGCCCATCGATGCGGACAGCTTCGCCGATGCAACCCAAACGTTGATCGATGTCGCCGAGAGTGAATCGCTCTCCTTCGAACAGCAGGTTGCAGCTGCCATGGGCGGAGGCTATACGCCCCCCACGATCATCGAAGGCACGCCCTATGGCGCCCCTTCCGCCGCCGATCTTTATGAACGCCCGGTGTACTCGGACATCACGTTCAAGAACGTGAAGATCCCGATGGGCACCAACGCGCTGTTCCAAAATTGCACGTTCATCGGCGTCACCTTCGTCGAGTCCTACGCCGACAACACACACCCGTCCTGGCCCTTCTATGGCCAGCAGAATCGCGACCCGGACACCGGCGCGCTCGAATGGACCTACCCGCAGTCCGAGGACTCGGAAATCGCGCTCGACAAATCATGGGCCGAGCCCGACTGGGAAGGCTATGACAGCTTGCCCGACCCGCTCATGGTCAACATCGATCTCGATGGCGATGGCACGACCCCAGACCAGTGCATCAACACCAAGCTCTTGTCGAACAACTTGCGCTTCAATGACTGCCTGATCGTGGGCTCGATCGTCTCGACGCGAACCACCGTGTTCCACAACAAGCGCAATAAGATCCAGTTCACAGGGTCAACGCGCTTCGCCGAGCAGCACCCAGACTACCCCGATGATCCGGACTACAATCCGGACAGCGAGGACATGGATGCCATCTCGCGCAGCTCCTTGATGCTGCCCAACTACTCCGTTGACATCGGCACCAATAACTCGGACCCCGATCAGGATGTCCACCTGCACGGCGCGATCGTCTCGGGCATCATCGACATCCGCGGCAACGCAATCATTGATGGCGTGCTCCTGAGCGACTTCACGCCGACCTATGGCGTCGCGCCGCTCAATCTGTACGACCAGGCCGTCGGTAATCCCGCCGACTTCAACATCACCCTGGGCTACTTTGGCCCGGAAGATGGCGACGAGGAAGGCATCGACCTGTCTGGCCTCGAGATGGTCGATGGCCAATACGTCCTGGGTGTTGACACCGCGCGCGATCCCGACACCGGCGCGATGATCACGGTCGCTCAGGCGTCCGCGCTGGGCTATGACTCGCCCGACGAGTACCCGGACGCTTGGTTCGACGGCATCGCCGACACCGACGCCGAGTTCTTCGATGGCGACTGGGCCGTGCGCAACGTCACGTTCAACGGCTTCGGACGCATCGTGCTCAACTTCGACCCGTCCATGCCATTGCCCGATGGTCTGGCGACGCCCATTCGCATCGCCCCGCGCAGCTGGGGGTACGTCGAAGGACGCCTGTCCTACGACGAGTGATCGGCCCGTCCCGAAAGGAGTCACACCATGCATCCGCAGGTGCTCGACAACGCAGGTTCGCACATCCGTCGTCGCTCGCGGCGCCGGCGCGGCTTCACCCTGATCGAGATGCTCATGGCACTCACCATCAGCGCCTCCCTCATGGCCGCCACGCTCGTCGCATTCGACGGCATGTACAAGATCTACGACACCTCGACGACGTCCGCCTCGAACCATGTCGTCGCGCGCATCGCGGTCTCGCGCTTGCTTGGCATGATGCGCACCGGGTCCGACTTTGGGCCCTTCCCCGCCGACGTGCTCAACAGCGATGTCAACCCGCTAAAGGCAGACTACTTCGAGTTCGCCTCGCAAACCAACGCGCAAACGGGCGCGATCGAACAGATCACGCGCGTCGAGTTCCGCCTGCCGGGCCAAGACGCACCGCTGCGCACTTGGGGCGCCAATGACGATCCGCCATTGATCGACTCCGATGCCGATGGCGAAGGCGATACCATGGGCCCGGGCGAGCTCTGGGTCATCGTGATCGATCCCTCATCGGGCGATGAGCAAGAGTTCCTCATGCTCTCCGACGTGCGCTCCGTCGCATTCGAGCTCGAATATGACATCGGGCCGCGCCTTGTCAAAGGCACCATCGACATCACCTTCGAGCCCACGCTCGCGTCAGACAACACCGTCTGGACGCCTGCGACGCCCGAGAGTGTGCGCCTGGTCGCCAGCGCCATGCCCCGCCGATCAGTCGATCGTTAAGTCAGACCTCGACTTCAACCCGCTCATCCGCTGGCCAGGTCACATGGAAGTGCTTGCCGCGCGGCGCATCGACACGCTCATACGTATGTGCGCCAAAGTAGTCGCGCTGCGCCTGGAGCAATGATGCGGGCAATCGACTGGCACGGAAGCCATCGAAGTACGTCAGCGCCGATGCAAACGCTGGCGCAGGCACGCCCGCCATCGCCGCTGCCGCAATCACATTGCGCCACGCCTCTTGGTGCTTCTGCATCACATCCGTGAAATACGGATCCAACAACAGATTGCGCAAGTCGCGCTGCTTGCCATACGCATCCGTGATCTTCTGCAGGAACTTTGCACGGATGATGCACCCGCCGCGCCACAGGCTCGCAATCTCACCCAGATCCAGATCCCATCCAAACTCCTGCGACGCCGCCGCCATGAGCGCAAAACCCTGGGCATACGAGCAGATCTTCGCGCAATACAGCGCCTGCCCCACCGCGTCGATGAACCGCTCACGATCCTCGAAGAACCGATCATCAAGCACACCGATCGCATACCCGTTCGGCCCGCTCAGCATCTTCGAGGCCGTTTCGCGCCCGTCACGATCCGCGCTCAGCGCCCGGGCAAACACCGCTTCCGCGATCGTCGCCGCCGGCACGCCCATGTCGAGCGCCGCCACCGCCGTCCACTTGCCCGTGCCCTTCTGCCCCGCAGCGTCAAGCACCACATCAACAAAAGGTGACCCCGTGCTCGGATCACGCTGCCGCAGAATGTCCGCGGTGATCTCGATCAGGAACGAATCCAGGTCGCCCTTGTTCCAGCGCGCAAAGACCTCTGCACACTCGCTTGGCTGCAGCTGCGCAAGATGACGCATCAGGTCATACGCCTCGCAGATCATCTGCATGTCCGCATATTCGATGCCGTTATGCACCATCTTCACGAAGTGCCCCGCAGCGCCAGGCCCGATGTACGCCGTGCATGGCACGCCACCCTGCACAGGCTTGCCCGGCGCAGCACCCTCAATGGGCTTGCCGGTCTTCGCATCCACCTTCGCCGCGATTGCGTTCCAAATGGGCTCGAGCATGGGCCAAGCTTCCTTGTCCCCGCCCGGCATCAATGATGGCCCAAACCGCGCGCCCTCTTCACCTCCAGAGACACCCGAACCAATGAACCGAATGCCCTCTTCGTGCGCTTCGCGCTCACGCCGTGCCGTGTCATCCCAACGCGCATTGCCGCCGTCGACAATGATGTCGCCCTCGTCAAGCAGCGGCATCAACGCCTTGATCACCGCATCCGTGCCGGCCCCCGCCTTCACCATCAGCACAATCCGCCGCGGGCGGCGAATCGCCGAAACGAAGTCCTCCAACTCTTCATAGCCTTCCAACGAGCCGCCCAGCTCGCCGAACGACCCCGCCGGGTGCGCCGCCACGAAATCCTGCATGGTCTGCGTCGTCCGGTTGTAGACCACCACCTTGAACCCGTGGTCCGCCATGTTCAGGGCCAAGTTCTGCCCCATCACCGCCAACCCGATGAGCCCAACGTCCGCTCCGTGTTCAGACATGCCCAGATCCCCCCTGCAGCTCGTTTGTTTCGGACCTTGCCCTCATTGTCGGCAGAAAAACACCCCGGGACAACGCAATCGCCAGGATTCTGCCCTTGGGCTATGCTTGGGGCCCTCCCGGGGCGGTAACTCAATTGGGAGAGTGCCAGCTTTGCAAGCTGGAAGTTGCCGGTTCGAGCCCGGTCCGCTCCACTTCATACCAGGCGATTCGCCGCAGGCCCGCACGCGCCGCGACGCCCCGACCCACGTCCAGATTGAAACCGATCGGCTCAACCCTGGAATAATGGGGCAGCGCGGCGCAATCGCCAAGCGTCGAGGGGATGACCTTTTCAGGGGGAGCAACACATGCACCATCGAGCACACACCAGCGCCTTCATTGTCGGCCTATCCACCGTCGCCTTCACCTTCCTCGGCGCGTGCGAGACCACGCCGCCCGACTATGGCCGCACAACCACCCGCCCCGTCGATCAGCGCGTCTCAAGCGAGCAAGGCTTGGCCTCCAAAGACCTCGTCTCCGCCACCGACAACATGACCCAGTCCATCGCCTCGATGCCAGAGTTCCGCGACGCGCCCTACCGCGTGCAGATCGTCATGGACCAGGTGCAGAACCGTACGCACATGCCCGCGCGTGACTTCGACATCTACCTCGCGCGCATCCGCGCCAACCTCAACCAATCCGGCGCGCGCTACAACATCGGCTTTGTTGAAAACCGCGCAAGCCTCGAAGCCGTCCGCGCCCGCGAAGGCGCGCCGCAGGTCGACTACCAGACCAAGGCCGATTACACGCTCAAGGGTGTGTTCTACGACCTGCCCAACCGCGGCTCGGACTACTACCTCCTCACCTTCCAGATTGTCGACCTGCACGATGGCCAGATCGTCTGGGAAGGCTCCTACGAAGTGAAGTTCGCCTGAGGCGCGCCCCATGTGCCGATGGACCGGAATCATGGGCGCGCTGTGCGCCGCGGGCGTCTTCGCGCTCGGCGCTTGCGCCACGCCGCGCATCAACACCACGATGCTCGACGCGCGCGACATCGTCTCCATGACCGACGCCATGCTCGAATCACTTGCCCGTGATCCTGCAATCGGTCAGCGCCCAGACTCCAGCGCCCCCTGGATCGTCACACTCGACCGTGCCGAGAACATGACCGAACATCCCATGTCAGAAAATGAGCGCTGGACCGCGATGGCGCGTCTCCGCGCCAAGCTCGCCGAAAGCAGCTTCGCGCACGAACACGCCCTCATCTTCATCCTGCCTGGCGAAGAGTGGCGTCGCCTCGAACCCGCCCAAGCCGCCGCGAGCACGCGCCTCCAACCGACCCACGCCCTCCGCGCCACCTTCTGGTCCGACACGCAGTCCAACCGCCGCCAGCGCACCGACGCCTACCTCTGCACGTTCCGCCTGAGCGAACTCACCACCGGCGCCATCCTGTGGGAAGACGCCTTCGAACTCGAACACGCCATCGCAAGGAACACCCTCGACTGATGCTGCGCACATTCGCATCCATCGCGCTGCTCGTCATTCCGCTGCTGCTGGGCGCATGCGCCGCCCAGGATCGCGCCATGAACGCCGCCGCCGGCGCATTCAGCGCCGCCGATTACACGCGCACGCGCAAAGCCCTGCGCGGCCCCGCCAACCGCGAACCGATCCACGAAAACACCGTGCTCGATGCCGCCGCGCTGGGCATGGCCGCCCTCGCAGATGGCGACACCTTCGAAGCCGACCAGGCCCTCATGCGCGCCTATCAGCTGCTCGAATCGGGCAACCTGAACGATGACAACCGCCTCTTCGCCGCCGCCGTCATCAACGAAGGCATTTCGGTCTACAAGGGCGAGCCCTTCGAACAGGCCATGACCTATCACGCGCTCGCCGTCACTGCCGCGCTCGAAGGCGATTGGGAAAACGTCCGCATCGCCTCCCGCGCGAGCACGCGCAAGCTCCGCGAATTCGCCGACGCCCGCAGTTCAGACACACCCACGCCGCCCGAAGCCGTCGCCGAGGAACTCGCCGAGCGCGACACAAATGACGACGCATCCGCATTCATCACCGTCGACACCAACTTCGCCGTCGCCTACCTCTTGGAGGCCATCGCCGACAACGCCATCGGGCGCACCTCGAACGCCATCGCGCTCGCCAAAGCCGCCGACTCGCGCGTCGCGCCACTCGCCGACGACATCGCCGCTGCGCGCTACAACACCGTTGTCATCGTGCATCTCGGTATGGGCCCCGTGAAGGAGCCCACGGGCCCGCACCAAGAGTCAACACTCTGGACACCTCGCGAGCCTGACGACCCGGGCCCCATGTTCACCACCTTCAACGGTTGGGACGCCGCGCCGGGCGTGCGCCCCGTCACCAACGTCGCGCGCATGTCACGCGACCATCGTTGGATCAATTTCGAATCAATCCGCCGACTCAAGGCCCTCATTGGCGAAGGCCTCGTCGTAGGTGGCGTGATCGTCGGCGCAGGCAATGAGCGCAACGAATCCAACCAAATCGCAAGCGCCGCGATGATCCTCACGGGCATCCTGCTGCAAGCTTCCTCCGCCGCAGACCTGCGCCACAACTCCCTCCTCCCCGCCGCCGTCTACCTCGCCGTCATGGACTTGCCCGAACAACCGGGCACGCTCGAGCTGCGCTTCCCCGAGCGCGGCCTGCCGCCCATGGCCATCCCCAACTTCACGCCAGGCGCCGTGCGCAATCCCGCGGTCGTCTACATGCGCCTCACCGGGCGCGAACCTGCGCGCTGGTACACCGCAAACACCATCCTGTACACGAACGACGCCGACCCACCCCGCGCAGGCGCCATCCCATGGATCCTGGGCGGGCGCGACGTCTCCACGCCAACCCAAGCCGTGCTCGACGCCTACCAGGCCGGCGGCGTGCTCACCGACATCTCACTGAGCGAACTCGAAGAGCTCTATCGCCTCGAAGGCATCCAGATTGGCGAAGGCCCAACCGGGCCCGATGACCGCCGACACGCAAGCTATCAGCACATCTTCGATGGCGGCAGCGCACTCTTCACCCCGCACCCATTCACGATGGGCTACAAGCGATTGATGTGCATCTCGCACATTTCATACGTCCCCAAGAGCGCGCGTGTACGCGAGCTCGCAGAACGCATTCGACGCAACACGCATTCCAACCAGGAGGTCTCCCCATGAAACGCACCATCGCAACCGGTTTGTCGCTCCTGAGCCTCGCGCTGCTCGGCGCATGCCAGACCACGACGCCCTATCCAAACGCAGGCCGACCCGACCCGGTCATGGCCCCCGCGAATAACCCGCGCATCACGGTCATCCAGCCCGAACTCATGGAGCTGCTTGGCTTCGACGCCCCGATCGTCACCAAAGACCAAGGCCGCCTGCGCGTCGCGGTGCCCGTGCGCAACCTCACCGACACGCGCTACACGCTCGATTACAAGTTCACCTTCTATGACGAGGTTGGCAGAGAAGTTCGACCACTCTTCGGCTACCAGGAGATGATCCTGGACGCCAAGGAGCAGCGCCGCCCCGAAGCGACAGCGCTCGACACCACCGCCACGGACTGGCGCTTCCAAATCAAATGGGCCAACCGCTGATCAGTCGCCTTACACCGACTGTCCGAAGTTGAACAGTACGACCGTCAAGTCGGCGAGGTCAACGATGCCATCGCAGTTGACATCGCCCACCACCGCGCCCGCGCTCGTCACCGTTCCAAAGTTGAACAGCACGACCGACAGGTCGCTCAGGTCCACCGTGCCCTCGCCGGTCGTATCGCCCGGCACGAACGCATTGATCGCGCTTGACACGTCGTCCATCGCGAATGGCGTCGCCCGTCCCACCGCGTCCCACGCGTTGTACAGGTCAAGCCCGCGCGAATCGGTCACGTTCGCATCACGCAGGAACTCGATGTACTCCTTCGACGTCGTCTGGTAGTACAGTCGCACGCGCACATCCGCCGTCCCTTGCGGAATGCAGAAGCGCGTGTCGTCCCAGTGCTGACCGTCCGCGTAGGTGTACCCAACAGGCTCCGCCTGCACCGCCTCGAACCCCGCGTTCGTGAACCCCATGGGTGGAATGCGGTTATCGAAGTAGATCTTGTTGTTCAACGCCAAGTGGAAGCTTGGCCCCACGGGCAAACCAGTCGCGCCGCTCATCACAGAATCAATTCCGTGCTCCGCGTGATAGACCTTCGTATCTTCCGTCAGGTCAGCATTCACGAAGTCATACGCGCCTCGCTCTTCGATCAGGCCGCCGCCCGAATCGAGGAACTGCACGTTCACCCAGATGCGCCGCCCCTCGGGATACGCCGTCAGCAGCTTGTGCCCACAGTAGTTGGTCACACGCACCTTCAACTCGCCACCAAACTGGGTCAGTTCGACGTCCGTCGCGTTCGACAGCATGTATTCCACGTCCGGCACCGCGTCCATCAACGCAATCGTCTGCTCGAAGTCCAGCGCAGGAATCGCGCCAACCGGAGACTGATACAGCTCCAGCAACAATTCAATCAAGTGCAGGTTTGCGCCCTGGAATGAGTGATATGCGCGGTCTGTCAACGTGCCGAAGTTGCCAATCGAGCAGCCTTCCGCAGTCACATCAGGCATGTGACAGTCCTGACACTTGCGCACCACCGACAGATTGCCGCCAAAGCGCCCACCCAGGTCCACGCCTGTGCTTGCATATTCCGAGTTCGCCCATTCGCTATACGTCCGCTGCTCCGGGAACATGTCGAACTTGTCACCCGTCGGGTGAGGCAGATTGTCGACCACTGGCAAGTAGCTGCCGTCGGGCTGCCGCATCAACGTCGGAATCGAAACGTCATGGCACTGCCCGCACATCGCGGCATCACGATGGAACGCCGAATCGCGCCACGCATGCGGTGGCGACGGCGCGGCGTACGCGCGCGGCCCGCGGCGAATATCCAACGGATCCACCACATACTGCGCATTGCCTGGCGATGTCGGCACCAAGCTGCCGCCCGGCGCCATGGCCAGCGCATCCAGAATCGCCTGATCGTCCGGCGGGCTCACGCCTGGCTGATACACCGGGTCCACCGTCCGGTGACAGAAATGGCAACCCACGCCCTCATTCCAATCGGACGCAAAGAAGTCCGCACCGTTGGTATCACTCGGCGTCGTCACACGGCCTTCCAGCCACGCGCGCGGTGCGTGGCAACGGAAGCACAATTGTCCCGCGCCCGGCGCATCTTGCTCTGCAATCGTCACCGCCGCCAAGAAGATCGGATCGCGCGCCGCATGGCTGTGCGTCGAGCCCAACCACCGCCCAGGCAAGAGCGCTGTCTGCGCATCGAACACGCCGTGGCACGACACACAATTGGTGAACGTGAACACGGGATCGGTCACGGTGTTGGGCTGCGTGCCCTTTTGCTCAAAGTCGCCATCACCCGTCGGCACGGGCAAACCCCGCGCCCGCACTGACGAAGGCGGATCGACGCTCAAGGCCGACTCCGTCGCCTCCGCCTGCGTCCATGCCGCAAGCCCCAGCAACACCGTGCTGCCAACGCCGACACCCACAACCCACGCCGACCGACGACGATTCAGACCATTCTCCATGTCCCACCCCAATCTGGTTCTTCGGCTAGGGAATAGCGACCTGTAGACCCGAAATAAGGCTACCCCATTGCAAAGTGGCTGCAAGCGGGTTCTTACCAGAAAATATGCCCGATTCCGGGCAATCCCGAACAGATGAGAATCCGGGAAAGACCGCCGCCGCAACGCCCGAAAACATCCCCCCGCCCGACCCCCTTGGTCGATATCCCGAGCATGACAAAGCGCTCCCAAAAGGACACCAGGGAAGCTGCGCGCCGCGCTCAACAGGACGAGCCCTCCAGCCGCGCACGCGTGGGTTGGCTCATCGGCATGATCGCTTGGGTCGTCGCCGCCGCCGCCGCCTTCAGTTTCGACCCCGCCGACCCCCCAAGCCACGCCCTCGCCGGTGCCGCCGCAGACGCCGCCCGCCCCATCTCCAACTGGATTGGTCAAGTCGGCGCCTTCGGGAGCTACCACGCCTTCCTCATGCTTGGCGAAGCCGGCGCCTGGACCATCCTCCTCGGAGTCCTTGTCGGCATGATCCACGTCGCCTGGCGCGGTCCGCTCACCTGGCCAGGCGTCCGCGCCGTAGGCCTCGTCATGATCGCCCTCGCTGTCAGCTGCTTCCATGCCCTGCTTTTTCCGAATTGGACCGCCATGCCCGAGGGCGCAGGAGGCCTCCTGGGCATCGCCGGCGCCGGCGTCCTCACCGAACGCTTTGGCGGACTCGGCGCAGGGCTCATCATCTTCGTCGGGCTCGTCATTGGCACATGGGTCGCCGCCGAACAACTGCTCATCATCATCCCGCGCGCACTTGGGTTGGTCGCAGGCAAAACCGCCGGCAGCGCTGCCCGGGCCGCTGCGCGCGCCAAACAAGCACGCGCAGCAATCGCCTCGCGCCAAGACGATGTCTCCGACGATCGCAAACTCGCAGCCGTCGGCAAGCTCCTGGGCGCCGCCGCCAAGAAGCGCAAAGCCAAGGACGAAGAGCAAGACGACGATGAATACGAATATGAGGATGAATACGAAGACGACGACGAAGCGTGGGAGGAAGACGACGAAGCACCGGACGACGCAGAGGATGACGACGAGTGGGAAGAAGTCGACGAAGACGATGACGAATGGGAATACGAGGACGAAGAAGAGGATGACGCCGATGCAGAAGTCGTTGCCGAGCATGACGATGACCATCCCGCCGATCAGCCCCTCGACAAGGATGCCCTGCGCCAAAAGATCGCAAAACTCCCAGTGCGCTTCGCTTCGTCCTCAAAACTCACCGCCACGCAGGAAGACTTGGACGCCCTGCGCGCCGCTCGCCTGAGCGAAGAGGAAATCGACCGCACCTATCAATTCCCGCCGCTCGACATCCTCGCCGAACCCGAAGAGAACTTCTCTGAGGAACTCGAGCGCTGGGTGCGCAATCAGGCCGAGCACCTCGAACAAGCCATGCATACCTATGGCATCAAGGGCTCGGTCGTCGGCATCGACTCAGGCCCCGTCATCACGCTCTTCCGCGTGCGCCTCGCGCCAGGCACAAAAGTCGCCCAGCTCACACCCATCGCCTCCGACATCGCGCGCATGCTCAAGGCCATCAACATCCGCATCGTTCCCAACGAAGAAGGTCAAGACACCGTCGGCGTCGAAGTCCCCAATCGCCGCAAAGAAAAAGTCCGCCTCAAGGAGCTGATGACCAACTCCAAGGCCGCACAGTCAATGCGCCTGCCCATGTTCCTGGGCAAGGACGCATCGGGCAATCCACTGGTCATCGACCTGGCATCACTCCCACACATGCTCATCGCCGGCACCACCGGATCGGGCAAGAGCGTGTGCATGAACGCGATCATCATGGGCTTCCTCTACACGATGAAGCCAAGCGACCTGAAGCTCATCCTCGTCGACCCCAAGATGGTCGAGCTCTCTCAGTTCAAGGACATCCCGCACCTGCTCTGCCCGGTTGTCACCGACATGGGCAAGGCCGCCGCGATCCTCGAATGGGCCGTCGGCAAAATGGACGAGCGCTATGAACTGCTCGCAGAAGCCGGCTGCCGCGACATCGCTGCATACAACGAGCTGTCCTGGGAAGAGAAGAAAGAACGTCTCAACCCCAAGACTGAACTTGAAGAGGCGCGCATCCCGCGCAAGCTCCCATACATCGTCTTCGTGATCGACGAACTCGCCGATCTCATCATGACCCACAAGGATGTCGAAAGCTCGATCGTGCGCATCGCCCAAAAGGCCCGCGCCGTCGGCATCCACCTCATCCTCGCCACCCAACGGCCCCAAGCAAACGTCGTCACGGGCCTCATCAAGAGCAACATGCCCGGACGCCTCAGCTTCCGCGTCGCTTCAGGCATGGACTCACGCATCGTCCTCGATCAAAAAGGCGGCGAACTCCTGCTGGGCCATGGCGACATGCTCATGCTCACCCCGCGCTCCAGCGTGCCCATCCGCGCACAGGGCACGCTCGTCGACGATGCCGAGGCGCGCAAGGCCGTGCGCTTCATCCGCGAGGTGTCGGCGCCATCATTCGAACACTCCCTCGCGACCATCACCAACCACGGCTTTGGCGAAGCCGGCGGCAGCCCCCTCGTCGACGACTACGAAGAACGCATGCGCCGCAGCGCACAAGAAGATCCCCTGTTCGACCGCGCCGTCGAAATCGTGCTCGAGACACGCCGTGGCTCCGTCTCCTTGCTTCAGCGCCGCCTTGCCATCGGCTACACCCGCGCAAGCCGCCTGATCGAACTCATGGGCCAGGCGGGCATCATTGGCTCGCACAAGGGCTCGGTCGCGCGCGAAGTCATCATGACACTCGAAGAGTGGCAGGCGATGAAGCAGATCGCAGAGTCCGACGCTTCCACTGCTGTCGAAGACCAAGGCAATGATGACCAAGCCGCCGAAGCATTCGAAGCCGACGACTTCTCCCATGAAGCCCTGCACAATGCGCCCGCAGAAGAGGATGACCGAGCAGACGCACGCGCGTTGGCGCACACCGAAGTGAAGCCGGCGCTCGCGCCGCCGGTCGAAATCGAAACACGCGCCCCGATCGCCCCCACCCCGGTGCTTGCGCTCACCGCCGCCGAGCCGAACGACGACCTCATCGACGAAGCCACAGCGCCTGCGGATGAAGACGACGAAGACCTGGACACGGTTGCTGAGGCAGCGGCCGACGAGAGCGAAGAAGAAGAAGACGAAGAGTATGAGTACGTTGACGAGGACGAGGACGCCGAGGCCGAAGACGAAGAGGAACTCGATGAAGACGAGGAATACGTCTACGTCGATGAGGATGGCAACGAATTGACCCCCGAAGAAGTCGCCGCCATGGACGAAGAAGAGTGGGAATACGTCGACGAAGATGAGGACGAAGAAGCAGAGACCGAAGACGAGTACGAAGAAGAAGATGAATACGACGACGACGAAGAAGACGCTGAAGAAGCTCCGCCAATCAAGGTGACAACGCGCGCCAAGTCGGGCAAGCCCGAAAAACCCGGCAAGCGGGCCTCGGCCTAAACGTCACGCGCCTAAGATCACAACGCCCAATACAACGCCGCTCATCAACCAAACCGGTGCCGCGATGCGCTCGCTCCGTGTCAGAATCGCCCAGAGCCCAAGCTGCGCGAGTGCAAACACCACCGCCGCAACGCCCCACGACCAGCACGCCATCGCCGCGCCCGCCATCGATAGGCCGCCTGCCAACAGTCCAACCAAGACGAGCAGCAGCGTCGCGCCCTGGCGACCCAGCGCGCCAGCGGTCGTCCCGATCCCCGCGCCACGATCGGCAACCTCGTCGCGAATCACGCACAACAACAACATGCCACTCATGAGCGACGCCCCAAGCAACACGCCCAACACACCACACGCGTCGAGGCCCGTCGCCAGAACCTCAGAAGATTGCGCCGCCGTCGTTTGGTCATAGGCGTGCGTCACTGTGTCCCGCACCGCTTGTACCGCATATGCGCGCGCCAAGAGCAGTGGCGCTACGAGCGCTGCAATCGGCAAGGTGAACTCAACCCAGCGCAGCAACCACGCCAGCCGTGCGCCATCTTGCCCGCCCACGCCAAGCCGAACAAGCAGCAACGCGGCAAACAGCGTCAGTCCGACCCAGCCTTGCACAAACAGCGCACCAAACGCAAACAAGCACGCCACGGCGCCCAGCACAAAACGCGCAATCGCCACTGATTCACTGTCGACGGCAACAACACTCGGCAGTACCTGCAGCCGCACCCGCCGCTCGCGCCCAAGCACCAGACTGTCGAGACACGCAAACGCATACAGCAGGGTCGCGAGCAACCCCACCACCCCAACCCAGCCACCACTCGATACGCCGCGCGCAATCAGCAGCGCATAGGGCGCCACCATCGCTCCAATGAGCCATCGACCCGCAAGCAGTGCGCGCAGAAGAACCATTGCTGCGGCTATCGGTCCATCCACGACCCCGCATCACGCCACCAACGCCACACCATGCAAAATAACGCGCAGGCGGACCATGCCCACTAGCGTACGAGCCCCGCAGCTGCCGCTGTCGCACGCGGACATCCAAATGACTCAGCCGTCCGGACCAGCGCTTCATCAAGCGAGGTCGTCGCCGCAAACCCAAGCAGGCGAGCCGCCGCCGCAACATCCGCGCACGAATGCCGCACTTCACCCTCGCGCTCGGGTGCGAACCGAATCTTGCGCTCCGGCGCGCACAGCGCAACCAAACGCTCCGCCACGTCCAGCACTGCCGTCGCACGCCCCGTGCCAATGTTAATCGCCTGTCCACCCGGATCGAGCTCGCCCGATGCGCCAAGCAAGATCGCTTGCACCACGTCGTTCACATAGATCAGATCGCGCGTTGCCGACCCATCACCGAAGATCGTGGGCGCCTCGCCCGCCCGCAACGCCGCCAAGAACGCCGGAATCATCGCTGCATAGGTCCCATGCGCCGGCTGACCAGGCCCATACACGTTGAAGAAACGCAAACTCAGCCCCGCCAGACCATAGCTCTCCGACCACGCACGCACGATGTGCTCGCCCGCCGCCTTGCTCGCAGCATAGGGCGAGCGCGGATCGAGCCGACCCGTCTCCGTCAGGGGCAACGCCGCCCGATCGCCGTACACCGCGCTTGACGACGCATACACCCATCGCCGCACGCCCGCCCGACGCGCCGCCTCCGCGATCCGCTCCGTGCCATCAGCATTCACGGCAAAGCACCGATCGGGATCACTCATCGACTGCATCACCGACACCATCGCCGCAAGGTGAAACACCACCTCGGCCCCATGCATCGCTTCATGCAACGCCACCGGGTCAAGAATCGATGCGTAGACAAACCGAAGACGATCGCCCGAAGCCTCAACCAGCTGCGCAATCCGCTGCGCATCGCCCCCCGACAGGTCGTCGATCACCGATACATCGGCGCCGTGCCGCAACAACGCCTGCACAAGGTGCGCACCGATGAAGCCGGCGCCGCCAGTCACGCACACGCGCCTGCCTTCAAACCAGTTGAACACTGGATCTCTTCGCTCACTCGGTCCCACAACGACAGCAGTGTACCCCGCAAACCACACCATCAAAGGATGTATCTCGGGCTACGCCTGGGAATTGGGCTCTCGATGCATGGCAAAAAGGGCCGCCGGCATCGTGGCCGCGGCCCCTGGGCGAAACCGAAATTGCCCTGCGTCACCCGTGGGTGGGAGCGACGCTCTATTCCATCCAGACGCGCTTCCGCTCCACTGGTTCGCTGCTCCACCGGTTTTTTCTGGCGGCCCAGTGCCCAGAGCCCTCTCAACAACTCGTCGCACCGAACCAGAACAGCAGAATCTGCAGGTCATCCAGATCCACCGTGCCATTCCGATTGATGTCCGCCGGACAAGGCGGCAACGTGTCAATCACGCGAAGCCTGTAGCTCCGCGGGCCCGTATCAAAGAAAAAGCTCGGCGCCACAAACACGACATAGGTCCCCGCACTCGGGAAGTTGAAACGCAGCGCATCCGTCGTGCAGGCAAGCACCGTGATCGCACTCGCAAAATCCACCGCCGGACAGAACGTCGCGCTACTTGTGTACTGCAACCCTCCGGCGCCAAGTACCACGCCGACATCCATCGTTCGATCACAGGTCAGCTCAATGTCGAAATCCCCTGCGTGCGGAATGTCGACCAGGAACCAGTCCGTGTCACGACACGCACCGTTGTAGTCACTCGCACCGCACAGCGGCACATTCAACTGCAGCATGTCGAATGGTAGTGTTGCAGTATCGCTGCATCCGCCGTTCACCGGATCCCATCCAGGTGAATCGCATGCGCCCAAGTTGGCCACCTCACCCAGCACGCCCTCTGTATCACTCCCCACGCAATCAATCGCACAACTGTTGATCACCACCTCATAGTGCGCCACGCCAATATCCCCGCCTGGCCCGAACACCACGAACACATATTCGCCATCCGTCGGAACCGACACCAACGTCCGCCCGCGATTGCACGCAAGCACCGTCAATCCACCGTCCACAAAGTCAAACGCGTCCGCGCAGAACGCAAATGGATCGCCATCGTAGAGCAGTGGCACATTGCCGATGTCCGCGACGACGCCAATGAGCACATCGACCTCCGCCGTGATGTCAATGATGTAGCTCGCGCCCGTCTCCAACGAAATGCGATACCAGTCCGTGTCCGTGCATGCGGGGACAATCGGCGGCGCGCCGTCCTGCCCATTGAGCAGCCCGCACGTCGGCACTCCAACCTCCATCCGTCCAAATACTGGGATCGTGCCGAAGCAACCGCCGTTGGTCGAGTCCTCACAGAGACCGCCCGCGATCTCCCCTTCCAGCACCCCATAGCACTCACCGCCGCAGGCATCCACCCCGCGCGCCTCAACCGCCGCAGCGCCGCCAAGCCCGCTGCGCCGCGCCTGCACCGAGTCCGCCCGCGCTTCGTCCGAGGCCACCGCCTCCGCAATGCGCGTTCTCCCGCGCGCAACCATCTGCGCCCAGTGGTCCCGCGACGCGACATCCTGCGCACCTTCCGCATGCACAGCCCCTGCCACACTCGCCAGCACTACACCCACAACGAACGCTCGACCGCTACTCATCAGCTTGCTCCGATGCTCAAACAATTCCAAACGCCCTGGCACACTGCATATAGGGTGTACCACGGCCCCGACCTCACACCAAACACAAAGTGGCCACCGAGCCGTGGAAGCCATGTTTTAGCGTTCTTATGGGCCGCGCCTGCTACCAGGGCCAGCAACGTTCACCCCCGCAGCTTGGGAAACAAAAAACGCCCAGCGTGATGCCGGGCGTCTGTTTCACATTGTGCGATGCGCTCCTAGCAGCCGGACCCAAACGCGAAGAGCACATCCGAAATGTCCGCCAGATCGGTCACGCCGTCGCCATTGACATCGCCATTCGCATAAGGCGCGCCGCTCTGCCCAAACCCGAACAGCACATTGGTCAAGTCCGCAAGATCGCAGACGTTGTCGCCGTTCGTGTCACCCGGGCACGACGCGCCCGCTTCCGCAGCAATGCACGCTGAAAACTCGCTCGTCGATGCCGTCAGCAGATCCGTCGCCGTCGCGGTAATCGCTTCACCCGCCGCAACCGAAGCCGGCAGTGTGACATCAAACACCGCGTCACCACTCCCGTTGGTCAGGACGACCGCGCTGCCAAGGAAACGCTCGCCCTCGCCGTGTCCACTCGGATCGCATGCAGAAGATGCAAAGAACTCCACGCGATAGCTCGAATCCGCCATCGAATTGAGCGTGCCCACAATCTGCACACTCGCCGGCGTTCCATACGCGTCCACCAGCACCGGGAAGTTCTGCAAGCCGTTCGCGCCTGTGTCGACATCCAGCGCATCATTGGCCGTCACACCAATCCCGCTTGGTCCTTCATACAAGTCGATCCCAAGATCAGCATTGTCGTGAATCGAATTGCCCATGATGTCCACACCGTTCACACCGGTGCGCACATAAACACCACTGATCAAGTGCCCCGCAATCTCGTTGCCCGAGATCGTTACGCCATCGACCGGCCCGGCAAAATAGTCCGCAACCTCAATCCCGAACACACTGCCCAAGGGATCGCCATTCGCATCGAGCCCAATCGTGTTGTTCTCGATCGTGATGTTGCTGCCCGTGCCCGTGACATACACGCCCCAACCGACGAGATACCCCACATAGTGCGGCCCAATACCAATGCCCAGAATCCCCGCAATCTGATTGTTGCGAATCGTCACATTCGTGTTCGTGCCGGTAAAACCAACACCCTGCGTCGATGCGGTGCTCCCCGACGTCACACCATCGGGCAGCGTGCCAATCCAATTGTTCTCGACGATCGTCCCGTCGTTGTCAAAGATTTCGACTGTTGTGCCGCTCGGAAAGCCTTCGCCGCTGTGCGTGCCGTAGCCCGTGATGTAGTTCCGCTCGGCAAGCGTCGGCCCGCCGATCCGGTTGTTCGAGGCAGGCCCCGTGCCGAATTCGCTGACCCAACCCTGCACGCGCACGCGCGTCGTCACATTCCCAACGACCACGCAATTGTTGCAGCGATCAATCTTGATCGTGCCCGCAATGTTGTTTTCCACGAGCGTGCCGTGGCTGTCAAACAACGTGATGTTCGTATTGCCCGTGTTGTCGAACACGTGCGAGTTGTCGCCCGACACCTGCAGCGGGATGCCGTCAAACCCACAGATCGAGCTGTTGTCAGCATTCAGGTAGATCGTCGATCCATAGATCGCCACCTCGTTGCCGCCGGCGTAGGTATCACCCGTAAACGCCGTTTGCGTCGTCGCATCAATCTCCACGCTGTCATTCGCGCGGAAGTTCCCCTGCACGAGCACCGCCCGCCCCGGGTACAGCCACTGCATCAACCATTCATTCTGCGGAATCGCGAACTCAATGCGGTCGTGCCCGGGCGTGTTGTTCGTCGCGATCATCGCCTCGGCCATCGACACCTTGCCGTCAGGCCCAGGCAAATCCGCAATCGTCCCCGTGAAGAAATCAATGTCCGTCACGTTCGACCCCGTGGTCACCGTGACCGTCGCACCCATCGCGCAGCCAACCACACTCGCCAGCAGGCCGGCGCCGATTGCCACCTTCTTCATGTCAACCCCCTCACTGCTTGAGATCCTGGGCCATCGCATCGAGGCCCCGAAAGCCATGAGGTCTCCTGGGTCGGCCCTGATTCAGGAAATCCGGACCTAGAACTAGTGTGCCGCCATGCGCCGCCCCTTGCAACCCCGGCGCAGACTCCGGACCAATTCCGGGCAACAATCGCGCCCCGCCTCGCGATCAATCACACCTGGAGCCAAACAGCGACAGCATCTGCTGCAGATCGTCCAAATCGACCTTGCCGTCCCCCGTGATATCCCCAGGCCCCGCACAGGAATGACACGCCGGCGTCACCAACGCGCTGTACTCGCCCACAGAGTCCGCCGGCGCGTTCTGCGCCGACACCGTCACCACATAGGTCCCGGCTTCCAGCGCAATCTCATTGCCTGATTCCACACGACATGAGTCCAGCGTCGAAGCGGCACTCTCGATCGCAAAGATGCTGCTGTCACACCACGTCTCCGGATCCTCAATCATCATCCCGCTATCCGTGCGAACAAACCCGCCCAACGCCCGCCAGTCGCTGGCCAACTCGAACATGAAGACATCATCAAATGGGATGTCGATCAGGAACCAGTCCAGGTCCCAACAGGACGGGCTGCCCGTCGGCGCCCGATTCAACGCCCCGCACATCGGCGTGCCGACGCGCATCACATCAAACGCAAGGCTCTCATCGAAACATCCGCCATTCACCGCATCCTTGCACGTATCGAGATCCTTGATCTCCCCGGGCACGCTCTCCGTATCGCCCACGCAATCAATGCACGGCGGCGTGCCCTGTTGCACCACAGGCGTATCCTCCGCGCACACCGACAACCCAAAGAAGTACAACAGCTCCTGCAAATCAGTCAGCCCCACCGCGCCATCTTGATCGATGTCCGCCGTGCCAAGGCAACTGACCCCGCACACATTCGAAATGCGAATGCTGTACTCCCCTTGTGAATCCAGCGGCTCGTCCGGCATCACCGCCCAAACCACATACTTGCCCGGCGTGTCGATACTGAACGTCCCCGTGCGCGGATCATCCGAAAGACATCCACTCGCGGAATATCGCCGACGCCCCCCCATATCGCTGCAAAACGATTCATCGAATGGCCTGCTGTGAAAGAACCAGACGTCAACCAAGGGCCTGCCGCGAACCTCGATCTTGTACTCCCCCGCCACGGGCAGATCGATCAGGAACCAGTCTTCGTCGAGGCACCCCGCCTCTTCGCGGTACGACGCGCCGCACAGCCAGTGATCAAGACGCAGCTCGTCAAAGAGCAACCCGCCACCCTCGACACATCCACTGTTGACCATGTCAATGCACGAGCCCGGCTCTGGCCGCTCGAACGGCACGCTCTCGTGATCAGTCTCAGGCGAGCAAACCTCGCACGGGTCCGGAGTGCCGTACATCTCGATCCTGTACGAACCAACACCAACCGGCGCGTCATCCTGCGGCGCGATATACAAGGAATAGTGCGCGTCCACCGGCACCCTGAACGTCGACCGCTGCTCCACACAATCGCTCGCGAGCACCTCGCCAACCAGCTCGTTGGCTTGGGCGCAATACGCAACCACGTCATCAGACAAGGGCAGCGCCTCGCCGTTGTAGCCGATGACGCCCACACGCACCGGGTAGTCCGCGCGCACGCGCAGCTCAGTAGTTACCCCGGGCACAAACCGTGTCTCGTACCAGTCCGTGTCCCGATACTGCTCATTGCGCCCGGTTACCCCGCACATCTGGAACGGCGCAATGATCACCCATTGCGGATCCCACGGAATGTGCGGCGTGCATCCGCCATTCACCGAGTCGATCCCGTTCGCAAAGTTGATGATCTCGTTGTCACTGAAGACAGGCTCACAATTGCCGTCGCACACCGTTGCCGGCCCGCCAAGCAACTCCGTCACCGGCGCGCCAGGTGCATACCCCTGCACATGCTCCGACAGCGCCCAGGGCAACCCGTCCGGCGCTCGCTCGCCCCTATCGCCCGGCCGCTCCAACACCACCTGCCCGTGTGCAACCACGCCCGCAAACGCAAGCCCAATCCCGAGTCCGATCGTGCCGGTCCGTGCCATTACAGGGTCTCCTCGACGCGCGGTCACCCCACCGCCGCCAACGCATTGGAACCGCAGACCAGCCCAAAGTTCCCCACAATCCGCGCGGAAAAACAAAAACCGCCACGAGACCCTCAGGGGCACATCGAACCATATTCAAACAGCAACTGCTGCAGATCATCGAGGTTGATCACGCCGTCCTCGTTGATGTCCGCCGGGCACGGCTCCTGCGTGTCGCTCACCAACAAGCTGTAGTACCTGGTGCCTGATTCCGACGCCGCCGCCTGCGCCACAATCACATAGGTCCCCGCAGCTGGGAACTCAAATTGGAACGAGCTCGTCGTGCAGCCTGCCACCGCCATGCCGTCCGCTACCAGAACCGCCGGGCAGTAGTCCTCTGGCGTTGTGAACGGCAGCCCCGTAAAGAAGTTCGTCGCGACGAGCACCTCCATGTTGCCCTCCGCCTGCATCTGGATGTCGTACACACCGCCATGCGGCAGATCGATCAGGAACCAGTCTGAGTCGCGACACACACCGTTGTAACCACTCGCACCACACAACGGCACGCCAAGCCGCAACGTGTCAAACAACATCATGTCCGACACACACCCGCCATTCGTCGTGTCGAATCCAGCGCCCCCGCAATTGCCGAAGTTCGGGGTCTCAAACGGCACGCTCTCGTAGTCACCGTTGCACGTCACCGCGCACGACTCAATCGACACCGAGTAATGCATGACTGGGTAATCACCTGCCGGACCCCTGACCACAAGGCCATACTCGCCCGGCCCGGGAACGCGCACACGAACCATTGTCGGCGTGCACCCATCTACAACCGTTGCAAAGTGAAGGCGCTCATACACCTCGCACAGCAGCGCCGCACCACCTTCGACCGGCACCGGAATCGCCGCGTCGCCGGCTATGCCAACGAACGCACCATCGAACTCCGCCTCGAATTTGATCAGGTAGTCCACGCCACCTTCCAGAAACACGCGATACCAGTCCTGGTCGACGCACTCAGGGAGTGGGAATGGCCCCCCCAATGCCGGGATCCCGTTGATCGTGCCGCAAATCGGCGTACCCGCATCCATATGGGTGAAGTACGGAAATGCCACCGCAGCGCATCCGTGATCGTCGCTGATGCACCCAAAGACAAGCACTGGGGCGCCAAACTCCGTGATGATCCCGCCTTCGCAGTTGATGCACGGCGCCAGCCCCGAATCCCAGGGATCCGTGCCGCCCAATCGTTCCGCCCCATCCCCCGCCGGTTTGCTACCAAGCGAAAACTCCGCTGCCCCCGGCGCCACGACTCGCTCCACCGTTTCGCCAAACGCCGGCATGCCGCACAAGCTCAGCACCACCGCGCCCGCACCAATTGCCATTCGCATCACCTGCCCCCGTTCTCGGACCAACGCCGCGCCCACGCAGCGAAGACTGTTGTAACCCCAGCAAACTGCAGGCCCAAGCAAAAACCGCCCGGAACTTCCGGGCGGCTCTTCATTGATCCCATGTTGTCGAAAGGCCTCAGCCCTTCCGCGTCGCCTTGTACGCCTTGATCGCGTCGTTCAGCTTGCCCTCGAGTTCGCCGTCCAGCTTCTTGAGCTTGATCAGTTCGTCACGCACGCTCGAGCCCTGCCCGCGCATGTATTCCAGCAGCCCCTTCTCGAACGCCGGCACATCCTTCACCGCAATGTCATCCATATGACCCTTCGCGCCCGCGAAAATCGAGATCACCTGGTCCACCACGTTGTACGGCACATACTGCGGCTGCTTCAGCAATTCCACCATCCGGGCGCCGCGGTCAAGCTGCGCCTGCGTCGCCTTGTCAAGCTCCGTGCCAAGCTGCGCAAACGCTTCAAGCTCACGAAACGCCGCCAGGTCCAGTCGCAGCGAACCGGCGATCTGCTTCATCGCCTTGATCTGTGCATTACCACCCACGCGCGACACCGAAATGCCGACGTTAATCGCAGGACGCACGCCCGCGAAGAACAGTTCAGGCTCCAGGTAGATCTGACCGTCCGTAATCGAAATCACGTTCGTCGGGATATACGCTGACACGTCGCCTTCCTGCGTCTCGATCACGGGCAGCGCCGTCAACGATCCGCCACCGTTCTCATCCGAAAGCTTCGTCGCGCGCTCAAGCAAACGTGAGTGCAAGTAGAACACGTCGCCCGGATAGGCTTCACGACCAGGGGGCCGCCGCAGCAAGAGCGACAACTGGCGATACGCCACCGCCTGCTTCGACAAGTCGTCATACACCACAAGCGCGTGCTTGGGCGTGCGACCATCCTTGCCCTGCCACATGAAATACTCCGCCATCGCGCACCCTGAATACGGCGCGACATACTGCAGCGGCGCCGGATCCGACGCGCCGGCGGACACCACGATCGTGTAATCCATCGCGCCGTTGTCGCGAAGCGTCTGCACAACGCCCGCAACCGTCGATTCCTTCTGCCCCACCGCGACATACACACACACGACCGCTTCGTCAGTACCCCAGTACTGCTTCTGGTTGATAATCGTGTCGATCGCAACCGCCGTCTTGCCCGTCTTGCGATCGCCAATGATCAGCTCGCGCTGCCCGCGCCCAATCGGGATCATCGCGTCGATCGCCTTCACGCCCGTCTGCAAAGGCTCCGTCACGGGCTGACGCTCAGCAATACCCGGTGCAATGATGTCGACCGGCCGCGTCTGCTTCGCCTCGATCGCAGGCCCGCCGTCGATCGCATTGCCAAGCGGATCAACCACGCGCCCAAGCATCGCCTCGCCCACCGGCACCTCGAGCAGACGACCGGTCGAACGCACCGTGTCGCCTTCCTTCACCTTGAGATAGTCGCCATAGACAACCGCGCCCACCGTGTCGAGTTCCAGGTTCATCACCTGGCCCATCACGGCGCCCTCGTCGGTCTGGAACTCGAGCAGCTCGCCCGCCATCGCGTTCGACAACCCATAGATCTGGGCAATGCCGTCGCCGATCTCAATGACGCGCCCAACGTCAGACACCTCGAGCTGCGAGGAGTACTGCTCGATTTCCTGACGAATGACGCTTGTGATCTCTTCAGTCTTGATCTTCATGGCTTGATCTCAGAGTTCCTTGCTTCTGTACCGTCCAACTCAGTTGTTTCCGTCTTCAAATGCACGATCCGCCGCCGCCCGCACACGCGTAATGCCGTCACGCTTCAACCGCTCGGCCATCGAACGCAACTGCGACCGCACCGAATCGTCAAACAGGCGATCGCCGATCTGCATCCGCACGCCGCCGATCATCGCCGGATCCGTATAGCTGTACAGCACCGGCTCGCGCTGCAGCGCCGTCTTCAGATGTGTCCGAATGCGCTCGAGCTGATCCGCGGGCAACGGCGAACGCGTATACACATCCACCTCGATCCGCCCGAACTTCTCCTGCACCATCTCCTGGAACGCCGCCACCACGCTGAGCAGTCGCATCAACCGCTCCTTGCGATTCAGCACCTGCAACGTGTTCAACAGCAAGTTGCTCACCTGCCCCTTGAACATCTTGTCGAGCGACTTCTCGCGCTCCGCGATGCTCAAGATCCGACTCGCCAGAAACTCGCTCAACTCCGCGCTCTGACGCGTCAGCTCCACAAGCTCGTCGAACTCACCCGAGAGCGACTCCAAGCGCTCGCGCCCGCCCTCGGCTTGCGCAAGCTCAAACACGCTCTCCGCATACACGCGGTCAACAGCTTCCGGAGGTGCTTCATACAGCGGCATCGTGCAACATCCTCACTCAGCGACACACGCTCACGCGCCCGCGCTGGCGTACTCCGAAGTGATCTCCGCCAACGTCTCTTCAACCAGTCGCGCCTGATCCCGATCATTCAGCTCGCGCTGCAGGATCTTCTCCGCCGCCACGATCGCCAGATTCGTCGCATGCTGACCAAGCTCGGCAATCGCCGCTCGCTTGGCCGCCTCGATGTTCCGACGCGCGCCGTCTCGCAACTCGTTGAGCTCCGCTTCCGCCTGCGCCCGCAGATCCGCCGCCAGACGCGACTGCTCCGCCTTCGTCTGCTCGACCATCGCCGCCGCCTCAGCCTTCGCCTGCGCGAGTGATCGCTCATACTCCTTGAGCGCATCATCCGCACGCTTGCGCGCTTCCTCAGCAGCCAGGATCTCACCACGAATCTTCGCGTCGCGATCGTCCAGCCCCTTCACGATCTTGGGCCACACCATCTTCGACAGAATGAAGAACGCGACACCGAACACCACGATCGCCGTGATGAACGGCACGATCTGGAAGTCCAGCGGGTTGACCACACCACCGCCATGCTCTGAAGCGCCGTGTGCTGCCTGTACCACATCCTCAGCACTGTGCGAGGTCGTAGGCGGCGCATGCGCTGCACCCATCGCAACGCGCGGGAGCATTGCCGCGATCATCACACCCAACCGAATGGAGGTCCGATTCAACATCGTTTCACCTACCTCGGGCATTGCCACGCGCATGCCGACCCGCCGTCCGCGAGCGAATCGGCGCTGACTGCGTTGGCATGGTGCCTCAGATCATGATCATCGCCAGAAGGCCAACGACCACCGCGAACAGCGTCGCGCCTTCGACCAGCGCGGCCGTCAGAATCATGTTCGTGCCGATCGTGCCCGCCGCCTCCGGCTGACGCGCGATCGCCTCAACCGCAGAACCGCCGATGCGACCGATGCCCGGACCGCCGCCCATCACCGCAAGACCAGCGCCCAAGCCCGCGCCCAGACCCTTGCCAATCGCGGTCAGGCCGTCACCCGTGCTCTGCACCGCATCCTGCGCAAGCGCCGGATCCGCCGCCACAAGGCCAAAGGTCGCCATCGCGGCGCCGCACGCTGCCATCTTCCGAATGTTCATCGCTCAAACTCCGTGTCTATGCGGCACACACGCCGCTTCCAAAATCCAACTGCCTACTCGGAAACACGCTTCGACCGGCACACGCCGCACGAAGCACTCTGTTGTCTCGTCAACCTACGCCGTCACCGGCACCGCAAGGTCCTCCACCGCCGAGTGCTCACCACCCGTGTACGCCTCCGCAGGCTCATGATCGTGATGCTCATGATGGCGCAGCTGCGCAATGAACACCGTCGTCAAGAACATGAAGATGAACGCTTGCAGGAACGCCACGAACAGCTCCAGGAACATCAACGGCACCATCGCCAGCGCAGCACCAATGGTGACCGGGATCCCGCCCGCCGGCCCAAGCCCCTGGAACGCAAGCAACGTGAACATCAAGAGCGTCGCCAGCAGCGTGTGCCCCGCCGTCATGTTCGCAAACAAACGAATCGCCAATGCAAAGGGCTTGATGAACATGCCCATGATCTCGACCGGCACCATGATCGGCGCCAAGTACACAGGCGCACCGCCCAGAAAATGCTTCGCCCAGCCGCCCAGACCGTTGCTGCGCAGCCCACTCACCTGAATCACGATGAACGCAATGATCGCCAGCGCCGCCGTAATCGCAATGTTCGCCGTCGCCGTCCCGCCAATCCATGTCGAGAAGTGCAGCCCAAGCAAGCTCCCCGCCAAATGCTGAATGTCAGTCAAGGGCACCAGCCCAAGCAGGTTGTTGTAAAGAATGAAGAAGAACAAGGTCAGCAAGTACGGCAAGAACTTGTTCGTGTCATCGCCAAGTTGCGGCTTGATGATGTTGTCGCGCATGTACAGCACGATCACTTCCACCATCTGCCCAAACTTGCCCTTCGTCATGTACCGTTCGTTGCCCTGGCTCTCGGGCCCCGTCGCAATCGCATCCGCCGCCAGCTTCAGCGTCAAAACCAACAGCCCCGCGACGATCACCATCGTCACCGCGTTCATGGAAAGCCCGCCGGGCAACGGCTTGTCCACCACGTGATCGAGCGGGTTCGAGCTCGCCAGAAGGACAATGACATCACCCATAACGCCGGACACTCCACCAAAAGCCTTGGACACCCAACCGCTCACTCACACTCAACTGCGTCGGCGCCCTCACCCGTCACCGATCGCACATGAGCCGCATACACCGCGACCTCTGCAAGCAGCGCCGCAAAGTATCCCGCCGCGATTGCCAGCCCGAAAGCCAGCGGTCGGGGCTGGGTCGCGGAGTATATCAGCACCGCCAGAATCAGCACGAATGCGAAGCTCACCCCCCGCCCGACCAGCCACACGAATGGCCATTTCCCAACCCGCCGCGGGCTCCAGGGCCGCATCGCCAGCAGCCCAACCACCTTCGCCACCACCACCGCCCCAATCCCCCACCACACCGCCGCCGCCCAGGGCCCCTTGGGCAAGGGGGCGAACATCAGCACCGCCACCCAACCCGCAGCCCCCACCATCACCGCACCGGCCGACGCCGCCGTCGCCAATCGAAGCCCCGGCAGCCCGATCTCAGGCCCCACATCCACCCGCATCATCGCGGGCGCGGGCTTCTCCGATGGACCTGCTGAACCACTCATCCCTCGTCGTCATCCTTCGTTGAAGTCGCCCGCTTCGTCGCCGCCTTCGTCAAGATCAAGGCCTGCCGGATGAAGTTGTACCCGCTCCCGATCACCCCAATCACCGTGCAGATGATGATCCCCTTGGGCTTCGTGTGAAAGAAGTAGTCGATCGCCCACCCCAGCAGCACCATCCCGATGATCCCAAATGCCAACTCGCTCCCCATCGCGCTGAGCCGCCACAACCGCTGACTCTCGCGTTCTTGGGCGCTCTGGCGCTTGCCTGGCAGGGGAAGAGGCATCGAGCGCTACGATACCCTGCACGCCGAGCGAGCCATGATCATCCCCGTCGCCTATGCCGCCTTCGTCTGGATCGTGCTCTACACCTATCGCGGGCGCTGGCTCGCCATCCTCCTGCTCCTGCTCTCGCTCATCCCGCCCGCTGCGCTCACCCTCACCGCCAGCTTCGCCGCCCGCCAGGGCAATGCCCTGCCCTCTCACAATTTCTTCGTCAACAACCTCGCGGGCATGGGCATGATCTTCCACATCTTCACGGGCAGCTACGCCGCCGTGCTCTTCTCCGTGGGCCTCGTCATCGCCGTCCAAAAACCCGTCGATCGCAGTTCACTGCAATGCCTCTCCTGCGGCTACGACCTCGCAGGCAACGAAACGGGCGAGTGCCCCGAGTGCGGCGTCATGCTCACCTACGAACAGATCGAGCGCCTCGCACGCGCACCAGGCACATCCAAACACCCCGGCGCTGCACCCGACTTTGCAAGTGACGCCGAAGCCGAAGCCGCGGGCCGGCGCCACGCGCGCCCCAAACACATCCCCGCGCATCTCACCACGACTTCACGCGACGCCTGATTCGCTCTTCCCCTCGGGTGACAGCGCGCCCAACCGCGCCACGCCACCCGTAATCAGGAAACCCAACACCATCAGCCCAAGTGAACTCGCCACCTGCACTGCGCTCGGACGAAACGCCTGCAAAGGCCAATCCTCGCGATCCGCCTCAAGCCCCGCGAGCGTCTCCGCTGTCACCGCCTGCCCCTTGAACACATCACCAACCGCAGGTGACACCGAATCGACAAAGGGATAAAGCCCCAACACCGAACCGATCAACAGCCCAAGCAACAATCCAAGCGTCAGCGCCTCGTGCCTGTGCAACATCCACTTCAAGAGGTTGCTCACGCCAACAAGCCCCACCGCAACACCAAGCCCAACAGGCACCACGACGGGCCACTCCGCAACCGCCGCGCCGATATCACCGCCCTTCAGCGCCTCTTTCACCCGATCAACCGCCGACAAAATCGGCACATACTGCCCAAGCACCAAGAGCAAGTACGCCCCCGACACCCCGGGCAGCACCATCGCGCTCGCCCCCGCCGCACCCGCGACAAGCAGCAGTCCCATGTTGCTGCCCCCGCTCGCGCTCGCGCCCTTCGTGAACGCCATCACCGCGAGCGCCGCAAACCCAATCGCAAACCCAATCCATGTCGCCCGCGCGCGCACCGCTCGCGCATCACGAATCAGCCCCCACACCATGGGCACGCCGCCAAACGTCAACCCGATGAACAGCGAATACATGATCCAACGATGCTCGAGCACCAGACTCTTGAGCAGCCCAGCGCCAAGCAGAATCGCAACACCACCCGCCGCCGCCACCGACGCCAACAAAACCAACGACCGCACCCGAAACTTCAGCGTCGTCACCTCCGCCAACGCCGTAATGACAGCCCGAAAGATCCCCGCCGCGAGCAACATCGTCCCGCCCGAGATCCCCGGCACCAGGTTCGCAAGCCCCATCAACGCGCCGCCAAACGCACCGCGCGCAACCACCCCACCCATGCGCCCATCAATCTCGTGACTGTGCTCATGCTCAGGCATCTTGCGCTCGCTCAAAACGGAAAGATGAGCCCGACATACACCATCGCCGCATCACGCGATGGATTGTCATCCGAACCCGCCGACGACCCATTCGAAAAGTGCTGCCACCGCACGCCCAAATCCAACCGCGAAGGCCCATCACCCAATGGCCACGTGGCGCCAATCCCCGCCCGCGGCGTGAAGTCATACCGCGTCCCGCCCGTCGGTACATCGCCCGTTGCATACAACATCCCAATGCCGGTCTCGCCATACACCGTCATCCCCGAGCCATCCGCAAACTCGCGCGCCCGACTGATGAAGTGCCAGCGAAAACCAAGATCAAACGCCGCCGACGCCTGATCATCTCCACTCTGCAAGTGCCCCCACCCACCAAGCGAGCCAATCGCCTCAAAGTCGTCCGCCAGGAATCGATGCAAACTCAATCGCCCGTTCACGTCAGTGTTGTTCTTCGTGAACGCCGCCCCGCCCTGCACGCTCCACCACGTCGTGCCACGATCACCAAAGCTCGCCGTCACCGCAGGTGCACGTGTCTCGGCAGCGCCTCCGGACGCCGAGCCCTGCGCAACAGCAGCCCCCGCGCCCCCATCCTGCTCAACGCGCGCCGCCCGCTCACTCCGCATCGCCGAAAACGCCGCCACACCGCCACCACCCGACGCCATATGCGTCCCGGATGTGCCGCACCCTCCCAACCACGCCACCACAACAATGCCTGCAAGATCCGCCATTCTTCGCATGGGGCAGCACGCTACCCGCGAAGCTACAGTCTGTCACCTTGACCGATGACCAACCGCCCATCTCGCCCGAAGACGCCAAGCGCATCCGCGAAATCGAAGAGCGCCAAGCCTTCAACGAGCACACCACCGACCAACTCAACGCCGAACTCCTGCGCCTCGTCCAGGCCGTCGACAAGCTTGCCTCTCGCCTCGAACGCCTCGAAGGCCGCCTCCGCACGCTCGACGCGCTCACCTCTGGCGAACCCGACGCCGCCGACCCCCTCGAGCGCCCGCCCCACAGCGCAGGCCCACGGGACTGACTTCAATCCTCGATTGTTGCCGAAGCGTCTTGGATAACGCCCGTTCGTCCGGTGTGTTGTTCAAGCTCGCCAAGTAGGCGGCGCGCCTCACTTGGCGGCACAAGTTGAATGATGCCGAAGCACACATCAAAGAGCGCGTGCATGGAGATTGCCTGTTCGCCCTTCTTGGCAAATGCTTCCGCCAGCTGCAAACAGTCCGTGCTCTTGGCAGATGGTTCCACGCCGAGCATTGCAACGTTGGTCATGATTACACGCGAGGCACCCTCATTCGCCTCCGGAAGCCGATCGCGCACCCACCCAACAAGCCTGCCCACGCTTGGCCCCTCAACACCCATCGTCGCGCTCAATATCGTTCCACACAGGCCGGCAAGGTCATTCTGTTGCAACTGCTCATCGGCAATTGCGAAGACCTCCGAAAGACGCGCCGCCGACTGCAGTCTTGGATCGTAAGTAGCATCGAGGCGCTGGACTTCGTACTCCCCGGCATCATTGTGCTCGTGTGCCATGTCAATCAATCCGAGGATCAACCCACCGATACATCACATCGACGATCAGATTGAAGATCACAAGCATCGCCGAAAAAATCAGCGTCACCCCCATGATCATGAACAGATCCTTCCCCCGCACCGCATCCACAAAGTGCTGCCCCATCCCAGGCACATTGAACACCATCTCAACTACAAAACTCCCCGTCATCGCAAACGCCGTCGCCGGCCCCAGGTAACTCAACACAGGCAGAAACGCATTCTTCAGCGCATGCTTCAGAATCACGCCATGCTCCGGCACACCCTTCGCCCGCGCCGTCCGAATGTAATCCGAGTGCAGCACATCGATCATCCCCATCCGTGTCAGCCGTGCGATATACGCCGCGAACGGCAAACTCAACGTCAACGCAGGCCAGATGATCTGCCCGGGCTCGCCCCATCCGCCAACACTGCCCCACCCGAGCCACACCGGAAACACAATCAACAGCACCGTCCCGATCACAAAGCTCGGCAAACTGATCCCAATCAGCGCCACCAGCAGCGTCGACAAGTCAAGCCAACTGTTGGGCTTCAGCGCACCAAGCACCCCAGCGCCTACGCCAATCCCCACCGCAATGATCATCGCGCTCAACCCAAGCACCACCGATACAGGCAACGATGCCCCAATGATCTCGTTGACGTTCCAGTCTTCATACTTCAACGATGGCCCAAGATTGAACACATACGGCCCCGGATTCCCCTCCGCGCCCTTCATCTTCTCGACAACAAAACGCAATCCCGTCACGCGATACAGATACCGGTAGTAAAACCGGTACGGCGAATCCAAGTCATACTGCCGCTCAATCGCGTCCAGCACTGCCGCGGGCGGCTGCCGACCTTCATCATTCACCACCGCCTCGCCAGGCAGCGCCCACGCCAACGCAAACGTCACCGTATAGATGACAAGCAAGATGATCGGCAACTGAATCAGCCGCCGCACGACCATGCCCATCATCGCGCCGACTCCTCAGCCCCCGCCGCCAACTTCGCGCGCTGCGCTTCGCGCACATCCTCTTCATCCACCACATCCAGCAACCACAAATACTGCACAAGCCGTGGATGCATCGAGATGCCCCGCAGCCCCCCCAGATTCGGATTCCCGTCCTTGTCCAAAGGCGGCTTGTACATGTAGTAGTAGTTGTAGGACCAGATAGGAAGAATGGGCAGCGTCTCTTCCATCGTGTATCGCTCGGCCTCCTCCAAAACCCGCAAGCGCTGCTCCGCGTCCACTTCGTTGGCGGCCCGTTCCAGCATCGCGTCAAACTTCGGGTCGCTGTACCCGCGATCATTGTTGCCGTCCCCAGTCTTGTGCAAATCAAGGAACGTCGTCGGGTCGCCGTAGTCACCAAACCACCCGCCCCGCGCAACCATGTAGTCCTTCTTCTTGAGCATGTCCTTATAGATCTTCAACTCTTTGGCATCAAGGCTGACTTCCACGCCAAGATGTTTCTTCCACATGCGCCCCATCGCCAAAGCAATGTCCGCGTGATAGGACCCCGTCGAGTACAGCATGCTCACCACAGGAAACGGTTCGCCCTTTGCATTCTCAGGCACGCCGTCGCCATTGCGATCGATCCACCCTGCGCTCTCCAACTCCTGTTTCGCACGCACCGGATCAAAGTGCAGGCCCTCCGGACTCTCGAATCCCTTGATGCTCCCGCGCGGCACGAACACCTGCGCCGGCTTCTCACCTGATCGCTTCACCTTGTCCACGATCTCCTGCTTGTTCACTGCCATCGTGAATGCCCGCCGCACCGCCGGGTCATAAAACGGATTGTCGCGCCCATCGCCCAACCTCGGGCGACAATTGAAACTCCAGAAGTACGTGCCGAATGTGCTGAACGCGTGGATATTGTCGCGCTCACTTTCCTTCTTCTGCTCGAGCATGTCCGCCAGGTAGCTCACTGTCACGTCCGTGGTCCAATCACCGGCCCCTGTCTCGTAGGACAGCACACTCGTATTCGGATCGTTGATCGGGATGATTCGAATCGTGTCCGCATACCCAATCGATGGATCACGAAACTGCGGATTGCGCACCAAGTACATCTCTCGCTTGTACTTCCAGCTCTTGGGTTTGTAGGGGCCATTGCAAACGATGTTGCGCGGCTTCGTCCACTGATAGTCCTGCTGAATCCGCCCCGATGCACGATCGAGAAAAGTAAACCGCTCGATCGTTGGCGGATGCACCGGGTTGAATGGCGAGAACGCACACAAATCCAGGAAGTATGCGGTGGGCCGTTCCAACGTCACGACCAGCGTGTGATCGTCCGGCGCTGACATACCTACCGTCTCATTCGCATGCGCCAGCGTTTGATCCCACAGCTCGCGCGCCGCTCCCGCCGTGCGATCTCTCTCCGGAAGCAACGCATACGCCTCCAGCTGATCGCTGCGCCAATCAAACAGCGCTTCAGCACCCTTGATCGTGAAGAACAAGCTCGAATAGTCCGCCGCCGTGTCGGGCAGCATCGCCCGACGCCACGCAAAGACGAAATCACTCGCGCGCACCGGATCCCCATTCGACCACTTGCCTTTGGGATCGAGGTGGAACGTGTAGGTCACGCCGCCGTCCGCAACCTCCCACGATTGTGCAAGCCCCGGCAGAATCCCAAAATCGCCATACGTGTCCCAGCGCACAAGCGTCTCGTAGATCGCGTAGCTCAGACGATTGTCGTGGATGTAGCTCATCCGTTGCGGATCGAGCGTGTTGAACTCGGTCCGCTCGATGATCGTCAGGTCCGCCTTGGGCAATGGACGGTCCGCCGCCACCGCCGCGCCCAGCGCAACCAGCAACACGAACAGTACGCCCAGCATCTTCTTCATGGCGCCTTCTTCGTTTGAACCGCCGATCGCTCAGCCGCCGGATCGCGCAAATGGTCAGAAGTCGCCCGCAGCAAAACCAAAGGGCGCACGCGTCAGCTTCCCCCGCGCGCCCACCCACGCATCCACCGCGTCTGCAAAGCGATCCCAGCCGCCGCCGTCCGCGCCCTCCTTGAACGCCGGCGCCACCGCCTGCGTCCCCGCCGAACCCGACAGATTCGCCTCAACAAGCAGCAACACCTGCTCCGCCGCGCTCACCACACGCTCCAACCGCCCCGCGTCATCCGCTCCCTGCGCCGTCTTCGCCTTCACCATCGCCAGAATCAGCCCACTCATCCGCGCCGCGCTCTTCTTCGCCTGGTTCGAAACCTGCCGATCAGGATTCGCCTCGAACAACGCCTGCCGCGACGCCCCAAGCCCCCAGAGCAATGTCTCAGACCAGGCCGGCGACAACGATTGATCCAGCGGCATCGCGCGCAACCGCGCCGCCACCGCCTCGAGCGCCCCCGCCATCTGCTCAGCGCCCTTCACGAAAAACTCAGTGTCATCAGGCGTGCTCGCCAACGCATGCAACATCGCACGCGCGGCAAGGGGCGACGCCTCGCCCTTCAACGCCGTCGCCAATGCCTCTTGCAATCCAAACCCGGGCTGCCGAAAAAACTGCTGGTTGGGCGACGCCGCCAAAATCCGCAGCATGCGCTTCGCAGCCCCCGCCGCCGCAACACGCACCGCCTCACGATCATCGTTCAAGCCCGCCTTGATCATCCGGTCCGCGGGACGCACCGCCAATTCGCCCGCAACCATCAGCGCACTCACCGCCTTGAACGCATCCGCCCCACCAACGAGCGGCTCCAAAGGCGACACCGATTTCGTGATCTCTTGGCGATACTCCACCGAGATCGGGCCCGATTGCATCAGTTCAACAAGCCGATCCTGCGCCGCATACGCCGCCTCCGGCGCATCCGCTCGCACGATCGCGCCGACCTGCCCCGACACAAATGCTTCAATCTGCGACTTCTGCGATGTGCTCAAGGTCTCCGTCGACACCGGAGGCACATCCTGCCCCATCGCAACCGACTGCCCCAACAGCGTTGCCACCCAGGCCAACGCCACACGCCACCTGACGGATCGCCCCATGCCGCTATGCCGCATCACCCAGAGCCTTTCGCAGAATCACTCGCTCGGGCCGCCCCAGAGGCAACCACCGCCACACCAAGCCCACGCCGGAACCTGTGCCACCATCCTACGGAAACCAGCCACCCGCGGTTGCCCACACCCGCTCGACCCTCCACCAAACCCCCGCTATCGTCCGATTGCACCCATGCTTCACCCGAACACCCGTCACCGCAGCTGGTCCTCACGCCACGTCGCCCTCAGCGCCCTCTCTTTCTTCTGGGCCACCGCGATGCTCGTCCTAGGCCTCCGCCTCGTCGTCGGTGCCCCCAATGCCTCCCCAAACCTCCCCCTCGCACTCTTCGGACTCGCACTCGCCATGGCCGCCCTCGCACTCTTCGCCCAGCAGGTCGCAAACCGCCTGTTCCCAAGACGCTCTCGACGAATCTCCGATACCGTCGAACTGACCACCGGGGCCCTCTTCGTCCTCTGTCTCGCCCTCGCTGTCATTGCCCACATCGCCACATGGTGACCCGCACACGACTCAACCTGACGCTCCCGATCGCAGCCTGCTTCGCAGCGCTCACCGCCATCGCCGCCGCCGCACCCCTCGACGCCCAACGCGACGAAATCGCCCCCGCACAGACACCATCAGCAACTGCCGAAGCACCCAACGACCCCACAACGCAACAAATGATCGGCCGCCTCTTCGCCAGGCAAACCCGCGACCGCCTCCGCGCGATCTTCGACCCCACCACAGACGACTACCGCCTCACCGCACGCTGTCTCCGCCTCGCCCAACGCGCCGTCGGCGAGGACATCGAACTCCTCCGACAAGAAATCGAAGCCTGGAGCGCCGCGGGCGCCGCCAAAGAAGCACTCGCCGGCACGCGCGAACTCATTCGACGCGACCCCGCAGACACCGTCGCACAACTCCGCTACATCACCTCAC
The DNA here is from genome assembly GCA_020427635.1 of Phycisphaerales bacterium. Taxonomy (GTDB): domain Bacteria; phylum Planctomycetota; class Phycisphaerae; order Phycisphaerales; family UBA1924; genus JAGQOH01. The sequence goes on from JAGQOH010000006.1 coordinate 57,224, forward strand.
AACTCGACAAGCTCCAAACCGTCGACGATCGCCTCGCCGCCGCACAACGCTTCCTCGGCCCCGACGGACGCAAACTCGACCCGACCGTACGCAGCCGCATTGCTCTCGACGCCGCGCTCCTCGCACGCGAAGCAGGCGAAGAAGAACTCTTCCGCGAACTCCTCCAAACCGCCGCAACCCTCGACGTCACCAACAAACAGGCCGCCACGCTCTTTGCCACCTACTACCTCGATCGCCTCGATGACCCGCACGACCGCGTCGACCTGCTCATCAACGTTGTGCTTGCCGATCCGCTCGACATCAGCGCACTCGAAAACCTCGCACGCGAACTTGTCCGCCTCGGCGCATTCGCAGGCGCCATGCGCTTCTACGACCGCATGCGCGACATCCTGCAAACCAGCAACGATGACCTCGGCGCAGAACAGCTCACCGAATATCTCATCTGCAAATGGAACACGGTTGGCCACGCCGCAATGCTCGACATCATCGCCGACCTCGATCGGACGCGGCTCACGCCATACCTGCGCAACCGACAACTCCAACGACGCGATGACATCGACCCGGGCCCCTTCCTTGAGCCCATCCACCCACTCGAACTCGAAGAAGTTCGCCTCTGCGCACTCGTTGGTCTCGGCGCACGCGCCGAAGGCGCCGCATTCATCAAACGCCCCGAAGAAGCCGACGAAATCTTCCAACGACCCTCTGACGCACCAACCACACCGAAAGCAACACTCGTCGCGCTCGATCGCTGCATCCGCTCCATCGATGTCGCACGCACCGGCATCGAGAACCCAAAGTTCCGCGAAGAAATCCGCCGCGCCGGACGCGACCCAAACGAGCTCTATGCCGAAGTCAGCCTTCATGGCCTCTGGATTCGACTCCTTGTCGGCTGCAGACTCGATGAAGCAGAGCAACAGCTTGGCGATCTCGAACGGGGCTTGCTTGGCGTCAACCTGCAGGACCAAGCGCTCGATCGCTATCGCGGCTGGCTCGCTGGCCTCAGAGGCGACGCCGATACCGCTCGCGCCAAACTCGAACCGCTCGCCCCAACCGACGACCAGGCGCTCTGGGGGCTAGCAGTCACCGAAGAACGCGCTGGCTTCCCCCTCATCGCCGCCGAGCGCTTCGCCGAACTTGCAAACCGACGTCCATACTCCGCCCTGGGCACCGCCGCCCGCGCCCGCGCCGGCGACCTCTATGGACACCCCATCCCGCGCGCACAACTCGCCGAAGAGCTCGACGCAACCGCCCTGCGCGTCGCGCCTTGGTTTGAGCGCATGACCGCCGAGCCCCGAACCTTTATGGAGCTCGAACTAAGCGTTGCGCCAAGCATCGCCTCACCACTCGACTTCCCCGAACTCATCGTCAGCTTGCGCAACACGAGCCCCGTCCCCTTGGGCATTGGCAGCAATGCGCCGATCAGCAGCCGCGTGCTTCTCACACCACGCCTCATGATCGACACCACCGAAGTACCCAATGGCCTGCGCGCCATGCTCATCGCAATGAAAATGAAGGGCGGCGCACGCCTCGATCAAGCAGAAGCACAAACCGCCGACGACCTGCGCCAATTGGGCGCGCGCCTGCTCGAAGTCGTTGACTTCGATCGCCGCTTGCGCCTCGAACGCAACGAAAGAGTCAGCGCCAAACTCTCCGCGTGCCTAGGCACCGCCGGACGCCTCATCGCCGATGATGTTGCCAAACGCTCCACCATCGCCTGGCGCGCCACCCAAGGCTTCATGCCTGGCGCCGATGGCTTTGCCGCAGGACCACTGTGCCTCACCACCCAAAGCGAAAACCTCATCATCACGTCATTGGGAAGCGAACTCACCCACGAGGACGCCCTCGCCATCCTGCAGCAAGACCAACTCTCAGTGCAGGACATCTTGATCACGTCCTCCAAGCTCAAGCGCATCGCCATCGAGCAAGCCCTCGACGCCGCCACCCAGGCGAATCAGTTCGAGGCCTTACTCCAGGGCGTCGAACAGGCCCTGCCCAAGCTCGACCGCCTGCAGCGCACGCTCTTCATGCTGCGTCTGGGCGACCTCTCGATCCCACAAATGCGCAACCAGATCGACTTCGTCGAGCGCGTCATCGACACCATGCGCGAACAGCCCACGTCCATTGGCCTTGCCTACGCCTGTTTCCGCGCGAGTAGCCCTGATGACCGCGCCTTGATCGATGCATTGGCCAGCGACGATCCGGACGTCGCCGCCATCGCAAAGATCCGCCTTGCACAAATCGCGTCGCAAGCCGAGGGCAAGGCAATCGACACTCCTGAAACGCCCGTCATCCGCTAGGCGCGCCACCGCACAACGCCCGTCCCGCGCTGGATCTCGCCGATCACATGCGCCCGCTCGCCCAATCGCTCGAGCTGCTTCATCACGCTCGATGCAAACGCCGGACGCACCACAAGGCAATACCCAATCCCCATGTTGAACACGCGATCCATCTCGTCCGCATCAACCTGACCCTGATCCTGCAAGAACCCAAAAACCGCCGGCGGCGTCCACGCCCCACGATCAATCACCGCATCCACCTCGCCGTGCAATGCCCGATTCAGATTCCCCGGAATCCCGCCACCAGTGATGTGCGCCATCCCGCTCACCACTTTTTTCACCTTGTACCGACGCAACAGCTTGGCAATCGGCGCCGCATACAACCGCGTTGGTGTCATCAACACATCGCCCAAACTGCGCGCCGCGTCCACCTCCGGATACACCCGCCCCAGGTCGAGCCCCGCACTGCGCACAATCGCGCGCACAAGTGAATACCCGTTCGAATGAATGCCGTCGCTTTCAAGCCCAACCACGACATCGCCTGGCTCAACACGCTCCGTATCAATCGCGCGATCAAGCTCCAATACCCCGACCGCGAATCCTGCAAGATCAATGTCACCCGGCGCATACAGATCATTCAATTCCGCCGTCTCGCCACCCAGCAGCGCGCATCCACAGGTCTTGCACGCCTGCGCAATGCCGCGAACAATCCGCTCCAACAACTCGGGCTCCACCTTGTGCGCCGCGATGTAGTCCAAGAACAACAGTGGCTCTGCGCCTTGCACCGCAAGGTCGTTCACACTCATCGCCACCAGATCAACACCAAGCGCCTCATACTTGTCCAGTTCGATCCCAAGCTTGATCTTCGTGCCCACACCATCCGTCGTCGCCACCAACACCGGATGCTCGAAGTTCCGCTTGAAAAGCTGCTCGTTGAAGTCCAACCGAAACAGCCCCGCAAACCCACCCTCATTCGCAATCACCCGCGGCCCGTGCGTACTCCGCATGTGCCGCTGAATCAGTGACACAAATCGATCGCCTTCACCGATCGACACACCCGACGCGGCATACGTCGCCCCGCCCGCCTTGCTCCCCGTCGAGTTGCTCATGCCACAAGGCTATCGCACCGCGCACCGCCAAGCGACCCTACCGCCCCCTGCGCTGAGCGCCGCCCACGGGATACACCGCATCCAGCGCAAACCCCTGCGCTCGCGCGTCCTCCACTGTCACCCGCACCAGCTTCTCCTGCGCATCGCTCCACACCCACACATGCGTCTGACCCTCTTCTTGCAACACCGGCTCCACCTCCACCCCATACCGCTTGAACAACTCCGTCAGAATCTCATCCTCGCTCCCGCGAATCACATACGCCGCCGTCGGCTTCAACCCAGGCTGATTCGTCGGGCGCACCCCAAGCAGCCCGTCGCGCGTCGAATTGAACCCCGACACAATCGCCAGATACGCAGTCCCCGGATCGCTCACCGAGATCGTCCAATCCGTCTCACCACGCTCCACACGCCACAACTCAACATCACGCCCGCGCGTCGACGACCCGCCAGCACGCCACCGCGAGTCAGGCCCGCGCGCAATCACCGTCGTCGGACGATTGATATCCCCCCACACCCAGTACGCCAACTTCACATCACCCGCGGTGCGCCTGTCCCACCCGTAGTACTTCCCCAGCCACTCCCACAGCCCAATGCCCGTATCGAAATACCGCGTCGTCGACAGACTCGCCGGCCGAATCACCCACGCACGCTCCACCGCCACAAACACAAACACCGACAACACAACCACAACCGCCCACGACAACAGACGCCGCGTCCACTCCTGCCGCTTCGGACACGCACGCATCGTCTTCGGGTCGCTCGGCTCAAAGACGCGCCCACACTCCGGACACACCGCCGGGTTCGTCCGCCACGCACCACCCAAATCGTAGTCGCACTGCCGACAAAACAGCCCCTCGACCGGCCACGTCATCGCCTCACCCGCCGGTTGTGCGCTCTGCTCTTCCAACCGCCCTCCAAACCAATCAACGCCCCAATGCCGCCAAACCTCTATCCTCTGCCCCCATGCACTTCTGCCTCGTCGATCGTGTCCTCGAACACACGCCCGGACGCATCGTCACACTCAAAAACGTCTCCGCCGCCGAGGAATACCTCCAAGACCACTTCCCAACATTCCCTGTCCTGCCCGGGGTATTCATGCTCGAAGCCTGCGTGCAAGCCGCCCGCACACTCATCGATCTCGACGCCCAAGCAGCAAGCCAACCCATCCCCCCCCGATACGTCCTCGCCGCCGCCAAGGCCCTCAAATATGGCAACTTTGTCGCCCCAGGCCACGCCCTCCGCATCGAAATCACCGCCGCGGGCGACCCCCACGCCCCCGAACGCGCCTTCAAGGCACTCGGCACCCTGATCAACCCTGCCGACCCCAACGCCGACACCCCCACCTGCGTCTCGGGTCGCCTCACCCTTCGGCCGCTGCGCATCCCCCCCTCCTAACTTGGCCTCCACCCCACGCCACGCCCGCCCGCCAATCGGCAATAATGCCTCCATGAACCGCGACGAAATCTTCTCCAAGATCCAAGAGGTCCTCGTCGACGCCCTGGGTGTCGATGACGACGAGGTCACCCCCGAAGCCGTCCTCACCGCCGACCTCGGGGCCGAGTCCATCGACTTCCTCGACATCTCCTTCAAACTCGAACAGGCCTTCGGCTTCAAGATCGCACAAGGCGAACTCTTCCCCGACAACGCCGCGCAAAACCCCGACTACGTCAAAGACGGCCTCGTCACCGACAAAGGCCTCGCCGAACTCAAAGACAAAATGCCACACGTCGACTTCGCCGGCTTCGAAGCAGACCCCCAACTCTCCAAGATCGGCAAGCTCTTCACCGTCAACGCCCTCGTCAGCTTCGTCGAAAACAAGCTGCAAACCGCCAACGCGTAAGGAACTCAACCTTGCGCTGGATGTGGATCGATCGCGTCGTCGAACTCGAGCGCGGCAAACGCCTCGTCGCCATCAAAAACATCTCACTCTCAGAAGAACACCTCCACGATCACTTCGCCGCCGACGCCGCGCGCAACCTCCCCGCAACACCCGTCATGCCCTTCTCCCTCGTCATCGAAGGCATGGCCCAAACCGCCGGCATCCTCGTGGGCCACGCCAACGACTTCGCTGAAAAAGTCATCCTCGCCAAGATCGGAAACGCATCCATCGACCGCGAACCGCTCCCAGGCCACACCCTGCGCTACACCGCCGAAATCGTGCAGCTCGACGCCGCCGGCGCCGCCACCAAAGGCGTGATCGACCTCTTCGACCACGCCGACCCCACCGCCTCATGGCAACGCGTCGGCTCCATCGACCTCATGTTCTCCCACATCGACGCCAATCGCTCCGGCCACACCTTCCCCGAACACAACTTCGTCTTTGGCGACGCCTTCAAAACCCTCCTCCGCACCTCGGGCGTCCCCGTCGCCTAACCCAGCGCACCTACCACACACACGGCAAGGCTCCTAACCCCGCTAGCCCCGACCGCAAGGGAGGGGGTGGCGCTTCGCCGGGTGAGGGGTGCTTTCAGGTCCCACACTCCGGACACACCACATCTTCTCCAAGCCCCGTCCTGTCATATCCACACTTGCCGCAGCGCCCTCGCGCCCGTCGACGCGCGGCCCGCGCGGGCGGATAGAGAACATTGAAAAGCACAATCCCAATCAACCACGCGGAACCAAACACCCCACTGTCTGCAAGCAAGCCGCGCCAAACTCGTCGCCACACCAAGCACCGCGCACACCACAACCAACGCAACGCGCTTCGTCGTGATGAATCGCCGAATGCGGCTCACGCGAGGCATCCTTCTCCGGGTGCCCGGCTGCAACACCTGGCTAGCCCCGACCGCAAGGGAGGGGGTTTCTTCTCTGTGCCCTCTGCGCCTCTGCGGTGAATCTTCATCCCCACGCCGCAAGCTGCCCAAGCGCCACACCCACAGGCAACACACTGATCGCCACCGCCGCGCGCGACAACGACTTCCCCGCCATCTGCTTGCGCCGCCCCACCAGCTCACACGCCACGAGCACGAAACCCACCGTACAGAATTTGTAGAACGTGATCCCCTTGGGCCCGCCGTGTTCGATCACCCACGCCGCGATCCCGTTCAACTCCTCGCCGCCCATGCACAGGATCGTCCAGGTGAGAAGCACATCCAGTGCTGCAAGCAGCACATAGGACCCATAGGCCCTCGGAAACAGGACCGGTTCGCGGAAAGTCCGCATGCCGTCAAGGGTTTTCGCATATCTCAGCCCAAGGTTGCAAGAGCCTCGTGTGTGATCCGGGCGAAGAAATCACTCGATGGCGCCCCCGCCCCCACCCAGGCCCGACTTTGGGCCGCCGCCTGGGCCGCAAAAAGGGCCGCCCCATCAATCACACCCCAACCGGCCTCGCGCGCCGCCGCCACCAAGGGCGTTGCCAAAGGCCGGTACACCGTGTCGAACACCACGGACTTCCCGCCCACATCTGTCTCCATTTCCCTTGGATCAATAGGCATTTCGCTCGGCCCGGGCCCGCCCGCCATGCCCAAGGGCGTCGCGTTCACCCAGCAATCGCTCTTGGCCGTCAACCGTCCATCCCAAAGCCGCACCGCGATGTTGGGCAATCCGATGTCCTTCGCCATCGCCTCACCCTTTGCAACATCGCGCGCGAAGATCGTCACACGCGCCCCCGCATGTGCAAGCCCCGCTGCCGCCGCCCGCGCCACACCACCCGCGCCAAGCACGCCAACATGCGCGCCGCCCAGGTCATCGCCCAACTGCGCGCGCACCAACGCCACGATCGCCGGCATGTCCGTATTCATCACCAACACCGACCCGTCATCACGCACCGTCATCGTGTTCGCCGCGCCACACAACCGCACGGCCTCATCAATGACCCACGTGCGCGTCGTGTCCGCCTCTGCAAGCTGCACAAGATGCCCCTTGTGCGGAATCGTCACGCTCGCGCCCGCAAAGTCCAACCACGTCGCCCCAAGCAGTTCCAGCACCGTCGCCTTGAAGCCCTCATACGCCGCTTCCTTTGCGATGCGCATGGGCAGGTACACGCCGTCATGTCCCGCCGCCTCGAACGCCGCGTTGTGTACCTCGGGCCCAATCGAATGCCCCACCGGATCACCAAACAATCCATACACCTTCGTGCGCTTGCCGATCGAATCGAACCGATACGTCTCGCGCAGCTCCCGAATCGTCGGCTGACCCGGCGCCGTCTCCTTGCCATACTCGACACTCGCAAAGGTCAGGAAACCGCCAAACTTCGGTGCAAGCACTCGGCTCATCAACCCGTCTTCACCCATCCCGAGCGCAATCGTGGGCCGATCCCTGTCAAGCAGAATCTCGAACAACTCCAGATTGTCCCGCACACTTCTTGCACGAAACACAATCTTGTGAATCGTCGCCGCCTTCTGCGCGCGCAGCTCCTGCAGCTTCTTGAACAAATCCTTGGGCCGACCCTCAAAATCATGCACGCTCAGGATCAACCCCGGCGCATGCTCGCGCGACTTGTTCGGATGATCGATCGCCAGATGCACCTTCTGCCGCAAGTTCGCGCTGCGAAGATAGGTCGACAACTCCAGATCCAGATACTTGGGTGGATTGCCCATCGTGCCGAGCTTCTCATACAACGCGATCCGCGCATCATCATCACCGTCGTATGCGCCACCTTCGTGCGCACTGCGGCAGGTGACAATGCACGGCAAGGGCGAACGTTCCACGTGGAACATGACCCGTTCTGCGCCGCTCGTATCGCCCGCGCCGGAAAACACCTGGTCGACCCGAAACTCCACTATGTGTGCGCCCAACTCGCGCGCTCGCGCAGCTCGCTCGAGCGCACTCGATGTCTCATCAACCATGATGGGCGCACAGATGAGTGTCGTCATCGCGCGCTCAATCTACCTGCTGCGCGCACGCGGCGCTCGCCGCGGCTGTGCCCGCGACAAATCCCGACGCCCACGCCCATTGGAAGTTGAACCCGCCGATTCGGCCATCGACATCGCAGACTTCGCCGGCCAGGTGCAGGCCCGGACAGACTCGGCTCTCCATCGAGGCCAGGTCCAACTCGGCAAGTGGGACGCCGCCCGCGGTGACCTCGGCGTGGTTCCAGCCGCGATCACCTGTGACCGGCAGCTGCAGGTTGGTGATGGCGTGGGCGAGGGCCTTGCGGTGCTCGCGAGAAAGTTGCGCGCCGGGAGTGGCTGGATCGACGTCGGCGTGGTCGCACAGTGCGCGGGCGAGGCGCTCGGGAAGGCGCTCGCGGAGGAAGGAGAGAATTGTGCGTTTCGCGAGGTCGAGCAGCGCGCGGTCGATGGATTCGAAGGTTTCATCGGGGAGCCAGTTGATGACGAGGGCGGCGTCGGGGTCATCGACGCGCGCGGCAGTGAGATAGCGCGAGATGTCCATGGGCGCGGGACCGGAGAGGCCAAAGTGCGTGCAGAGTGTGTCGTTGGTGAAGGACTTGATGCGCTTGCCGGTGGACGAACGGACTTCGAGCTTTGCGCGGGTAGAGAGGCCTGGGAGAGAAGGGATGAATGTGTGCGCGGCTTCGAGGGTGATGGGGACGAGCGCGGGGATGAGACGCGGTGTGATGGTGTGGCCAAGTGCGCGCGCGATGGCGTAGCCGACACCATCGGAGCCCGATTTGGGGAGGCTTTGGCCTCCTGTGCAGAGGATGACGCGCGATGCGCGGGTCATCTCGCTGCCGGCGCCGTTGATGACGAAGCCGCTGTGCGTGCGCTCGATTGATGAGACGCGCCAGGGGTGGCGCAGGTCGACGGCGGCATCGTGGACTGCGCGCAGGAGTGCATCGAGGACGGTGCGGGCGGAGTCGGTGGTGGGAAAGAGTTTGCCGGTGTCTTCGCGCTTGAGTTCGACGCCGAGGGCGCGGAAGAAGGCGATGGTATCGGCGACGGTGAATCGGCGGAGGACTTTTGCGATTGCGGCGCGCGAGGAGCCGGCGTATTCGTCGGCGTCGACGGTGTGGTGGGTGACGTTGCAGCGGCCGCCGCCTGAGACGAGAATTTTTGCACCGATTTTTTGTGCGCCGTCGAGGGCGACGATGCGCAGGGAAGCGCCGGCCTCTTGTGCGGTGCGGCCGGCGTGAATGGCAGCCATGAGCCCGGCGGCGCCAGCGCCGATGATGGCGATGTCGACGTGATCGGGTTTCATTGGTCGCGAGCCGCGAGCACATCAAGCGTGTGATCGAGGACTCCTGGGTCAAAGCGACGCCCGTGTCCCGGGATGACGATCTGTGCGTCGAGTGCCTGCACACGCCGAATTGACTCAGGCCAGTGGGCAAAGTCTGCATCGGCGCTGTAGCCCACGCGCGAGCCGGCGAGCGCCATGCACCCTGCGAAGGCGATTCTGCGCTTCGGGAACCAGGTCACGATGTTGTCCGGCGTGTGCGCTTGGCCGGGCCAGCGAATCTCAATCGTCTCCGCACCAAAGTGCAGCGTCATGCCTTGTTGTGGTGGGAAGGTTTCGCTCGGTGGGCGCCAATCATCATGCTCGATGTCATTGGTCGGCATTCCGGCGCGAGCCATTGCGTCGATCGTGTCCTGGCGAGCGCGCTCGCCGCGTTCAGCAAGGAGCGCAACTGTCATTTCATTGCCGATGACGCGCGCGCAGTGTTGAATGAGAACGGCATTGCCGCCCAGACAATCGGCGTGAAAGTGGTTGTTGATGACGGTCATGCGACGTTTGCCGAAGGTCGCATCAAGCCACTCCAGGAGATCGCGCGTTGCGCGAGCGGTGTATGGCGTGTCGCACAGGATGAGCGATTGGTCGGGCATCTCGCAGAGGAGCATGTTTTCGGGCCAAGGCTTCTCGTGCACGATGACCCATGTGTGATCGGCGATGCGCTCGCAGGTGAGATCTGGCGCGATGGCAATGGGCGCGCCTGTTTCGTGCGGCAATGTGGGAGACGGCGCGTTGCACGCAGACATGGCGACGCCAAGCAGAGCAAGAAGCAGTGTGGACCGCTTGCTCACAGCGTCTCCAGGCGTCGCGCGGTTTCGTGGGCGACGAGTTGGGCGATCAGTTCGTCCATCTGCCCGGCCATGATGGCGCTCAAGGGGAAGCTTTCTTCCAGGCGATGGTCGACGGCGATGGACTCTTTCCAGCGGTATGTGCGGATGCGCTCGGCGCGGCCCGCGCCACCGATTTGTTCGTTGCGGGCTTTGGCTTCTTCTGCGCGTTTGCGCTCGAGTTCGCGTTCGTAGAGCCGAGCGCGGAGGAGACGCCATGCTTTCTGGCGGTTTTGCTGTTGCGATTTTGTTTCCTGCATGCGCACTTCGATGCCAGTCGGGCGGTGGATGAGATGGACGGCGGTGGAGACTTTGTTGACGTTCTGGCCGCCTGGTCCTTGTGCGGTGGTGACGTGTTCATCAACATCGTCGGGGTTGAGGTCGATTTCGACCGCTTCGGGTTCAGGGAGGACGGCGACGGTTGCGGTTGACGTATGCACGCGGCCTTGCGCTTCGGTGGCGGGGACGCGCTTGACGCAATGGGTGCCTGCTTCGGCGCCGAGTTCGGACCAGACGCCTTCGCCTTTGACGCCAATGACGACGTTGCGCACGCCGCCAGTGGATTCGTCTGGCGAGAGTTCGAGTGTTTCCCAGGACCAGCCTTTGGAGGCGGCGTATTTTTCATACATGCGGAGGATGTCGGCGGCCCAGATGCCGGCTTCGGCGCCGCCCACGCCGGCGCGGATTTCGAGCATGACGGAGCCAATGGCGCGATCTTCGGCGTTGACGAGATGCTCGACGGCGCGATCGAGGGCGGCGCTCGCCCGTGATTCAACGTCAGGCATTTCCGCTTGCGCCATTTCGGCGAGGTCGGCATCGCCCGAGGCAATCACGTCGCGCAGGTCGGCGGCTTCCTTGGTGAGCGCATCGTGCTCGGCGAGGGCATCGGCGGCGGGGTCGAGCGCGGCTTTCTGGATGGAGAGCTCGCGGGTCTTGTTGTGATCGGTGAAGACCTCCGGGTCTTCGAGCTGCTTGGCAAGATCGTCGCGGCGCGCGGCGACCTCGCGCAGCTTGGCGATGACGGCATCGGAAAGTTTGGAGGTGTGCGCACTCATTGCGGCGCACCATTCACAGCGGCGCGGTCAAGCGGCACAACGTGTCGGTGGTTCGCAGCCGCGGGCGCGCGGCCGGGGAGTATCTAAGGCTTCGCCTTTTTCTGGGGCTTCTTTTGTCCCTTGAAGTAGTTGCCGGCGAACTTGTTCTGGAATTTCTCGACGCGGCCCGTGGTGTCGACGAAGGAGCTCTTGCCGGTGAAGAAGGGGTGTGAGCCCGACCAGACATCGACGTGGAGTTCGGGGACGGTGGAGCCGGTCGTGAAGACGACTTCGCCGTTGTAGTAGACCTTGCAGTTGGGGTAGTACTGGGGATGGATTTTGTCTTTCATGGGTCCACCTGGTCGCCTGAGTCGGTCGTTCGTTTGATGCGGGATGCCCCTTGGCCCACCAGCCCGGGGGGTGGAGAGTGTAGGGTCGGGGCCTACCGCAGGCAAGATGGTGCGTGGGTGGGCTTGATGGCCCATCAAATAATCATCCGGACGCCGCCGAGGGAGGCGATGTCGTAGGGCAGTTTGCCTCCCGGCGAGCCGATGAACATGAGGTTTTTCGGGATGCGCCATTGCTTGGAGAGCTTGCCAATGAGGTCGGGGGTGAAGCGGCCTTCGATGACGACGAAATCCAAGTCGATGTCGGGGTAGGCCTCGTCGAGGAACTTGACGTGGTCGGCGAGGCGCGGGGAGACCTCGTTCTTGTGGTTGACGACGGTGACGATCTTGACGCGATGGGTGTGCTCGTTTTCCTTGATGTAGACCATGACCTGGTTGAGGTTGGGCAGGTTGTCGCCGCGCGTGAAGAAGACGAGTTGTTGCTTGCCGATCTCGATGCGCATTTCGCGGAGACGGGCGGCGATTGCGCGCAGTTGGAGGCTGATCCAACCCAGGCGAGCGGCGCGGGGATGTTCGTTTGATTCGAGTGCTTCTTTTTGTTCGCGGCGTGTGGATTTTCTGATTTGTTCAACGCACCAGCCGGCGAATTCGAGCAGGCGGAGGCGCGTGAGCATGATGGCAACGCAGATGACGGTGGGGATGAGGTATTCGAGGAAGACGATGAGGTATTGCGGGTTGAGGCGCGCGTTGCCCCAGAGCGCGGCGAGCACGGCGACGATTGCCACGAAGACGGCGGGCCAGGGGGCGCGGACGGGGCGTGGGAGGCGCTCGCGTTTGACTTTCAGAAGCACGTTGCCGATTGCGAAGAGGAGCATGACGGAGAGGAAGGAGAGGGTGTAGACGGCGGCGAGGGAGCGCAGTTCGCCTCGTGTGATGACAAGCACGGAGACGGTGAGGAGAAAGAAACCAATGATGATGCGGTGGGGTGTGTTGCGGCGGTTGCGCTTGAGGAAGAGTTGGGGGAGGCATCGGTCGAGTGTCATGCGTTCGACGAGGCCCGTGACGCCTACGTAGCTGGTGAGTGTCGCGCCTGAAAGGACGAGGACGGCGTCGACACTCACGACCCAACGGAGCCAGTCGCCGCCCGAGAGGCTTCCCATGTGGGAGAGCAGTGTGTCTTGGTAGAGCTCGGAAACTTGGCCCACCGGGATGAGCGCGAGTGCGAGGATGGCCATGCCGGGGTTGAGGATGGTGACGGCGAGCCACATGTTGCGGAGGGTCTTGGGGAAGACGCCGGGCTTTTGTTGTTCGACGAAGTTTGCGGAGGATTCGAAGCCGGAGACGCCAAGCATTGCGGCGGCGAAGCCAAAGAAGAGGGCAAGCCAGATGCCGCCCGGGGATGGTGTTTTGAGGTTTTCCCAGAGCAGGCCAAGCCCGTTTCCGAAAATCGCGAAGGCGCCAAGCAGGAGGAGCAAGCCCATCGAAGAGAGGTGGAGGACGAAGATGAAGATGGCGACGACGGCGGACTCGGTAATGCCAATGATCGTGAGGACCATGAAGAGGGCGAGGAGCGCGATGGTGGCGCCGATGACGGGGAAGCCGTCCCAGAGGCCGTGGAGATAGTGCATCGCCTCGTTGGAGGAAATGACGGCGGTAGCCATGTAGGAGAGGACGGTGAGACATGCGGCGAGGGATGCGCGGAACTTGCTCGTGGTGTTGAGCAGCGCGTTGTATGCGCCGCCATTGAGGGGGAGTGCGCCGACGACTTCAGCATAGATGCTGCGAAAGAGATAGAGCGTGCCGGCGACGAGGAGGAGGCAGATCGGGGCGAGCCGTCCGGCGTAGACGATGGCGATGGCGGAGACGTAGAGGCAGGAGGAGGTGATGTCGTTGCCGCAGATCGCGGTGGAAGCGAACTGGCCGAGGCGGTGCTGTTCTTGATGTGGCGTCGCGATGGAGTCTGCCATGGGAGCGGGTGATGTTAGCGATCACAGCGCGTTGGCATTGCCGGTCCCAGGACTGGGGCGAAAGGCGGCTCGAAGGGCGAGTGCGATGGCGCCTACGAGGCCGGCGCTCACGCACCCGATATGCAGAGCTCGCAGGGAAATGACGCGGAAGAGTGCGTTGGTGTCGGAGAAGGGCGCGAGGGGATGGATGTCGGCGTGCATGATGCTGTCGAGGGCGATGTGTGAGAAGGCGCCGAGCGCGGCGCCGAGCGCGACCGAGGGGAGCGTGAGTTGTTTCCAATGGAAGAGGTTCGGGAGCGGAATGCGCTGTGCGAGGCGCTGCGCGGCGAGGAAGAGGGCGAGGGTGAGAAGGATGGCGGCGGATGCGCCGAGATAGGTGTGCAGGAAGCGGTGGAGCGGGTATTGATCGGTGAGCATGAAGTAGAGGGGTTCGATGTCGATGAGGACGTTGACGCTGCAGAAGGCAAGGAAGCTGATGTGTTTGGGTGCGATGGCGTGTGCGGCGGCGGCGGGGCCGAAGTGAAAGGGAGTGAAGGGCACCGGATTCGTACGGACCCGCGAGCCGTCATGTTCGGCAACGCTTCGCAGGGCCTATCGACGAAGCTCTTCTACATAGCGTCGCAACACCTGATTTCCAACTTCGCCGCAGTACTCATTCGTGGCGTTGGGGGGAAACTCAGAATCAAGTTGCGCGCATCGTTCGCGGATCAAATCGAGCTCTGGATCGCCGATTGGTACGGAGATGAAGTCATCCCAGTCCCACGGGCCGCAGTCTCCGCTCAGGAACGACTCAATGATTGTCGCCACTTCTGATCTTGTCAGTAGTGGCGACTTCGCTCTCTTGCGGCCAAAGACCATGACTCGTACCAATTGAGAAGAAAGCTCCCCGAGTAGGACTCGAACCTACAACCTAGCGGTTAACAGCCGCTCGCTCTACCATTGAGCTATCGGGGACACTGGTTGTCTTGCCCTTCAAACTCAACCGAGCGGTCAATCCGCCAGAGGCGGACTCGTTCAGCCATTGAGCTTTCGGGGCGAGAATCGCGTCTCGGTTCCATCGGTCAACCGAGGGAGGGAAAACATAGCCGCCTTGGTGGAAGCTGCCAACTGGCCCGTGCGTTGGTATTCCATTGGGGACGGCGGGCGGTGTGCGATCGGCCGCGGACCCCATTTGGGAGACCAGAGCGATGCAGGTCCAATCCTGGAAGGTACTTGGCGGATTGTCGGCGACGATGCTGGCGGTGGGGTTGGCGGCGGGATTGCTGCTGCGTTTTGGGGGCGGGGCGGCGGCGCCGGCTTCACCCTCGGCGACCCCGATCGGGACGGAGGTCAAGAGCCCAGCGGCGACGGGCCAGGCGGCGATTGATGATCCGGAGCCGCGGACGGATCTGGAGCCGCACGAGCAGCGTGTGATTGATCTGTTCGAGCAGGCGTCGCCGTCGGTGGCGTTCATTTCGACGACGGAGTTTCGGCGGATGGGGTTCCGAATCGCGGAGTCGTCGGGCGCGGGCTCTGGGTTCGTGTGGGACACGGACGGGCACATCGTGACGAACAGTCATGTGCTTGGGATTCGGCGTGGCGCGCCGCCGCCGCAGACGATCAAGGTGATTCTGAATGACGGGAGCTCGTGGGATGCGGAGTTGGTTGGGCGTTCGCCAGATGATGACATTGCGGTGTTGAAGATTGGCGCGCCCAGGGAGACGTTGAAGCCGATTGCGCTGGGGACATCGAGCAACTTGCGCGTGGGCCAGAGCGTGTATGCGATTGGCAATCCGTTTGGTTTGGATCAAACATTGACGACGGGTGTCGTGAGTGCGCTAGGGCGGACGATCACGTCGCCAAGTGATGAAGAGATCACGGGCGTGATTCAGACGGATGCGGCGATCAACCCGGGGAACTCTGGCGGACCATTGCTTGACAGTGGCGGGCGGCTGATTGGGATGAATACGGCGATTCGTTCGCCAAGCGGCGCGAGCGCTGGGGTGAGTTTTGCGGTGCCTGTGGACACGATCAAGCGCGTGGCGCCCGAGTTGATTGAGTTTGGGGTGAAGCGAGCGCCCTCGCCAGGGTTTGTGCCGTATGCGGATGCGGTGGCGCGTCGCGTGCGTGTGCCGCAGGGTGTACTGATTTGGAAGGTACTGGATGACTCGGACGCGGCGCGGGTTGGGCTGCGCGGGACGGATGAGCAAGCGTCAATCCTGGGCGATGTGGTTTTGGCGGTGGGCGATCGGACGGTTGTGGGGATTGATGACTTCTTTGGTGAGCTTGCGACGTATGAGCCTGGCGATACGGTGCCGCTGCTGGTGAAGCGCGGGGGGCATGTATATCGGGTGTCGATCACGCTTGGTGATCGGTTGGGGGAGCAGCCTTAGCGCAGTTTGCAAAGGATGGTGGCGCTGTGGGGCGCGAGGGTGAGGTCACTTGATTGCGCTTCGCTTTGCGCGACGAAGGCGTTGTCGCGGACGGCGGTGCGCCATGGACCGTCAGGTGTGTGCAGGGTTTGTGGTGCGCGTCCACCATTGAAGGCGACGAGGGCCTTTGCCCATGGATCTTTCCCGGTGGGATCGGTGATGACATAGGCGACGACACCTGCGGGCACTGGGGTGTGGGTGTCGTCATCGAGGAAGGCGATTGCCTTGCGGACTTCGTCTGCGCTGGCGAGGCGGAACATGGGGTGTTCGCGGCGCAGGCGAATCGCGGCGGCATAGTGCTCGACGAGATTTGCATGCTGCCACCTGAGTTCCCAGCGCACGTTGTTGACGGCGTCGCCCAGGTTGTAGGTGTTGTCGATGCCGCCCTTGGTGCGGCCAAACTCTTGGCCAGCGTGGACGAAGGGGATGCCTTGCGAGGTCATGAGGACGAGCGCGCCGAGCGCGGACATGGCTTCGCGTTCGGCTTCGCTGAGTTGTTGGTCGCGTCTGCGTGCGGCGTTGTCGAGGCGATCGAAGAGGGTGTGGTTGTCGTGTGCTTCGATGTAGTTGATTGATTCGGTGGGTGCATCGGCGAAGTCATCGACGCCGCCGCGCACGCCATGTTTGACGGCGTTAATGTCGCGGCCATCGTTGAGGAAGCCGAGGTCGCTCAGGTCGAAGACGTCGCCGCGCAGGCCATCGCGAAAGCGGTCGTTGAAGACGCCCCAGCCGCGTGAGCGTTGCGTGCCGCGTCCGTTGACTTCGATGGGGGTGGGGCCGGCGGCCCAGGGTTCGCCATAGAGGAGGAGTGTGGGGTCGATGGCATGGAGGTCCGACGCAATGAGTTCCATGGTGTCGGCGTCGATGAGGCCCATGAGATCGAAGCGGAAGCCATCGATGCCAAAGCGTTCGACCCAGTACTTGCAGGATTCGCGGAGGAATTTGCGGCCATGTGGGGAGGCGCTATTGAACTCGTTGCCACAGGCGGAGCCATCCCAGGGCTTGCCTTCGGGTGTGAAGCGGAAGTAGGACTTTGGGGCAAGGGCCATCATGCCGCGCAGGCGATCGGGCCAGCGTTCGGCGTTGTGGTTGTAGACGACATCCATGGTGACGCGCAGGCCGGCTTCGTGGAGCGCGGAGATAAGCTGCTTGTATTCGCGGATGGGTGCTTCGAAGTCAACGCCAGATGCATAGCCAACGTGCGGGGCGTTGTAATCGTTGGGCATGTAGCCCCACTCGTACCAGGGATGGTTGGGCATGGCGAAGCCCTGGACGGGCATGAGTTGCACAACGTTGACACCAAGGTCGAGGAGATGGTCGAGGGCGCTGGAGAGGTCGGAGCCGGGGACTTGTGTGCCGCGCTCACTCAGGCCCAGGTAGCAGCCGCGCCATTCGGGGCGGACGCCGCTCGAGGCGTCGTTGGTGAAGTCGCGGACGTGGAGTTCGTAGATGACGGCGTCGCTTTGTTGGAGCGGCGGGCGTTTGGTGACGGTGGACGATTCGGCTTCGATGATGCCGCGGCCTGCGTGGACGAGCGTGGCCCAGGGGTCGACGATGTCTGCGAGGGCGAGGTCGCCTCGGCGGAGTTCGTAGGTGTATGTCCAGCCCCGCAGGTCGCCTGGGACGTCGGCGACGAAGACATCGCGCGAGATGGTCTGGCTCAGGTCGACGACGCGTAGTTCGCGGGTTGAGGGGTGGACGAGGCGAAGGCGCATGGCGTCGGCCTCTGCGTGGACAGCGAAGGTTGTGGAGGCGGATCCGAGGCGGACCCCCAGTGGAAGCTGGGAAGGCGGCGTGAGTGTTGTGGCGCGGCTTGGTGTCATGGGTCTTCCGAAGGGGCGTGTGGTGGCTACCATATCGGCCGCCGTTGGAGCGCACGCCTGGATTGAGCCGATTTCCCGCGTCATGGACGACCGGAACACAGCACCAACTCGTTCGTTTGACCTTCCCGAGGCATTTGACCGGCGGGATGCGGTCGCGTTGTGCGGAAAGGTGCTGCTCGGTGCGGGGCTAGCGAGCCTGCTTGGCGGGTGCGCGGCGGGTGGCGGCGGCAGCGGTGGACGATCGATGGCGGGTGGCGGCAATGCACGCAAGTCAACGGATGATCTGCTTGCGCGGTGGGGGCATGGTGGTCCGGCGGCACCGGCGACGCGTGTGGCGCCAGCGGAGTCGGGGCGGTGGTCGGGCCTTGGCACGGACTGGCATGCGACGCCTGTGCGCGCACGAAGCAGTTGGGCGAGTGAGGGTGTAGCGCCGCGCCTGATGGTGCGGATGCAGCCTGTGACGCGGATCACCTTGCATCACGATGGGATGACGCGGTTTACAGCGACTGGCGAGCGCGAGGTGGCGGCGCGGCTTGAATTGATCCGGCGCGCGCATCGCAATCGGAATTTCGGGGACATCGGGTATCACTACTTGGTCGATCCGGCGGGGCGTGTGTGGGAAGGACGCCAACTGCAATGGCAGGGCGCGCACGTGGCGAACCAGAATCCGGGGAACCTTGGGATTTGCTGTTTGGGCAATTTCGAAGAGCAGACGCCAACGGAAGCGCAGGTGCGCGCGGTGGAATCATTTGCAATCTCGCAGATGCACCGATTCAACGTGCCCGTGAATCGTGTGTATACACACCGCGAACTTGCGGCGACGGTGTGTCCGGGGGCGAACTTGCAGCCCCGGCTCTTGGCGATGCGCCGTTCGGGCGGTGCACTTGCGCAGGCCTAGAAACACGCTGTTTTCTTAGCCTGGCGGTCGTGCACCGAAGAGGTTGCGCCGGAATGGCGGCTGGCCATTGAGCTTCTTCCAATCGAGGCCATAGAGGCGCCACACGCCGTCGGGGTCCTTGCGCCACTCGGTCAGCCAGACAGTGAAGTTGATTCCGCCACCCTTGATGCTTGCGCGCACGGAGAATCGAACGCGGCCGCTGATCGCGGTGTCGGTGATCGAGGCGACAGCCTTGGCGTTGTGGCTCTCGATGGCCTGCTGGACATTGCCCATTTCAGCAAGCACGAGAGCGCGGGGGTCGCGGATTTCGGCCTCATTGCTATTGACACGCAACACGAGTCGTTTGGAGAGCATGTCTTCAACGGTCGCTGCGTCGTTGATTGCGACGGCATCGACGAGGGCGAGCGTGCGCGCTTCGAGTTGCTCGCGGGGTGTGGTGACAGTCCAGTTGGACAGGGCGAGGGCAACGATCCCGACGGCAGCAACTGCGAGGGCGATGCGTGCGGCGGTGGTCTTGCCTTGGCGCGCAAGCGCGGCCACCAGCACGAGCCCGACGGCGGCGGCGCCGAGGGGGGCGGCGACCTGAGACTCAAAGAGGATGCGCGCGGGCAGCGGTGGCGCGGGAAGCGAAGCGAGGCCAGCAAGCATGTTGGACGGGAGGATCGGCACCGGCACATTCTGCGCATCAATGGGACGGGCGGTTGCAGCGCAGTTCCTCCAACGCCCGATAAACATGTTGTCCACCATCGTGGTGATGGTGCGCGCCAAGTGGATGGATTCGATGGCGGCAACGCTGACTGAAACGCGCAAGGGTGTGTTCGCGGGCAATTTGGCTGCGTTGGCGGTGCGTTCGCCCGGCGTGGCGAAGCTGGTGCAGGCGGCGCAGCCTCACGCGGGCGCTGCGTTTCGCGACGCGGATGATGGCGCGACGGCGCTGACACTCAATGGCATCGCGATGTGCAGTCAGCGGCAGCCCATGGAAGAGGCTCGGCGGTTTGCGGGGCGGATCGACCTGGAGCACGCGGGCGGGGTTGTGGTGCTTGGGTTTGGCGCGGGGCACCACGTGCGTGCGATCGTTGAGCGAGCGCGGGGTGCATCGCTTGTGATTGTGTTTGAGCCGGATGTGGCGTTGTTGCGCGCGGTGCTGGAGCACATCGACTGTGCGGGCTGGCTTGGGACGGGGCAGGTTGCGATCGTGACTGATGCGGATGACCCGGGGCAGCTTGCGGCGAGCATGCAGGGCGGCGAGGGATTTCTGTCGATCGGCATTGAAATCATCGAGCACCCTCCGAGCAAGCAACGGCTGGCGGATACCGGTGGGCGGTTTTCCAGCCGATTTGCGGATGCGGTCAGTTCGATGCGCACGAGCGTGGTAACGACGTTGATGCAGTCGGACGTGACGCTGCGCAATCAGTTGATGAATATCGATCACTATGTGACGCGGCGGGGTGTCAATGACTTGGCGGGTGTTGCGCGGGGGGCGCCGGGGCTTGTGATTTCGGCGGGACCAAGTCTTCAGCGCAATCTGCATTTGCTTGACGATCCGGCGGTGCGCGATCGCGCGGTATTGATTGCGGTGCAGACGATGCTGAAGCCGCTGCTCGAGCGGGGCGTGCGCCCGCACTTTGTGATGGCGCTCGATCATCATGAAATCAGCAAGCGGTTCTATGAGGGGCTTACTGCACAAGATGTCGAGGGTGTGACCCTGGTCATCGAAGCGAAGGCGAACCCTGCGATTGCCGATAGTTTTCCCGGGCAGATCCGGGTGGTCGGCGATGAGCGGTTGGATGGCTTGCTCGGCGCGGATGTTGTGGGCTCGCCAGCGAAAGCGAGAATCAAGCCCGGGGCCACGGTGGCGCATCTTGCGTACTACTTCGCGAAGCATTTGGGATGTTCGCCTGTCATCTTGATGGGGCAGGATCTGGGGTTCACAGACGGGCAGTACTACGCGGACGGCGCCTCGATTCATCAAGTGTGGGCGTGTGAACTGAATACGTTTCGGACGCTCGAGATGTTTGAGTGGGAACGGATTGTGCGCAATCGGCGGCATTTGCGCAGGCTTGAGGATCATCTGGGGCGCGCGATCTATAGCGATGCCCAGATGGAGAACTACCTGGCGCACTTCGAGGCGGATTTTGCACGTGACATCGAGGCGGGGCTGCGGATCATTGACGCGACGGAAGGTGGCGTGCGTAAGCGCGGGCCCGAGATCATGCCGCTCGCGGAGGCGTTGGGCACGTTTGCGACGAAGGCGCTGCCCGATGCGTTTCGGGCGCAGTGCCATGCTGCCTCCGGGACTGACCGTGCGGCGGTGGAGCCCGCGCGTGCGCGGCTGCAGCAACTGTGGCGCGAAGTCCGCGAGATTGCACGGCTCAGCAGAGAGACGGCGCGGTTGCTCAGGAAGATTCCTTCCGGGAACCAGGCGAGGGCCAACGACATCATCAATCGCGTGCATCAGCTGCGCGACCAGGTCGAGGGACTTGCGGGTGGGTATGCGCTGGTGCGGCAGCTCAACCAGACGGGGGCGTTAAAGCGGTTCAAGGCGGATCGTCCGTTGATGTTGGCAGGAGATGACTTGCCGGCGCTCGAGCGCCAACAGCGGCAAGTTGAGCGGGATGCCATGAACGTGTCATGGATTGCGGAGGTTGCGGATCTGGCAAGTGATCTGCTCGGTGATGCGGAGGGGGCTTTGCGCGGTCTGCCTAAACGCACGCGTGATCCGGCGTTGGGTGAAGACGGGGCGAAGGCTGTTGATCCAACGGTGGCGGCGCGGAAAGTCAAGTGTCCTGCGGTGATCTGTCTGACTGCGCGCGACACGGAGCCGATGCGCATCGGCGAGACCACGGCACTGGCCTTGACGGTGCAGCGTTTGCGACGGGCAAAGCTTGTGCATCGTGTGGTGGTGCTTGCGCCTGATGAGGCGATTGCGCACGCGGCGCGGGCGCAGCTGAACCACGATGATCCACGCGTGGAAGTGCGCGTGCAGGCGCTCTCGGATGCGCAGCGCACCGCTGATGAGCGCTGGCTGCGATGTATTGGGCGAGCTCGGCGCTGGGCGCGCCTCTGTTGGCGAAGCGGTATTGCAGGGGCGAGCTGCTTTGATGAAGCGGTGTCACCTCAGTTGCTGCATGGGTTCGTGGAGGACGCAGGGGCTGCGGCGGTGTTGGTGTGCGACGCCCGGTGGTCTGGGGTTGAGCCGGCGCTGTGCGATGCGCTGCTGACGCGCTTTGCGGAGGATCCAGAGCGCCATCCATTGACGTTTACGCAGGCGGCACCTGGTCTTGCGCCGTGCGTGCTTGGCACCGGCCTTGTGCGCAAGCTGGCAGAGGCGG
This sequence comes from Phycisphaerales bacterium, assembly GCA_020427635.1. Taxonomy (GTDB): domain Bacteria; phylum Planctomycetota; class Phycisphaerae; order Phycisphaerales; family UBA1924; genus JAGQOH01. Next base: position 79,377 of record JAGQOH010000006.1, read on the forward strand.
CGCGCGAGCAGGTTACATACGGCACGATTGGTGGGTTACTGTCATACATGCCGATGGCGCCACTGCCCGATCCGATTGCGCGATCGACATGCTGGCATGTCGATCCTGCGCTTCGCGACGCGAATGAGCGCTTCGTGATCGACGACGAGGCGGCGGCGCAGCGGATGAGCCGGCTTTGGGATCGTGCAGGCGCATCCATGGATGCCTTGCGCCTGGTCGAAGCGCTGCATGATGGCGCTGAAGGCGACGCACTTGACGAATTGCACATTGCGTTGGTGGGTTTCACGCGACCACGACAAGGGTTGCAGGCAGCGTGGCATGCACTCATGCATGACGGGGCGCCGATGGATGTGGCGTACTTTGAGCGCGCGGTGCGCGAGGCGGTTGCCGAGCGCCCGGATGTTGCAGTGACGTTGACCGGACCTGGCGGGCGCGCGATCGCCGGGGACCCAGTCGATCATCCGTTGTTTGCAGACTTGGTGGCACGGGCGCGCGATGTGGGTGTTCAGTGGCTTCACGTGCGCACGTCCGGACGTTCATCGCAATTTGACGAGATGCTGGAGCCTTTGGCGCAGTGTGATGTGGTGAGCGTTGATTTGCTCGCACGGACGGCGCCCGTGGCCCGTGCGATCCTTGGGGAAGGCGATTCATTGGCGCGGGCCAACGAGCGCGCCATCGAGCTGCACAAGGCGATGGTTGCCCGTGATGGCGGGATTGAGCGCTGGGTCGTGCCGCGCATCACGCGATGCGATGCGGCGTATTGCGACATTGAGCCGTTTTATGATCAGTGGATCAACACACTGGGGGCAGCGGTGATCGATCCATTGCCGCGCGCGATTGATGGGGAACGCATCGCGCCGTTGACCGTGCCAAGGCTGGCTGCAGTGCGGCGTGCGCGGCGCGTGCGTCATGTTCGCGCGGATGGATCGGTGGTCGGGGCTTCTGGAGCGGGGCGATGAGTACTCTTGCGATCATCCTCGCCCGCGCGGGCAGCAAGGGATTGCCCGAAAAGAACGTGCGGGAGATTGCAGGGAAACCCTGCATCGCGTGGACGATTGAGGCGGCACGCGATGCGGCGGGCGTTCACGACGTGCTCGTTTCGACCGACTGTGCGGCGGCAGCACGATGCGCATCGCACGCGGGCGTTGGGGTGGTCGATCGGCCCAGGAAGCTCGCCACAGATGATGCAACGGTCGATGACGCGGCGCGTGATATGATTGCGCAGACTGGGCACACGGCGCGCGTCATCGTGTTGTTGTATGCGAATGTGCCCGTTCGTCCGGCCAACCTGATCGATAGGGCTCTGGGCTTGTGCGAGCACACGCGATGCGACAGTGTGCAGAGTTATGCGCGGGTGGGGAAGCACCATCCATGGTGGACGTGTCGAGTGGATGAGGTGAGTGGCACTGTTGCACCATGGGAAGGCGACGTGTTGAATCACGGTTTGTATCGGCGGCAGGACTTGCCGGCGGCGTATGTGCCGGATGGCGGTGTGTTGGTTGTGTCGCGGGCGGCGTTGATGTTGGAGGTGTCGGGCGTGGCGCCGGGGCCGCACGCTTTCTTGGGGAAGGATCGACGCGGCATCATCACGAACGAAGGCGACGTAGTCGACATTGATACGGAGATCGATGCGATCGTTGCAGAGGCGGTCTTGCAGAAGCGCGCGAGCGCGATGGCCGGGGCGGGGCGATGAACATTGGCGGGCATGTGATCGCGCGGGATGGATCGCCCTACATCATTGCAGAGCTTGGCGTGAATCATGATGGGAATGTTGGGCGGGCGCTTGCCATGGTGGACGCGGCGGCGGCGGCGGGGGCGAACGCGATCAAGCTGCAGCTCTTTCGGGCTGAACTGTTGATGAGCGCGGCGGCACGAGCGGCGAAGTATCAGGAGCGCGCGGGTGAAGGCGACCCGGTTGCGATGTTGAAGCGGTTGGAGTTGTCGACGGAGGAACTGGAGCAGGTGTGCGAGCGGGCGCATGAGCGCGGCGTGCATGCGATCGTGACGGTGTTCAGTTGTGCGTTGGTGGATGAGGCAGAGGGGATGTCGATCGACGCGTACAAGGTTGCATCGCCTGACATTGTGCATCGGCCATTGTTGGAGGCGCTGGCGAGGACAGGGAAGCCGCTGATTGTGAGCACGGGGGCGGCGACGATGGATGAGGTGAAGCGCGCGGCGGGCTGGTTGGATGGGGTACAGGAGCGGATGGCACTGTTGCAGTGTGTGAGTGCGTATCCGACGCCGACGGAGCAAGCGGCGCTGGAGGGGATTGGGGCGCTGCGTGGTGCGTTTGCCGGGATGCCGATCGGATACAGCGATCACACTGCGGGCGTGGAGACGGGCGCGCGGGCGGTGGAGCTTGGGGCGGCGATTCTTGAGAAGCATTTCACGTATGACAGGCATGCAAAGGGGCCGGACCACGCGGCGAGTTTGGATGCTGAGAGGTTTGCGGAGTATGTGCGGTGTGCGCGCGCGACCGTGCATCGGCCGGTGGATGACGGAGCGAAGCGTGTGCAGGATATAGAGCAGGATGTGCGGGCAGTGTCGCGGCAATCGATCGTGACCACGCGGCCCGTTGCGGCGGGCGAAGAGATTGCGCGAGAGGATCTGACCTTCAAGCGGCCTGGAACGGGGCTTGAGCCGTGGGAGGTGGAGGAGGTGGTTGGGCGCAGGGCGGCGCGGGACATTCACTTTGATGTTCCGATGGTGCGCGAGGATGTGAAGTGACGAAGACGCGGCGCATTGCGGTGGTCACGGGCACGCGGGCGGAATGGGGATTGCTTGCGCCGATCGTGGCGCGATTGGATGCAACACAGAACTGCACGGCGTTGATCTTTGCGGCGGGCGCGCATCTGTTGCCGCCGACGATGACGGTGGATGAGTTGCCGCGGGTGAATGCGCGCATTCCCATGCAACAGCCCGGCAAGACAGGGCGGCTGGCCGATGCAGTCGCGCTCGGGCGCGGCATTGAGGGCTTCGCTCGGGCGTATGCCGAGGAGCAGCCTGATTGGGTGGTCGTGCTGGGTGATCGGATCGAAGCGTTCGCGGCGGCGGCGGCGGCGAGCGTGGGCGGCATCGCGGTGGCGCACATTCATGGGGGCGATCGGGCCGAGGGCGTGGCGGATGAAGCGATGCGTCACGCGATAACCAAACTCTCACATCTGCATCTGGCGGCGACGCAGCAGTCGGCGGAGCGCATCGTGCGGATGGGTGAGGATCCGAAGCAAGTACATGTGGTCGGATCACCCGCGGCGATTGGGATCGACAAGGTGCAGGCGCTGGATGATGCGATGTGGGGGGAGTTTGGTGAGCCGAGTGTCGTTGTGCTGTTGCATCCGACGGGGCGCGGGGAGGATGCGGAGCGTGCGACGGCGGAGGCGGTGCGCGAAGCCGTAAAGAGTGAGCGTGTGTTATGGATGCAGCCGAATCACGATCCGGATCGCGAGGCGATTGTTGGCGTGATTGAGGAGGCGGAGCGGGCGGGGGAATGTGTGGCGCGGGCGCATGTGCCGCATGCGGTGTTTCGCGGGTTGCTCAAACGGTTGGGTGAGTCGGGGGGCGTGTTGGTCGGCAATAGCTCGGCGGGGTTGATCGAGGCGGCGCTCTTGCACTGCCCGGCGGTGGACATTGGCGATCGGCAGGGCGGGCGCGAGCGGGCGGGGAATGTGGTGCACACGCCCGGCGAGACGGCGGCTGAGATCAGAAGGGCAATTGCAGAGGCGCGCACGATCGATCGCGCCGGCATCACGCATCCCTATGGGCGGGGCGATGCGGATGTGCGGATTGGGGAGTTGTTAATGGGGGTGGAGCCGAATCTGCGCAAACGCAATGCGTACTAGACATGCGGTAGGCTATTCGAATGCGAAACGTCGTGTTCATTCTTGGCGCTGGAGCATCGAAGCCCGGCGGGTGTCCCACGATGGCAAACTTCTTCTCCCTTGCTGAGGGGATGGACCTGAACAACGCTTGGGACGATCTGGGTCTTGTCGATGACTTTGAGCTCGTTCAGCGCATCAGGAAAGAGCTGTACAACCACAGCGTCAAGGCAGCGCCAGACATCGACAACCTTGAGTCAGTGTTCCTGGCAATCGAGATGGCGGAAGATCTTGGCCGCCTCGGACGACTCTCGCAACCGCAGTTGCTTCGAGCCAAGAGTTCTTTCATCCGTTTCGTCATGGGAGTACTCTCCCACTCTCAACTGTTTCGAACTAAGGACTGGGCCACTGCCACGGGGCCGGATCGAACCGCATACTCTCCTGTGGGCTACGATCTGCTCACCGAGTTGATCCTAGCCCTTGTAAAATGTGGTTGGCGATGCCATGTCATCAGCTTCAACTACGATTTGGGTCTGGAGTTCTCGCTCGCAGGGCGGGAGATTCAATTCTCCGGGTTAACTCCAAATGTTGACTCGCCGGTTCACTTGTACAAACTCCATGGTGCTTTCAACTGGTTTGAGAGTGCAGATGGAGTACTCACCGAGGACGTGGAGGTGTTGCAAGACCCACGGCCTTGGATGGTAGAAACGAAGCGGCAGCGCAACTTCAGCACACTCGCGCTCACAAACTGGTTGAACGAAAGACATCCAAATCAGCTGCCCTTAATTGTTCCCCCGGGAGATGCCAAGGCCTCGTTTCGTGCCAAGGTTCGACGTCTCTGGGCGCTAGCTGGTAGCGCCGTCGGAAGCGCCGATGCGATTGTCCAAATCGGCTACTCCATCCCTTCCGCAGATCGGTTCTTCCGAGATTTCTACCTAGTCGCCAATATGACTTCTCATGTGTTGCGTAGGTGGTATGTAGTTGACCCCTGCGAAGATGTCTCGGAGGAGGTACGGAAACTCGTCGGACCAGTGATGCAGAACTGTGTAGTGGGTAGGGCAGATCTGCCATCAATGGGAGACTTCGGGAGCGCGGTCACGCTCCTAGCGGAGCTACTAAGGACACCAAAACATCCAGGAGCACTTTGGATGCTTGAGTGACTTCACCCCACTCGTTCCCGCTTGAGTTCGCGGCTCATGAGGCGGGTGATGCCGTCGATGGGGTCGATGGCCTTGGTCAGGACGGCGTGGACGGTTTCGCAGATGGGCATTTCGACACTGGTGTTGTGGGCGAGGGCGACGACGGCGGCGCAGGTGGAGACGCCTTCGACGACGGAGGCGGTGCGCGCGAGGTAGCTTTCGAGCGGTTCGCCTTTGCCAAGCGCTTCGCCGCAGGAGCGGTTGCGGCCTTCGGGGCTGAAGCACGTGGTGGCGAGATCGCCTGCGCCCGCGAGCCCGAAGAAGGTTTCGCGATTGGCGCCGAGGGCGACGCCCAGGCGCGCGATCTCGGCAAGGCCTCGCGCGAGGAGGGCGGACTTGGCGTTGTAGCCGGCCTTCAGGCCATCGAGCATGCCGGCGGCGAGGGCGATGACGTTCTTGCAGGCGCCTGCGAGTTCGACGCCCAGAGCGTCGTCGCCTGTGTAGATGCGCAGGTAGGAGGAGCTGAGCCAGTGCTGCGTCGCATCGGCGAGGTCGGGTGACTCGGCGGCGGCGATCATCGTCGCGGGCATGCCCCGCGCGAGTTCGGAGGCGATGGTCGGTCCGGAGAGGACGCCAAGCGCGGGGGCTTCGATACCGACGTTGGACAGCACATCGGCGATCACCTGCGTCGGGCGCAGGAGGGTGTCGACTTCGACGCCCTTGGTGACGGACATGACGCCGAGGGAGGTGTCGGCGATGTCGGCGAAGGGTTCGGCGAGGCGCTGCCATACGGAGCGGACGAATTGGGCGGGGACGGCGGAGATGACGAGGGGGGCCGCTTCGCCACCGGGGTGGAAGGCGCGGCTGGCATCGGCGGTGACGCGGACGATGGGGTCGAGCTCGAAGTGCGGGAGGCGGGCGGAGCGGCGGGTCTGGGCAAGGGCGGAGGCTTCGTCGGCGTCGTGGGACCAAAGTGTGATGGCGGGCTGGCCATCTCCGGCGGCGGCAACGGCGGCGAGGACGAGGCCCATCTGGCCATCGCCAATGATCGTGATGCGTGGGGAGGGGTCGTTCATGGCGGATGGTGCATGCTACCCCTGGCGAACCGGGCTGGGGCGTTGGGCGTAGGGAGGGGGCGGGCCTGGGGCCCGGGTCGTACCATGCGCTGGGTGCATGGAGGCCCGGTGCTTGGGCTGCCCGTTGGGCGGCTGCAGGCCTTGCGGCACAGGGTCCGACAAAGACGTATTGCAGCACTGATTCCACACTGGCAGGGGAGCCACGCGCATGACCGCCATTGCCACGACGACGACGCCCGCCCATCGCACGCAGGAGGGGCGCGAGCACGACACGAACGTGAGCCGATCGGAAGGGAGGATCGTGATCTTCCTGTTCGGTGGCGTGTTTGTGTTTGCGACGACTCTGATGAAGCTGCTTGGCGTGGTGCCGGACAATGTGGCGGAGTTGCCGGCGATGGTGGGGTCGGTGCTGCTTGGGTATTACCTGTTTCGGGCGGCGGCGAGCGAGATCTGGGCGGGCACGCCTTCGACGCACACGTTGGCGGCGCTTGCGATTTTGGCGGCGTTGTCGATCGGGCGGTATGAGGCGGCGGGGTATGTGGCGTTCATTTTGTTGGTGTTTGATCATGCGCTGCGGCGAACGGCGCTTGGGGCGCTGCGCGCGATTGAGGATCTGGTTGGCTTGACGCCTGACACGGCGCGGATCGTGGAGGATGGTGCGGAGCGCGAAGTGGCGCTGGAGCAGGTGACGGTGGGCATGATCGTGCGTGTGCGGCCCGGCGAGAACCTGCCGGTGGACGGCGTGATTGTGAGCGGGCAGTCGACGATCAACCAGGCGAGCTTGACGGGTGAGGCATTGCCCGTGGAAGTTGAGCCGGGCAAGGAAGTGTTTGCGGGTACGACGAACCTGACGGGGACGATTGAACTGAAGGCGACGTTGGTCGGTGGTGATACGACGATCGGCAAGGTGACGGAGCTGATTCGGCAGGCGGAGTCGGCGCGTGGGGCGCGGCAGCTGATGGTGGAGCAGGTGGCGCGGTATTTCGTGCCGATTGCGCTCGTGACGTTTGCGCTGGTGTGGTATCTGACGCAGGACCTGGAGCGGGCGATCATCGTGCTGATTGCGGTGTGTCCGGCGGCGCTGTTGATCGCGGGGCCTGTGGCGATGACGTGTGCGTTTACGGCGGCGGCGCGGTTGGGCATCATGATCAAGGCGTCGCAGCATCTGGAAGCGGCGGCGCATGTAGACACGATTGTGTTTGACAAGACGGGCACGCTGACAACGGGCAAGTTTGCGGTGGCGCGCCTGGCACCGGCGGAAGGCATTGAGGGCGCGGAGCTTCTGCGCGCGGCGGCAGACGCGGAGCATGCGTCGAACCACCCCTTGGCACGTTCGATCATGCATACGGCGACACGGGCGCGCATTTCGCCTGATGCGGGGACGCAGGCGGAGGAAGTGCACGGCGCGGGAGTGCGGGCGAAGCTTTCGGATGGGC
>JAGQOH010000069.1 GCA_020427635.1 Phycisphaerales bacterium
GCGGCACGGGTTGCTCGCACGCGGCGAGTGTCGTTTGGATGATTGCCTCGCGGTCGGCGGCGTTCGCGACGGCTTCAAGGGGGAAACCCAGGAAGACGCGCACCGAACCATCGACTTGCTTGCGCACACCGGCGTTGCCGGCGTTGCCCGTGAAGCAAACTGCAGCGGTCCCATCCGCGTTCACCGTGTCGGAGAAGTTGGTGTAGGGATAGCTCAGGGTGAGTGGCCCCATGCCGGCGAAGAGGTCTGCGCCGGTGACGGACGTTTGCGACGTGTCGCTCGTAAACGTCGAGATGCCCAAGTAGCCCGAGGCGAAAGCGGTGAGACCGCGATCGTAGAGGTAGTCCTGGGCGCTCATGAGGAGGCAGCCACCGTCGTCCAGGTAGCTGGCGAGCGCTGCTTCACCAGCCGGGCCCGGGCCAGCGAATCCACCAAACTCATGGCCCGTAAACCAGATGACCATGGAGTAGTTGGCGAGATACGCGGCATCGGGCTCGTTGTCGGAGTTGTTGGTGTCCCAGATGTCATAGGACAGGCCGATGTTGTTGAGCGCGGCGACGTAGGTCGGCTGCACGTTGGTGGCGTTGTCATCGTCGTCGACGAGCAGGATCGGACGATCGACGATCGTCGTGAAGCTGAACGTGGCGGACGTGGCGCCCGAACCACAGGTGTTGTTGGGCGTGACGTGCCAGTAGTAGGTCGTGTTGATCACGAGCGAAGTGGTGATGTCGAAGAAGGAGTCGGCAGTGTTGCCACTCGCGACGATGTTGGTGAAGCCGGGGTCGGAGGCGACTTCGACGTCGTAGTCAGATGCATCGGTGACAGTGCTCCAGTCCAACGTGGGCTGGAGGATGACACCTGTGGCGCTGTCTGCCGGTGAGATCAGGGTGGCTGCGCCGGGCGCGCCGTTGTCAACGATCAGGGAAGCGCCCGAGTTGCGCACGATGGCACCGGAGGTGCCTTCGAAGACCAGCGACGAGGTGCCGCCAACCGACAGGTTGGAGATGGTGACGGTTGCGCTGCCGCCCGGGGTGACCGGGTTGGGCACGATGCTGGTGGAGGAGCCGGCGGGCGTGCCCATCACCGCGAGGGTGACGGGATCTGTGAAGCCGGCGATGGACGCGACGTCAACGGTGTAGACGGCATCGGAGCCTGCGCAGACGCGCTCGGAACCTGGCGAAACGCTCACACCAAAGCCAGGATCGACGGCGCAGTTGTAGCAAACGAGTGCGAAGTCCTGGTCGGTGGCGTCTCCCACACCAGGGACGCCATCAGAGTTGATGTCCGTCGCGACGACGCGAATGGTCGCGGCACCGGGCGGGATCGGGCCAAGGAAGACGCCTTCAGTGTTGTTGCGATCGTCGGCAACGCCACCGGTCGTGGAGAAGCCCGAGGCATCAAATACGTTGCCACGATAGGTGTTGGCGCCGGCCTCGACGATGAGGTCGAGGTTGTTGTTCCACGCGGGGGTGGATCCACCCAGGCCGTGGCCCGGAGCGTCGGTCCAGACGAGCATGATGCGCATCGGCTGACCTGAATCGAAGGGCGAGACGACGGTCGACCACTCTTCGCCCGTGTTGTTCAGGAGTATTTCCTGATCGAAGTAGCGGACGGAGTTTGGATCGATGTCGATGACGCGCTCGACGGCCATGCGGCCCCAGCCCTGCTTGGAATCGAAGGGCGCGCCCAGGACGCCGCCGTCGGCGTCGAGGTGACCTGACAGATTGCGCGCGACTGCGGTGAACGCGGCCTTGACCAGCGCGGGGCTGGGATCGGTGGTGTAGTCAGGCAGTGAACGGTAGTACTCAAAGAAGAGCGCTGAAGCGCCCGTGACGTGCGGCGAGGCCATCGAGGTGCCGCAGAGCAGGCCATAGCTGGAGGTGCCGGTCGTGGAATCGACGTAGCAGCCTGGCGCGACCATGTGCGGGATCTTGCGGCCGTCGAGTGCGGGGCCGTGCGCGGAGTTCGATGAGATGTCGTCGATTTGCAGGATCTGCGTTCCAGAGCCTGAGTTTTGCGCCTTGGTGGAGCCAATGGTGAAGATGTTCTTGGCTTCGTCGGGCGAGCCCTGTGACGAGGTGCCGCCGTTGCCGTTCATGAACGACAGGACGTAGAGGAACTCCTGGTTGCCCGCAGCGGTGTCATCGGCATCGCGCGCGCCGACGTCGACCTGGCGGGTGTCATCGTCATAGCCTTGCGGCGTGCCGGCGGGGCCCCAACTGTTGCCCGACATGCTGGCACCGTTTTGCCATGACTGCTTCATGAGTGTGAACATGCCGTTCGCCTGGGTGAAGGTTGGCGAATAGACCTGCTCGACCATGTTTGCGCCGGGGGCCATGCCGAGGCCTCGGAGGAAGCCACCGTTGGCGTTGGTGCCTGAGGAACCGTCTGCACCCATGATGCCGGCGGTGTGGGTGCCGTGTGAGGATGATGCACCGCCACCGCAGGTTGACCCGGTGCAAGGCAGGAAGCGGTTGATGAGGTCGGGGTTGGTGTCGGCGACGCCGCCATCGACGTTTGCCATGATGACACCGGAGCCGTCAAAGCCAACACTGCTGAGCCATGTGAGATAGCCCGGGAATGCGAGGTTGGAGCCGTCGTAGTTGCCGACGTTGAGCTGGTTTGTCATTTCGCCACGGAGGCCGCCGTCGGTAGGCACGAGTTGGACGGAATAGACACCCGGAATGCGGGCAATGTCTTCGAGCTTGGAGCCAGCGATGGTGTAGGTCGCGCGTGCGAGCGTCGGGTCTGCACCGAGCGCGGGGGCTTCGCCTTTGCCGCCCAAGGTTTCGATTGCATCGGCAGCGCGGCGGAGATCGGCCTGCTTGAAGAAGGAGACATGCACCGCGACCTGGTCATCGCCCAGTGCGCGAGCGCTTGGGAGCAGGCGATAGGCGGGTGCGAATGGTCCGCTCCAGCGGACGCAGTCGGCACCGGCGCATGCGCCCCGCGCCTCGGGCGCGCCCCACATGATGTAGGTGTTTGGATGGATGTACTGGACGGGCTCTAGGCCCATGGCGGTCATCTGGTCGAGCCAGGCTTGCTTGACAGGGCCCTGGAACTGGACGAGTTGGAGGTCCTTGCCGCCGACGGGATTGCGCACTTCGCCCAAGCCGCCGGGGAGGGTGACCTCATGCTTCAGGGGATCGAAGCGGAGTTGCCCAAGGATGAGCGTGAAGGCATCTTCGACGATCTGTGCATCCAAGCCTGCGGCTTGCATTGCGCGGGCTTCATCGAGTGTGACCTCGGCCCATTGGAAGCTGCCATAGTCGATCGACTTCGTCGGCGCGATGACTTGCTGTGCGCCGACAAGATCTGCCTTTGCGATGCGCACGTAGACGGTTTCATTCGCGCCGTTTGCACCCATCGCGGTCCCGGCCAACGCCAACACCAACGCGGCCGCGCAGCCACCCAACTTTCGATAGCTCATTCGAGATCTCCCTCCGAGCAAACCCACAGCCCACCGCGGCGCGCACCAATCGCGACGCCATCCGGGCGGTCCCGCCCTACTACACCCGAAACGCCCCAACTTTGGAAGCCCCAACCGGGCCCGAGTCGGGAAAAGATGCATGGGATCTGCCGATAAGGCCTGCCCGAGTCCTGTTTTTGGTCAAGTCACGCAAGTTTGGCCTACTGGGAAGCGTGCTGCAGCGCCTCCCAGGCCTTGGCGAGGCGTTCTTCGGAGACCTTGATGCTTGTGCCCAGGTCCTGGGCGAAGGTGGCGACGCGGAACTCTTCGACCATCCATCGAACGCTGTCATATGCGGGGATGGGCCCGCCGCGATCGCGCAGGAAGGCCTCCCATTGGAGGGTGTGGGCCCAATGTTCATAGATGCGCGCGGCGAGTTGTGCATCGCGTTGGCCGGCGTCGCGCGGGGCGCGGTCGATGCGCAGCTCGAGTGCGCGCAGATAGCGCGGGTATTGCGAGAGCCATCGCCACGGCGTTGCGCTGAGGAAGCCCTGGTAGACCAGGTGCTCGAGTTGGGAGTGGAGATCAGTGCGCGCACGCTCGGCGAGGGTGCGCGGTGGGTCGGCGAGGCGCACGGACGCGCGATGGAATGCTTCGAGCACGTTGGCGACATGGTCGCAGACGGCGTGGGTAACTTCGCCCATGCGATGCCATGCGGCATCGAGGCGTGCATCGAAATCGGGCTGGGTGCGCACATCGGGGCGATCGCCAATGAAGAGGCGATCGGCGAGGAGGTCGAGCAGGTCTGCGCGCAGGGCTTTGGCGTCGCCCACTGTTGCGAAGTGCAGGACCATTTGCTCAAAGCCCGGGAGGTATTGGCCATGGACCTTGAGTTCTTCGCGGGCGCGTAGGGTGAAGAGTCGGCGGAGGCCCAGATGGTGGGATCGTGCGGCGGCGTCGCGTGTCTCAAAGAGGCGCAATGCGACGGTGGCACCTTCGTCGACGAGGGCAGGGAAGGCCATCATTGTTTGCCCGGCGCGTTCGATCTCGACGGATTGAGGGATCTCGTCGAAGTCCCAATCTGTGGCGCCGGCGCGGGTCCAGCGTTGGTCTTTGCCGCCCAATCGCTCGCGGGCGAGGTGGGCGAGATCGCGTCGAAGCTGGGGCACATCGCGCCCTTCGCCAATGACATCGCCCTTGTCATCGACGACGCGCACGTTCATGCGGAGGTGATCGGGCAAGGCTTCGAGGCGCCAGAGTTCGCGCGGGATGTTGAGGCCACTTGCGCGCTGCATGTAATCAGCGACGGCGTCGAGCATGGTCTTGTCGCCCTGGGTGTGCGCGATTGCGTTTGCGGCGTCGCGCGCGAGTTGCGGGACGGGGCCCATGGAGCGGCGGTAGGCCTTGGGGAGGTTGCGCACGAGGGCGGCGATTTTTTCTTCGAGCAGGCCCGGGACGAGCCATGTGGTGCGCTCTTCGTGCAAGGAGGCGAGCGCTTCGACGGGGATGGTGAGGGTGACGCCATCGTCTTTTGAGCCAGGCTCGAGTTTGTAGGACAAGGGTTGCGGCGCACCGGCGACTTCCATGGCGTCGGGGAAGCGCTCCTGCGAGACACCTTCCGGGTCGCGCTCGAGGAGGTCGTCTTCGGTCATCCAGAGCAGTTCGGGTGTGCGCTTCTCGGCTTGTTCGCGCCAGGTTTCGAAGGCTTCGCCTGTGTAGACATCGGCGGGGACGCGCTCGTCATAGAAGGCGAAGAGGTGCATGGCATCGACGACGAGGTCGCGTTTGCGCTGTTTGGCTTCGAGCTGCTCGATCTGTTCGCGGAGCGTGCGGTTGCGCGCGAGGAAGGCGCCGCGCGTGGGCCACTCTTCGCGGACGAGGCCGTGGTAGATGAAGAGTTCGCGGCTTGTGGAGGGGTCGATGGGGCCGAAGTGGACGGGGCGACCGTTGATGATTGGGAGGCCGTGAAGGGAGACTTTTTCTTTGGCGAGGACGCGTCCGGTACGGGGGTCGTATTTCGGATCGCTGTAGGCGCGCGCGACGACATGGGATGCGATCTTCTCGATCCACTTGGGTTGTACGGGTGCAACGCAGCGTGCAAAGCGTTTGTCGGTCTCGACGATCTCGGCGGCGACGACCCACGCGGGACGTTCTTCGAAGAGCGCAGAGCCGGGCCAGAGGAAGAAGGCGCTGGCGCCCGGGCCTTGGTATTGGAATTTTTCGGTGCGATGTCCGACGTTGGAGAGGAAGCCTGTGAGCAGGGCCAGGTGGATGGCGTCGGGGTCTTCGCAGGGCGGCGCGAATGCGAGCTTTGCTTCGTGTGCGAGTGCGGTGAGTTGGCGATGCGTCTCGACCCATTCGCGCATGCGGACGTAGTTGATGAACTTGTCTTGGCATGCGCGTTTGAGTTTGGATGAGCCGAGCTTTTCGTGGAGGTCGTGGAACCAGCGCCAAAGGTTGAGATAGGTGAAGAAGTCTGAGCCTTCGTGGACGAATTGTTCGTGGGCGCTGTCGGCGCGATCGCGCACATCGGCGGGGCGCTCGCGCGGGTCCTGGACGGCGAGTGCCGAGGCGAGGATGAGTGTCTCGGCGAGGCATTGGTTGTCGCCTCCGGCGAGGATGATGCGCCCGAGGCTCGGGTCGATGGGGAGTTTGGCGAGGCGGTTACCAATGGCGGTGAGTTCGCCACCGTTTGGGGCGTCGGTGAGTGCGCCGAGTTCGATGAGGGTTTGTTCGCCTTCGCGGATCATGGCGTGGCGCGGCGGTTCGATGAAGGGGAAGGATGCGGGCGAGCCGAGGCGCAGGGCTTTCATCTGGAGGATGACGGCGGCGAGATTGGTGCGCAGGATTTCGGGGTCGGTGAAGGGCGGGCGCGATTTGAAATCGCTTTCGCTGTAGAGGCGCACGCAGATGCCTGGGGCGACACGGCCGCAACGACCGGCGCGCTGGTCAGCGGAGGCGCGCGAGATGGGCTCGATGGGCAGGCGCTGGAGGCGTGATCGTGCGCTGTATCGCGACATGCGGGCGAGGCCTGGATCGATGACGCCTCGAATGTTCGGGACGGTGATGGAGGTTTCGGCGATGTTCGTGGCGAGGACGACGCGGCGGGTGGAGGCGTTGTGTTGAAAGACCTTGTCTTGATCGGCGCCGGCGAGGCGGGCGTAGAGGGGGAGGACATCGAGGCCTCGCAGTTTGCGATCGCGAATGGCCTTTGCGGTTTCACGGATTTCGCGCTCGCCTGAGAGGAAGACGAGGATGTCGCCCTCTGGGAGTTCATCGTAGAGGAGTGCAACTTCGTCGGCGACGGTGCGCGAGAGGTCGCGCGCGTCGAGCTCGACCGGCGCGCCTTTGTCGTCCGTCAGTGGGCGATAGCGCACTTCGACGGGAAAGGTGCGTCCGGAGACTTCGATGATTGGCGCATCGCCAAAGTGCTCGGCGAACCGTTTGGGATCGATGGTGGCGGATGTGATGATGACTTTGAGGTCGGGGCGCTTGGGCAGGAGTTGGTGCAGGTAGCCAAGGAGGAAGTCGATGTTGAGCGATCGTTCGTGGGCCTCGTCGATGATGATGGTGTCGTAGCGATTGAGGTTGGGATCGGAGAGGGTTTCGGCGAGGAGGACGCCATCGGTCATGACCTTGACGAGGGTTGTGGGCGCGGTGCGATCGCCAAAGCGGACTTTGTAGCCAATGGCTTGGCCCAAGGGCGCGCGCAATTCTTTGGCGATGCGTGCGGCGACGGAGCGTGCGGCGATGCGGCGGGGTTGCGTGTGACCGATCGCGCCGTCGATGCCGCGGCCCAGTTCGAGGCAGATCTTTGGGAGCTGGGTTGTCTTGCCAGAGCCGGTCTCGCCGCAGAGGACGACGACCTGGTGATCACGGATCGCGGCTTTGATTTCGTCGCGCGCAGCGGAGACGGGCAATTCGGGCGGGTAGGTGACGGTTGGCACGAGTGCGGCGCGGCGGGCGCGGCGTTCACTTGCCTGCTCGATGGCGCGAGCGAGGTCTTCCGGCGGCGGGGCGCCGTTGAGGCGGCGGACGCGCCCGCGCAGGCGCAGGCGGTCCCAGCGCGTGCAGTGGTCGAGGCGCGCAAGAGCATCGCCTGCGGGCTTGGCGCCGCGGCGGTTGCGCCGGCGACGACGTCGCTTGGGCTTGGACTCGGGCTTGGGATGGTTGGCCTGCTCGTCCACGGGGTCACTGTAGCGGGCGATGTGTTGCTCAAGGCGGCCGCGACATACATCGGGGCTGTCGTACAGGAATACTCAAGCAGACGTGGCCTTCGAAGACTCAGACCACGGCACCCGAGCCAAGAAAAGCCCCCGCGCTTGCGCTTGGGCTGGCTGGGAGCGTCAGAAGCGAAGGGTCAAGACGACCTTGAGGGTGAGGTCGGTGCCGACAAGTGCAACGGAGCGGCGCTCGGCGTCGAAGCTCTGGTTGAGGACGACGAAGATGTCCTGGCCTGGTTGGAGTGTCCAGCGCAGGCGGCTATTGATGCCGACGGTGCTGGAGAAGTTGTCGTATTGGATGAAGTTGGCCCAGGAGAGGTCGGGTGTGAACGCGGCGTCGAGGCGCATGCTGGCGATCTCGGTTTGGAACTCGCCACCTGGCAGGTCGACATTGCTCTGGTTGTATGCGACTGATGTGTTGAAGTGTTTTGATGGGCGCCATGCTGCCCGCACCCACCGGTCAAAGCGATGTCCATCGTAGAAATCGCCTACTTCGGCGCCGAACAAGAGATCAAAGGGGCGTCCGTTTCCCGAGCCGACCTCGACGCTGTAGCGATTCCAGGTGTAGATGCCCTTCGGGATGACGACGCCATCGGCGATTTCGAAGTCTTCAGGCAGGCGTTCTTCAAGGATGTGGCTCTCGATTTCGAACCAGTCGCCAGCCTCGGTGACGACGCTGATGCTCGGAAGCCTGAGTTCGAGTGTGTTGAGTCGTCCTGCGAGGTCGGTGTACCAGCTTGCGTTCGCGGAGAAATCGATGCGATCGATAGCGCCGCGTGGGCGGATGCGATAGCGCATGCGGACGTCGTGCTCACGCTCACCTGGGCGCGAGACGAAGCCAATGGCGGGATGGTAGTCCTTGCCCACTTGTGCGAAGAACACGCTCCAATCAAAGACATCGCTGTCGTAGTTGACACGCCCCCCAATGGCGCTTTGGTCGCCCTCGGCGTCACTCGACTGGGAGAGTTGGCCAAAGAGCGCGGCGCTCAATACGTCGGAACCGAAGTCCTTTGAGTTGCGGTAGTTGAAATCGAGGCCGACGAGCGCGTTGTTGGCGTCGGCGGTGGGATCGCCATGTGTGAAGATCACACCAAGCGAAGACTCATCGAGCACGTTGAGTGAGAAGCGACCGACGGTGAGCGTCTTCTCGGGGACGCCGTCGTAGGCTTCTTGTTGGACGGCGAGCAGGCCAACGTTGAGGTCGTCGATGCGTCCGGTGAGTTTGCCGCCGTAGATCAGGTCGATCGGCGCGCCGCCTGGTCCGATGCCGATGCGGCGTGAGTGGAATGGCAGGGGCGATTGGTTGATGCCGCCAAAGCGGAAGAGGCCAGCATCCTGCAGGAAGAAGTCTCGCTTTTCAGGGAAGAAGAGTGGAAAGCGTGTGAGGTTGATCTGCCGTGCGTCGACTTCGGTGAATGCGAAGTCAGTGTTCCATGTGAATGCGGCGGTGAGGTTTGGTGTGATGCGATAGGTGACATCGAGGCCGCCGCGCGTGCGTTCGCGCTCTTGGACTTCGTCGCCTGAGCGAATGAGGCTTGTGAAATAGGGCTTGACGTCAAGGCCAAGTCCTTGATGCATGCCTTCCAGGCCTTCAAGGACACCTGCACCGGCGAGGGTGGACACGCCAAAGTTGCGGACCGGAGTTGACCAACGCACCGTTTCATTGTTGCGGCGAATGATCCGCTGGAAGTTGATGCCCCACGCTGCGCCATCTGGGCGAAAGGAAAGGCTCTTGAAGGGTATTTTGATTTCGCACGTCCAGCCCTCGTCTTGGTCGATTGTGGCCGCGGCAAACCAGATGGTGTCCCAATCTGTGTTGATGCGTTCGCCGAGTTCTACCAGCCCATCTTGGCGCACACCATTTGCGTTTGTGGCAAAGAAGTAGCCATCGCGTGAGTTATCAAAGGTATCGAGGACGACCATGAAGTGATCGTCGGCGCGCTGGTCGAGATCTCGCTGCATTTGTGTTGCGACGATGGCCTCGGGCGCGGAGTCGAAGCAACGAGCACTGATGTAGATCGCATCGTCGTCATAGAGCACGCGGACTTCGGTGCGTTCGCTTGGCGGTGCGCCTTCGTGCGGGGCGACCTGTGTGAAGGCGTCGATGACCTGTGCGTTTGCCCACGCAGGCTCAATTGTCAGGCCATCGATGCTGATCGGCTGGTCGGTGCGGGTGGCGGAGACGGCGCGGAGGGTCGAACCAAACCCTGGGCCATGGCCTGGGCCGCGCTGCGCTTGCGCCACGTGAGCGGCCCACTGAGCGACACAGAGCGCGAGGATCAGGCCCGAGAACTTGATGCGTGGATGCGGAATTCGCAAGGGTCGTGTTCCTCGCCATCGGCATTCTTTCAAATGCCAAAAACCCCGTAGGAATCGAGCAAACCGTGCTGCGGGGGCTGGCATGTATACACGAAGCGGCTCGTCGGCATGTGGCGGGTGTGGGCTCACGTCCGATACGCATCTTGGCAGTCGGCAATGCACAACAAGTTCGAGCCGGCAGCCCCGCGCGGCGGGAAAAGCTTGGTACCTTTGGCTGGCCCCAGCGCGGGGTGACGGCGGAGCCCGTCGATCCGTGCAGGCGCGGTCGTGCGGTGCGATCGTGGTCAACGGGCGGCGAACAGGATCCAAGGAGTGGATTCATGCATGCATCAAACTGCCTGATTGAAGCAAAGCCTCAGTCGCGCGTGGAGCCTCGTGACCCGATGGTGGTGTCGGCGGGTGTGCTTGCGCGCATCGAACCTGGGCTGGGCGTGTTGATGCCGCACGCTTCGAGTGAGCGGTTGGCCGATTTGCGCCGGTTGGCGCGGCGGTACAACGCGCTTGCGTCTGGTCGGGCTGCCGGACGGATCGCCGCCAAGCTGCGCCTGGTGCGCTGAGCTTCTCAGCTATTGCTTTTGCGTGAGGCCTCGCGGGTCGCGGCGACGGCGATGTTGCGCAGCAGCCTGGTGCGCACGGGCGCGCGGGGCCAGTGGTGTGCGCTGCGCGACACGACCGTAACTTCGGTTTCGAGCAGAGATTCCCATGGTTTGGGGCGGCCCTTTGCGGAGGCTTTGGGGCACTCCATCAGGCCCCAGCCTGTGGGGAGTTCGCGTGGTTGGACCATGCCGCGCGGGGCGAGGACGTAGAGGCGATCGGCGATGGCGTAGCGCGCCATCATGGTGAACTTGGTGTGGCCATAGATGGCGCGTTCGAGTGCGCGGAGTTCGCGGAGGACGGCGCGGTATGCACCGCAGGCGCTTTTGGTGAAGTCCCACGCTTCAAGGTCGTGAAATAGGTACGCGCCGGTGCGACGAAGGTGCGGCTCTTCATGAACAAGCCGTTCTCGCTCGATGCGTTCGCGGCGCGTCTCGAGGGCTTCGCGCTTCGCGAGTAGGGCCGCGAGATCGCCTGTGTCGCGGAGGAAGTCGGCGCGGTCGCGTTTGCACTCGATGATGACGGTGCGGGGCTCAGGGAGCGGCCCTGGCGGGGGCGCTGGGCCCAGGTCGGCAAAGAGGCTCGGGGGAGTAGCGTCGGTATCGGCTTGGGATTGCCAGACGGGGATTGTGTCGGCGTAGCCCGCAACGTCGGCTCGATAGCGCGAGGAGGGGCAGCGCACTTCGACTGCGGCGGCGGGGAAGCCCAGGCGCAGCAGCGTCGCAACACCAAGGCGCTTGAGTTGGGCGTGCTCATTGGTCTCGCCCACGGTCTCTCCCTTCAGGAGCACAATAGCTGGCGGGGCGCTTCGGCGCGGATGGGTGCGCATCGCTAGGCTCATTGGCATGCAGGGGGCAGTGCTGAACCCGTATGACCTTCACGCGCGTTCGGAGGCGGCGAGCGCTGCCCTGCTGCTCGCGCCGGCGGTGGTGACATTGCGGCCCGCGCCGTTGGAGGGGACAGGCGCGGATGCATTGCGTGCGGCGGCGGAG
Source organism: Phycisphaerales bacterium (assembly GCA_020427635.1). Classification (GTDB taxonomy): domain Bacteria; phylum Planctomycetota; class Phycisphaerae; order Phycisphaerales; family UBA1924; genus JAGQOH01. Next base: position 11,538 of record JAGQOH010000069.1, read on the forward strand.
GATGCGCCGGCGTTTGGTGAATTGGTGCGCGCGTGGGCGTGGTCCGGGCCGCTCTGGCGCGGCGGTGTACTGCGCGGGACGTGGGATGGCGAAGAGCCTATTGAGGACGTACAGCGGGCGGCGCGCGAGATTGCAGGGGGCGGCGGGCCGTTGGCGGAGGTGGTTGGTGCGTCGCCTTTTGAGGACACGCGGGCGTACTTGCAGGCGATGTGCCAGGATTTGATGCGCGGTGGGCGGGACCCCGGGGTCGCGGTGCCCGTGGCGGTTGGGCTGGAGAGTTTTGCGGGACGACATGGATTGGCGATCGTGCGCGGGCAGGGCAAGTCACTTGCGGCGAAGTTCGAGGCC
>JAGQOH010000070.1 GCA_020427635.1 Phycisphaerales bacterium
TGAACTCCGCATGTTCTCCCGCGCGCACGGTTTGGTGCGCGCGGCGGCGGTCGTCGCGCTGGGCCTTGGGGCTGCGTCCTGCAGCTTGATGCCCAAGCATGAGCCCATGCCCATCGGCTTGGCATCGCCATATGGCGGGTCGGGTGATGTGATTTGGGCGGTGGCGCCATTCCGCAACGAGAGCGCCACGAGCCTGGCCAATGAGCTGGTCCTCGCGGACACCCTGCGCAACCAACTGACGGAGGTGCGGGGGCTCTCGGCCTTGCCCGTGAATCGCACGATCAATGCGATGCGAACGCTTGGCATGGCGTCGGTGGATACACCCGGCGAAGCTCGCAAGCTTGCGGCGGCGCTCGGCGTGGATGCAATCGTGGTCGGGTCGATCACGAGTTGGCAGCCTTACCACCCGCCACAGTTGGGGCTGAACCTTGTGCTGTTTGCCAATGGTTCTGCGATGCAGGATGCGAGCTTCGATCCGGTGGCGTTCACGACGTCGGCGGTGGATGTGACGATGCCGATGGGCGAGGAGCCCTTGTCGGCGGTGTCAATGCAACTCGATGGGGCGTCGAACGATGTGCGCTGCCAGGTGATGCGTTACGCCGAGGGTCGTCACGATCCGACGAGCGCGTTGGGTGCCGAGCGTTATCTCAAGAGCATGGCGGAGTTCGAAAAGTTCGCCTGCTTCCGGGCGACAGAGCTGCTGCTCGAGCAAGAGCGCCAGCGACTGTCACGAAGCCCGGCCAAGCAGGAACAGGCTTCGGCCCGCTGACGCGTGACTGGTCGCTCCGGTCACGCCCAATGGGCGCGTGACAGGAGGGACCCGAGCGTGTGGACCACACGCCATCCCGAATTGATGCTCGAAGCGCATTGCCGCTTGCGCGGTGATTGCGTGCTTATGCCCACTCCGGCGCGCGAAGCCGGCGTTGAAGGTGAGAACTGATATGGCGATTCCCGTTCCGAACCCTGTGTCCAACGTAGCGCGGCCGACCTCGACCGCTGGAGCCCGGATCATGAACAACAACAGCGCGAACCTGCCCCTTGTCGAAGCGTTCCTCGGGTATTTGACCGACGAGCGCCATTTCTCGCCGTACACGGCGCGGTGCTACGGCGCCGACCTGCGCCAGTATGCCGAGTGGGTATTGGATGAGATGGGCATCGAACCGGACATGGAAGCGGAACGTCAGACGCTGGAGCGCATCAAGACAAATGGCGTGCCCGAGGGCGGGAATGTGGCCGGCTCGATCGGTCCGAAGAGTGCGACGGTGCATATTTGCAAGTCGAACGCGGATGACATTCGCGGCTATCTGAGCTTCCTTGCCGATCAGAACTACTCCCCCGCCACGATGGCGCGGAAGATCGCGACGCTGCGTTCGTTCTACAAGTGGGCGCTGAAGCATCATTTGGTGAATCAGAACCCGATGACGATGATCCGCACCCCCCGTCAAAGCAAGCGCCTACCCAAGGCGATCACGGTGGAGCAGGTGGAGCAGTTGCTTGCGGCGCCGGACGATCAGGACGTGCTGGGCGCGCGCGATCGCGCGATGCTCGAGACGTTGTACTCCACGGGTATCCGCGTGTCGGAGCTGGTTGACCTCAATGTCGAAGACATGGATGAATCGGCCGAGGCGTTGCGCATCCGCGGCAAGGGCAAGAAGGAGCGCATGGTGCCCTTGGGCAGTCACGCGCTGGCGGCGATTCGTCACTACATGAATGTGCTGCAGAACGACGAGCGCTATGCGCCGGCGTGGAGCAAGCCCAATGCGCCGCTGTTCATCAACAAGCACGGCGGGCGATTGAGCTCACGTTCTGTCCGGCGGAAGCTCGACAAGTATCTGCGCCAGGTTGGGCTTGACCCGTCGGTGAGTCCGCACACGCTGCGTCACTCGTTTGCGACGCACCTGCTCGACAACGGCGCCGACCTGCGCTCGGTGCAGGAGCTTCTGGGTCACCAGTCGTTGTCGACGACGCAGACCTATACGCACCTGACGACGCAGCGTTTGCGTGAGGCGTATACGGATGCGCACCCGCGCGCCGAAGCCAGCTAACCAACTGCCGCTCAGCAGCATGGAACGGGATGGGCTCGTCTTTCGGGACGGGCCCTTCTTTGCTTTTGGAATGTTGGGTTTGGCCGGCTAGTGCGCGCCGCGATTGAGATGTTCGTCGATTGCCTGGGTCAGGGTGCGGCCGCGCAGCCAGCGCTTGTACCACTGCCAGGACTTGAAGAATGGGATCGGCCCGAACACGGCGGTGCCAATGTATGACCAGATGACTTGCACGATGATCGCATGCACAGCAAAGAAGAAGCCTGCGAGCGCAAGGACAGACCAGAAGATGAAGGTCGAGAGGGTGCTCATCCCCCAGAGGCCCGCGCCCTTGCCTTGATACTCGCGCAGCCGACCTGCCTGCACTTTCACGGGCTCATCGACTTCGATCAGTGCGCCGGAGCTTGAGCCCGAAGCGGTCGCGTCGGGATCGCGCCCTTGCGCCGCCTCGAAGGCACGCAAGTCGGGCATGGGCACTTTCGCGCCGCATGCGCAGACGACATCTGTGTTGGCAAGTTCGACCTTCCAACGGTGCCGACGACCACATTCTTGGCATTGCACCCACTCGAGCGCAGGCATGCAGGGCCCCCCAACAAACGCCTCGATTTGCGGAGGCTAAGGCCAACCATCGGTCAAGGCAACGGCCCAGCCTTGGAATCGGCATTGGGCGGACGAAAAAGCGACAGTTCGGGCCGAACCGCTGCCGGGCGGCTTAGTCGATCTTGGCTTTGCGGACATCGAAACTCGGTGGCGGAAAGCGGGGGTCTATGGCTTCTAATGCGTCGGCAATGACCTCCGCCACCACAATATTGCGGAACCACTTCTTGTCCGCGGGCACAACGTACCAGGGGGCCCAGGGGGTCGAGCACTGGTTGATCGCGTCTTCGTAGGCCTCCATATAGGCATCCCAGCGCTTGCGTTCTTCGAAGTCAACGGGATTTGCCTTCCACTGCTTGCGCGGGTCCTCCAGGCGCTTCTCGAAGCGCTCCTTCTGCTCATCCTTGGAGATGTGCAGGAAACACTTCACGATCTTTGTGCCTGAGTCCGCCAGAAGGCGTTCGAAGTCATTGATGTGCTGATATCGCTTCTCCCAAACCGCTTTGGGCACCAACTCGCGCACGCGGACGATCAAAACATCCTCGTAGTGCGAGCGGTTGAACACGCCGATCTCGCCCTTGCGGGGCGTGGCCTTGTGCACGCGCCAGAGGAAGTCGTGGTCGAGTTCCTCGCTGCTCGGCGCCTTGAAGGCGGTCACGCGGCATGAGTTCGGATTGGCGACGCCCAAGACATTGCGAATGGCGCCGTCTTTGCCACCGGCGTCCATTGCTTGCAGCACGACGAGCAGTGACTGCTTGCCCTCGGCGTAGAGCTTGTACTCGAGGTCGGCGATGCGCTCTAGATGATGCGCCAAGAGGGCGGCGCTGTAGGCATCATCATCGAGCCCGGCATCGAAGCGCGCACTGCGCGAGGCGATGTCGGCGCGCTCGCCTGGTTTGACCAGGCAATGCGCGCTCACCTTCTTGAAGTCGTTGCCTGAACCCACGTCGCCGCGCTCTTACTTGAGTTCGGGGAAGAGGTTCTGGACCACGCCGACGAGGTCCTTGACGTGACTGACGGATTCTTCGAGCAGCTTCTTCTCGTCGGTATTGAGCTTGCACTCGATGATCTTTTCGACGCCGCCTGAGCCGAGGACGCAGGGCACGCCGACGAAATAGCCACCCACGCCATATTCCTTGCCGCAGTATGCAGCGCAGGGCAGGATGCGCTTCTTGTCCTTGATGATGGCCTCAGCCATTTGGACCGAGCCCGACGCGGGCGCGTAATAGGCGCTGGTGCCCATGAGCTTGACGACCTCGCCGCCGCCCACTTTGGCGCGATCAACGCACGCGGTGATGGTTGCGTCATCAAGCAATTCGGTGACCGGGATGCCGTGCACGCTTGTGTAGCGCGGCAAGGGGACCATGTCATCGCCATGCCCGCCCATGAGCAAGGCCGAGATGTCTTCGATTGAGCAACCAATCTTCTCGGCGAGGAAGGTGCAATAGCGCGCGACGTCGAGGCAGCCTGCCTGTCCGACGATCTGGTTTGTTGGGAAGCCCGTGACCTTCCACGCGGTGTAGACCATGGCGTCGAGGGGATTGGACACGAGGATGACGACCGCGTTCGGCGCGTACTTCTTGATCTGCTCGCTCACGCTCTTGACGATCTTGACGTTGGTGTTGATGAGGTCGTCGCGGCTCATGCCGGGTTTGCGCGGTAGGCCGGCGGTGACGATGATGACGTCAGAGCCTTCGATGTCCTTGTAGTCGCTTGTGCCGAGGATGTTCGCGTCGAAGCGCTCCATCGGGCCGCAACACCAAAGATCGAGCGCCTTGCCTTGCGCGACGCCAACCTTGTCGGGAATGTCGAGCAGGACGATGTCGCCCAGTTCCTTTGCCGCCGCCCAATGGGCGCACGTCGCGCCCACATTGCCCGCCCCGATGACCGAAAGCTTCGCCCGCCGCATTGCACAGCCCTCCTGGATTGACCCGGGCGCCCCTGCGCGACCGGGGCGGAGATTCTACCGGAGGCGGCGGTTCTTCGCGGTGTGCTGCAAAGCGAGGCGCCAAAACAGCAACGCGGCGGGGTGTGATGCCCGCCGCGCCGTCAAGATCACTCTTGCTCTCACTCAGTCGATCGTTCGGTCAGTTCACGGTGCGCCGGCGGCGGATGGCCACCAAGCCGGAGACTGCCATGAGCGCCACCGAGCCTTGTGACGGAACGCGCACGATGAAGGTGCTGGTCATGCCGGCGTTGTCCAGGCCGCTGACGGTGAAGTCGTTGATGATGCGAATGTCATTGAAGACGGCCGGCTGGCCGCTGGTCCAGCCGAAGTTGCTGGGCCCGTAGCTGTTCGTGAGGAAGGGCTGCGCCGAAACGCTGAACGGATCGTTGAACAGCTTCTGCACGCTCAGGCCATCGATCTGGGCGTCGTAGAGCGATGAGCCGCCAAATGCGCTCAAGGTCGCGCCATTGCCCGTTGTGGGATTGTCGCCCACGTTGCCGGAGTGCGAACCGAGGATCTCGGTCGGTCCAGGCGAAACGAACGCTTGATGAATTGTTGTGACGGTGAAGTGGGCCGGCCCAGCATTGTTGTTGGTCACAGTGAAGGCGGAGGCAATGGATGCTTGCGAGGGCCCGCTGCTGTAGGGGGGCACGCCGCTCACCGTGAAGTCAAGATCCCAGTCGGCGCCACCGAATGAGCCGGCGGCTTCAATGATCCACTCATTGAAGCGTCCGCCGGTGACGCTGATGATCGCTTCGGGATGCTGCGAGAGCTGCCAGCTGCCGCCATCTGCTTGGATTTCGAAGTCGAATCCCAAGGGCAGGCCCACAACACCGCGCGAGCCCCCGCCGGTCGAGAAATCGATCACGGCACCGAACGCGGAACCACCCACCAGCGCGACCGCAGCCGCCGTCATACCAATGATTGAACGCATGTTCCTCTATTCCCTCTCCGCAGCCAGCGCTCCTCAACCGCTGCTGCTGCCCATAACCATGCCTCAGGGTGGCAGGCGGGCAAGCGAGGTCCGGGAATTTCGGCAAAATCATCTCCTATTCTGGAATAGTGATTCTTGATATAAAAATGGGAACGCGGCTGGGAGGAATCCAGCCGCGCCAGAGTTTCACAGGTTGAGTCGCGTCAGGGGTTTAGCGACGACGGCGGAGAGCCGCGACACCAAACACACCGAGCAGCGAAGCCGCCCCGGGGGTGGGCACGCGCACCACGAAGGTGCTGGTCATGCCGGCGTTGTCATTCCCGGAGAGCGTGAACTCGTTGATGATCGAGATCGACGTGGCGACCGCGGGGTTCCCGCCTTCCCAACCAAAGCTGCCAGGGCCATAGCTGTTGGTGAGGTTCGGGGCCGCGGCGACGGAGAACGGATCGTCAAAGAGCGTCCGAACCGTGGCGCCATCGATCTGGGCCTGATACATGGACGAGCCACTGATCGTCGACAGCAGCGCACCGTCGCCGAAGGAGGGGTTGTCGCCGACATTGCCGGAGTGCGAACCGAGGATCTCGGTCGGTCCGGGGAACACGAGCGCGCCCTGCGTGGCGGTGACCACGAAGTTCTGCGGGCTCGCATTGTTGTTCGTCACGGTGAACGCAGACGAAATGAACGCAATGGCGGGCCCGTTGGTGCTGCCCGTCAAGGGCGCAACCTCGAGGTCATAGCCCCAATCAGTGCCTGCGAACGCAGCCGTGCCGCTGATCAACCAGTTACCGTTCGCATTGACGCTGACGGTGTAGTTGCCATCGTTGGCGGGGTTCGACAAGCGCCATTGGCCAGAGCCGTTGTAGGCGACGGTCATGTCGAAGCCTTCGGGCAACGGCATGGTGCCTGCAGCGGCAAGCGGCGCAACAAACAGCGCAACTGCAAAAACTGACTTACGCATAAAGGGTTCCTCTTCCTCTCTACTCCAAGCGTCTCCGCCTGGATTTCTCAACCTCGTGGGCCAGTGTACCCTGGGCTCCGACGGACGCAAGAGCGCTCTTGTGAAAATCTGCCCGGCAATTATCGGCCAGGAACCCGAACATGACCCAATCACAGCATGCCACCCCGCCCCCCGCGACCGCCACCCGCCTTCAGGCCTTCGGAACCACGGTTTTTGCTGAGATCTCGCGTCGGGCCCTGGCGGCCCAAGCTGTGAATCTGGGGCAGGGGTTCCCCGATTTCGAGGGGCCGGACTTCGTAAAGGACGCGGCCGAGCGGGCCCTGCGCGACCACCCGAACCAATACGCCCCCTTGGCGGGGCTGCCCGTGCTGACCAAGGCGATTGCCGACCGGTGGCGCGAGGATGCCAAGGCGACGATCGACCCGGCGAACGAGGTGACGGTGACGGCGGGCTGCACGGAGGCGATCGCGGCGACGATCCTGGGGCTGGTGAATCCCGGTGAGAAGGTTGTGGTGTTCGAGCCCTTCTACGACTCCTATGTCGCGTGCATTGCGATGGCGGGGGCGGAGATGATCGCGGTGGCGTTGCGACCGGATGCGGAAGGGCGGTTCGGGTTTGACGCGGATGAGCTGGCGCGGGCGATGGCGACGCCCGGGGTGCGCGCGGTGTTGGTGAATACGCCGCACAATCCGACGGGCAAGGTGTTCAGCGCGCCGGAGCTGCAGTCGATCGCGGAGCTGTGCAAGAAGCACGACGTCATTGCGATTACGGACGAGGTGTATGACCGGCTGGTCTATCGGGACACGCACAATCCGGATGCGAAGCACATTCGCATGGCGACGCTGCCCGACATGGCGCAACGCACGGTGACGCTCAACAGCCTGGGCAAGACGTTTTCGTTGACGGGCTGGAAGATCGGGTGGGCGATTGCGCCGCCCCATTTGAGCGCGGGGGTGCGCGCGGCGCATCAGTTTTTGACGTTTGCGGTGGCGACGCCGTTGCAGCGGGCGGCGGCGGCGGCGCTGGGGGTCGATGACAGCTATTACGCGCAGCTTGCTGAGACGTTTCGTGCGCAGCGGGATCTGCTGGCGGAGGCGCTGGAGGGGCTTGGGTTTCGCTTTGCGCGGCCGGCGGGCGGGTATTTCATTCTGGCGGATCACACGCAGGTGTCGCAGCGCCTGGGGCTCGCGGATGACCTGGCGATGTGCAACCACCTGATCGAGAAGGTTGGCGTGGCGACGATTCCGCCGAGCGTGTTTTATGTGCGCAAGGAGCTTGGGAGGCCGCTGCTGCGGTTTGCGTTCTGCAAGACGGAGCAGACGTTGCGGGCGGCGGTGGAGCGGTTGGGGGGGCTCAAGACTGGGCAATAGGCAATGGGCAATAGGCAGGGGGCAGCGGGACAAAGAGTGCGGAACTAACGGCGTCTGCGGGGGAGGGCCGCGGCGGTTGGGAGGAGGAGGATGCCAGCCGCCCCCGGCGCGGGGATGGCAGTCAGCGCGGCGTAGTAATGACTCTCGCTCAGCGTAATCGTGTTGATCGTCGCGCCGGTGGTGGGGTCGATCTGGTAGAGGAGGTTGGAAGGATCAGGCAAGTTGACGCTGCTGGTTGCATAGAGTGCGTTGTCAACGGGACTCCATGCGAGCCCGTGGGCCGGATTCACGTTTCCGATCGGTGTCAACACCTGCGTGTCGGGATTCCAGCTGGCGAGCGCGCCGGGGAATGAGTCGGTCATCAGTACTTCGCCGGTAGCAGGATAGAACGTCAATCCGCTTCCATACTCGACAGGATCACCTATTGGTGTGAATGCGCCAGTCACGCGATCGATCTCATGGATTTGTGTTGTAGAGAGACCGAGGCCTTCTGTGCCGTAGAGCTTGTCGCGAATCGGATCGTAAACAAGACCAGCGATTAGGCCATTGTCGTTTTGAGGATTCCCAACAAATGTCGCATTGGCCGTAACGGGATCAATTCGAACAAGCATGCGATCGTTGTTTGCAAATGTAAGCAGAGTGTTGCTCGAAGAGTCCCATGCCAATCCCTGAATCCCAAGTGTTCCAAGCGTACTCAACTGCCCCACCTCGGTCACAAGCCCAGTTGCGGTATCAATGGTCGCTAACCGGTTTGTTCCGTCCTGTGCGTAAGCTGTGTAGAGGATGTCAGCCCGCGTAACCAAGCACATAGACAGGGCAATGCTTCCAGCGACTGCGAGCTTCATGGTTCATTCTCCCCAGATCACATACGAGGTCAGTATCTGTGCGCTGTGGACTTCACGATCAGATTGGTCCAAACCCTGGACATATTGCACATAGGACTTGAAACTCGTGAATCCCAACTCCGTGAGATACTCCGGCAGGATCGGCGGGCTTGCGGACAGGGCCAAGCCGAATGCATATGACTTCCTCAACATGAACACATCCTCCGTGCGGGTGTATCTTACATCGGTCTGACGCCCTGGGAAGCAGGAAGTACCCGGACGTTTGCAGAAAGTCGCTTCCCGATCCCGGGGTGGACCAAGCAAAACCGGCGGGCGCCGGAGCGCCCGCCGAGGGGTCACACGCAATCCGCGTTGGTGAAGAGGTGTGTGTGCGCACTCAGCGCTTGCGGCGTGTGACGCCCAAAGCTGCGGCGCCGAGCAGCGCCCATGTGCCCGGGCTTGGGGTCGGCGTTTCCTTCAGGATGAAGGTGGTGAATGGTTTGTCGTCGCCATTTCCGGTGACGAGTTCCATCCACAGCTGGCCATCGGTCGCGCCGTCGCCCGGGTACCAGTGCCCACCGGGGGGGATGACACCTTCCCAGACTTCGAAGGCTTTGCAGTTGGGCGTGAATGAGCCACTTTGGAAGGGCTCGATCGAGAAGCCGTTGGGGCCGCCACCCCCCGAGCCGGCGGTGCGCACGGGATCGAAGTGCGCATCGTCACCATCGAGCAGCACCATGTGGAAGTCGGTCCACGGAATGCCTGTAGAGTTGGTGATGATTTCATCATCGATCGCGATGTAGCGCACCGCATCGGCTCGCGTCTGCGTGAATGTGATCGGGATCGTGGGGAACGGGAAGCCCGGAGAGGGTGGCGGCTGCACAAACTCAGCTGATTTCTGAATCACCTGGACTTCGACGCCTTGCGCGACCACGACAGCCACGTCGAAGACGTCGACGTAGGGATCCAGCGATGGGTCCCAGCTGGCCCGCCACCCCCCGGACAGGTCAATCATTCCTCCGTGTGCCGAGCATGCCGCGAACGCGACGAGCCCGGCGGTCAAGAACATCCTCGGTTGCGCGCCCATGGCGTCTCCTTTCCTTGTGCACATGGATCATGCGCGCGGGCACTCCCAGGAGCTACGAGGAAAGTTCCGCGACCGGCAAAACAGAAAACGGCGGGTGCCGAAGCACCCGCCGTTGCGGTTTTAGTCAGATTGACCAGCGGTCAATGAGCCTTGCGGCTTATTGATACTGGTTGGTCGACTCGGTCTCCTCGACCGGCCGCTGGAACTGATCACTGGTCATGGCCACCTTGAAGCGGACGTCGCCCGCAGCGTTGGCCTTGACGGTGACGCGGAAGGTGGCGCGCTCACCCGGCGCGAGGCTGGGCAGCGGAGCAAACTCGACCACGTTGCCACGGCTAGAGCCCTGGGTCGCGCCCGAAGACGTGACGTAGTCCTGGCTCTCGAGCTCGCAGCGGATGCGGATGCCCGTACCCGGCGCGGAGCCCTGGTTGGTGACCGTGATGGTGTAGGTCGTGTTGGTGCCAACGGCGACCGGGTCTGGATCGTCAACACACTCGAGCAAGATGGCGGGGATGCCGCGCACCTCGGTCGTGCAGTTGGCGGTAACAGCTTCCGAGCAGCTGCACTCTGCGCGAGCGGAGCCGGTGAAGTTGCCTGCACCCTGCGGGGTCATATTGACCGTGTAGGTCTTGCAGTCACGCGGGTTGAGGGCGCCGGTGTTCCACGACACGGTGTTGCCCGCGACGCGCCCGTTGTCCGAGGCGCTGTCGACGCGGCAGCCAGCGGGCACGTTGAACGTGACGATGGCGTTGTCGCAAGCGCCCGAGCCGGTGTTGCAGACCTTGATGGTGTGCTGGATGGGACGGCCAATGAAGGCGCGACCGGTGCACTCATCGGAGATGGTCAGCTCAGGCTGAACGACGTTGGTGCTGACGACGCCGGACTCGGCGGTCAGGCCGTTCGAGCCGCTCGCGGTGGCCTTGTTCTGGTAGTTGCCGGCTTGGGCAGCGGAGACTTGCGCACTGAAGCTGCGCGAGGCGCCTGCGCCCAGATCGCCCGCGTTGAACGAGAGCGAGCGAGCGCCACCCGCGGCGGTGAGGCCGGCGGGAAGCGGATCGGTGATGGTCACGTTGCGGACCGTACCGGTGCCGGTGTTGGTGACGACGAACTGGTAGGTGATCGGCTCGCACTTGGAGACTTGCGCGGGGCCCGTCTTGACGAGCTTGAGCGCGGGCGAGACGACCGGGACCTGTGCGCACAACACGGAGTTGTATGCGACGGACGCGCAGCTGCCGACGGAACCCTCTTGGGCGGCCGAGGCGCGGACGCGGATTTCCTTGCTCTGGCCCGGGGCGAGGTCGCCCACGTTCCAGGAGACGCCATTGGCGCCCGGGGCACCGGCGGGGTTGGACTCGAGCATGCGGAGTCCATTGCCCGGCGCGTCACTTACGACGACGTCGTTGAGCGTCTCGGAGGTCAGGTTGGTGACCTTGATGACATACTCGAAGGGCTCGTTCATGATGACTTCGCCCGGCATGCCCTTCTCAACGAGGACCGCGCTGGTGCGCTGATCACCCGTGGGGAAGGCCATGGAAGACCAGTTCATGCCGGCGCTGCGCGTGGGCGCGGGCGCGGGGCGCGGTGCTGGGCGGGTGTCGGCGCCGGCCGCTTGCGGCTTCGCAGCCGGTGCGGGCTTGGCAGCCGGCGCAGCGGCCTGAGCCGCGGGCCGTGCGGCAGCGCGAGTCGATGACGACCCGGCGCTGCGCCAGGTGCTTTCGGACGCGACCGGGGCGGTGTTCTCCGCGACACTCCGGGTCCTGCTGGTTGATGAAGAACTGCCATGTTCGGCGCAGCCAGCGAGCAGCAGTGCCGCTGCCGCTGCTGCGGCCA
>JAGQOH010000071.1 GCA_020427635.1 Phycisphaerales bacterium
GGGCAAGGCCTGCGCGCGCCAACTGATGAATCCGGCGCGCATCAGGCGCACATCACCAACGCCCAGTGACATCAACCGCTTCGTCAGCGCAATAGCACCCGCCGATCCCGGGTCTTCGCCATAGACCACGATCAGGCTCTTGCCGCGCACCGCTTGCGGCGCGTTCTCTGAGTCATTGCCAATCGCGTTCAATGGCAGCCGCACCGCCCCGGGGAGTCGACCCTGCGCAAAGGCCTCGGCGTCGCGAGCGTCCACCGCCACCACCCCCTTTGGGCTCTTGGCGAGGCGCTCCGCCACCTCCGCCGGCGAGATCTCCAGGATCGCCCGGTCGCTCACCGCCGCCGCACAACCCCCCACCAGCCCGCCCAGCAGCAGCAGGCAGGCGGCAACAGCCATCACGATTCCATGGCGCAGTGAAGGGGTTGGCACGCCCCCAGCCTAGCGAGAAAAATCAGCGCCGGCATGGAAGGTTGAGCCGATCCCCCGCGTTGGCACAGCTGGCCGGGCGATTCCGGACGCCGGGCCAAGGAGAGCATTCCCTTGGCAAACCCAATCTGGAGATCGTCCGCTGCCATCGCGGCAGCCTGTTTGGTTTGCACCCTGCCCGCCTCCGCGCAGACAGGGAAAGGAAAGGGCATGGAGAGCTTCCTGCCGCAGACCAAAGAGCAAACCAAGACCGGCGATGAGTTGGTGAAGGTGCGCGCCGTGCCCTATGCGGCAGGCGGCGAGACGTTTGTCGCAGTTGTCTTCGACATCGAGCCCGGCTGGCACATCTACTGGCAGAATCCAGGCGACAGTGGGGCGGCACCAAGTTTGGAGTTCACACCGACCGACGACAAGGGGGCAGTTCGCTATGGTGACATGCCCTTCCAGACAACCGGTTCCACCCGCTGGCCGATGCCTGAGCGTCACGAATCAGCCGGTGGCATTCTCGACTTTGTGTATGGCCATTCGGTCGTCGCGTTTGTGCCTGCGGGGGGAGTCACCCAATCACAAGGCCGCGTTACGGTCGGAGCCGATTGGCTCGTCTGCAGGGATGTTTGCCTCCCTGGTTCTGGCCAGGCGAGGATTCAAGCAACGCCGAGCGAAGCCGATCTGGCATTGATCCAAGCTTCTTTCGAACGATTGCCCACGTCTGCCTTCATGGCCAACGTCGACCTCCGCGCATCTTTCTCCGAAGGCAAGCTCAACATCCACGTCCCTGGCGCAAAGCAGCTCATCTTCTTCCCCGACCCCTCCGAAGACATGGTCGGCCCCACCGATGCCTTCCACGAAGGCATCGCGGATGCCGACAAGCTTTCGCTCCAGTATTCGCATGAATCACAGAACGCCAAGGTGATCTCGGGCGTGCTCGAAGTCCATCGAGCCGACGGCGCCGAAGCGTTCGTTCAGGTATCCGTCCCAGGCCCCGCGGCGAGTGGCGCTGCGGAAGAGCACAAGGGGACCGAGTAGATTTCTGTCGAGGGTGCTGCCACACGCGCAGCGCCACACACCCACACCCCGATGCACGGGGAAAAAGTTGGAGGTCACTGCGTATGAAACCGTTCAAGAAAGCAATGCTGGGCATCGCCATCGGCGCGACCGCGCTCCTCGGCGCGGGGATCGCCACCGTGCAGGCCGAGTCGCAAATGAGCGCGAAGGCCGAGGTTGGCCTGGCCGCCCCCGAGTTCAAGCTCACGACCATCGATGGCAAGGCCATCTCGCTGAGTGACTACAAGGGCAAGACCGTCGTCCTCATGTGGTTCAGCCCGAAGTGCCCATTTGTCGTGAAGCACTTCGCGGACAAGGACAACCAAACCTTTAACACGATGTACAACGACTACAAGGACAAGGACGTCGTCTTCCTGGCCATCAACTCCGCCAAGCCGACGCACGCGTATGGCGATGTCGCCACCAACAAGTCCACCATCAAGGAGTGGAACTTCCAGTGGCCGGTGCTGATGGATGGCGACGGCACGGTGGGCCGCCTCTATGGCGCGCGCACCACGCCCGAAATGTTCGTCATCAACAAGGATGGCGTCATCGCCTACCACGGCGCGATCGACAACGACGGATCCCCCAAGGGCCCGGGCGATGTGAACTACGTCCGCCAGGCGCTTGATGAAGTGCTCGCCGGCGAGACCGTCTCCAATTCCGAGACCCGTCCCTATGGCTGCTCCGTGAAGTATTGACTTGGATTGGGTGGCCCGACTTGCTTGCCAAGTTGGGTTTGCCCGGCCCCAAGCGCAAGCGCGGAGTGAATCGCATGAACCCGGTCTTTGTGGCCGGGTTTTTTCATGCGCCGCTACACTCACCTCGTCTTCCAAGGAGTTGGACACGCATGGCGAAGCGCGCGCGAGCCAAATTGCCGGGGGTCGTCTGGGCCGCGGGCTGGGTCAGTTTCTGCTCCGATGCCGCCACTGAACTCATCTTTGGCGTACTGCCCGCGTTCTATCTCAATACGCTTACGCTCGGCATCGTTTGGGTCGGCATGATCGAAGGCCTCGCCGAGACCGTCGTTTCGATGACCAAGCTCTTCTCCGGACACCTGTCCGATCGCAGCGGCGCGCGCAAGCCCTGGATGCTCTTTGGCTATTCGCTGTCCGGCTTATCCAAACCCCTGCTCGCGCTCGTTACGGGCGGCGTTGGCGTGACGATCCTGCGCACCGCCGACCGCTTTGGCAAGGGCCTGCGCGGCGCGCCGCGCGATGCGCTCGTCGCCCAAGCCATCACACAGGAACAGCGCGGCCAGGCGTTCGGCATCCAGCGCTCCATGGACCACGCCGGAGCACTTATGGGAGGCCTGCTCGCTGCGGTTCTGCTGCTCGCGGGCGCCGCCCCGAAGACGCTCATGCTCCTCTCGGCGGTCCCCGCCCTCGCAACAGTGCTCGTGATCATCTTCTTCATCAAGGAGCCTGCGCGTACGCCAAAGCCGCGCGAGCCATTCTCCCTGCGCCAATCATGGCGCCACGCAAGCCCGGAACTCAAGAAGTACATCTTTGCCGCCAGCATCTACGCCCTGTCCAACTCGAGCGACCTCCTACTGCTGGCGCTCTGCTACGAGCGCTTCAAGGCCTCGGGCCTAGACGATGCGCAGGCGATGGGTTTGCTGCCCTTGCTCTGGGCGCTGTTGCACGTCGTCAAGACGACCGGCGTGCATCTTGGCGGCGCCATTTCCGATCGTGTCGGGCGCATCCCGCTGCTCGTCGGCGCGTGGATGGCCTACGCCTTGGTCTACGCTGGCGCGGCGCTCTTCGCCCACGCGACCCATCCCGCCTGGGCCTTTGTGCTCTTTGTGCTCTACGGCTTCGTTGCCATTCTGCAGGAAGGCCCCGAGCGCGCCATCGTTGCCGACTTCGAGCCCAACGCCCAGCGTCGCGGCACCGCCTATGGCCTGCTCGATTTCATGACTGGCATCCTGCTCCTGCCCGCGTCACTGCTCGCAGTCGGGCTCTGGAAAGCCTTCGGCGCTGACGTTGCAATGGCGGTTGACGCGGCAATCGCGTTCGTCGCCGCACTCGCGCTTGCCATGCTCTTCCCGCGCCACAAACAGCGCGCTCAATCGTCGTCCGAGCCTGCGCCCGAAGTCGAGTGATCAGGCAAGGGTGGGGGCTCTGCGCTTTTCGCGGGCGCGGGCACTGGCTTGGGCTTTGCCGCCGGGATCTTCGGGCGATGCATCACCAGCACGACGAACGCGAACGCGCTGAGCACCACCGTCGCCCCGATGCCGACAGTCTGGTACGCCGTGTTGTGCCGCTTCTCCGCGCCGGACGCGACCAGCGCAATCGAGCCGCTTTGCTCGAATTCCGCATTGAACTCCTGGGTCTTCTTCAAGCTGCCCGACAGCCGCATGAGCGAACCCATGCCCAGGATGATGGGCAGCGCCATCCCTCCATAGATGGCAATGAGCCCAAGCTTGCGCCGTTCGCGCACAAGCGGCGCACAGATCGCGCACAACATGAGAAGCACCGCGCCGACCGAAGACACGATCGCCGCCGTTGCCGCATTGGCGCCGGGCGGGGCGACGAAGTACGTCAGGAACCCGACAAACACAAGCGCCGCGCCATACGCCAGCAGCGTGATTGAAAACCGAATCATGAGGCCACACTCGCTTCCGCAAGGGCATGATGCACTGCCGCGCTCGCCAAGAGTTCCAAGGGATCAAAGATCGGCAATGGCATGCGCTCATGCCGCAACATCATGCCTGCCTCCGATGCGCCGAGCACGACTGCTTCGCACCCCTTCTCTGCCAGATGCTCAATCACGCTCGTGACATCACCAAGTGACTGATCCCGCACGCGCCCATAGATCGCCTCGTCAAAGATAATGCGATCGATGGTCTCCGCATCCTCCTCGGAGGGCAGGTGCAGCTTCACACCGCGAATGCCAAGCAGCGTCTGGTAGGTCGACCCGCGCACGACCCACTTCGTGCCGATCAGCCCCACATGCTGGCACCCGTTGGCCACGATCGCGTCCGCCGCGATCTCGATCATGTTGAGCCAAGGGATGGGCGAACTTGCGCTCGCCATGGGCAAGGCGTGGTGCGTGACGTTGTCCGGCAGAATGCAAAAGTCCGCGCCTGCCTGTGCAAGCGTCCCTGCCGACTGCCTGAGCATGTCCGCAACCCGCTGCCAGTCATCCACCCGCAGGGCGTCGACATAGCTCGAGAAGGGCAGGTTGTGCAGGGAGATCGTGGGGCGCTGCTCGGGGTTCGAGACCTCCGAGGCCCGCTTTCCAACCATGCGGTAGCATATGCTCGACCCTTCCGGGCTCACCCCCACGATGCCGATGTGCTTGGGCAAATCCGCCACCTTCCTTGCACGCCGACCGCGAGGCATCCCGGCCTCGCACGCCGACGCTTGGCGCTAGGCCCATGCTATGCGAACCAAGGCGGCAGGCCCAAGCAGAAAGCAAAGACCACAGTTCTCGGACGTGACGCGGCACCCCCAATGGCCGATGATGAACTCTGATGGCCACGCACCTCCAAGACCCATTCGACCTCCTGGGCATCGCCCCGCGGTTCCCGGCCGACCTGGAAGCCGTCGAGGCCGCCTGGCTTGCCGCCTCCGCGAAGCTCCACCCCGACCGGGCGAAGGACCCGTCGCAGGCGGCCCAGGACCTGGCGCGCATCAATCACGCCAAGCAGGTGCTCTCGAGCTTCGAAGGATGTGCCAACGCCCTGCTCGCGCGTCTCGGAGGGCCCGCCGCCGAGGACGACAAGGCCCTGCCCGAAGGCCTGCTCGTCGAAATGCTCGAAGCGCGCGACCGCTTGGATGAAGCGCGCGGCAACGAGGCCGCCATGCAAGAGATAGAGGCTTGGGCGCGCGAACATCGCGATCGCCACCTGGTGCATGTCACCGAACTCCTGAGTGTCGCCCGTTCCGGCTCCGACCCACAGTTGTTGCACGACATCCGCGTCCAACTCAACGCTTGGCGCTACATTGAGCGCTTCCTCGAACAGATCGATCGCGAGCAGGACTGACCCATCGCACTGCTCGCGCAATGCTCGCGCGGCTTGGGTCCGGCGCATGTGAGTCGCCTTGGGGCTTCACGCCCGCGCACCACAACATCTCGTGGCACACCACAAGAGCCCCAAACACGACCCCGTCCCTTGTGGTTATCCCCTCAGTGTGCAACACCAACTCGCCCGAAACCTTGGGGACCCAGTCACCAGACATGCACCAAGGAGGGTGAAGCAATGGTCGCGGATGGATTCAACGGCAGCCTCTTCTCCGGCTTCGATCCCAACAAGGACGCAACAAGCGTCCGCGGCGCCGAGCATGTCGCCGACCAACCCGACGGCACGCTCACCCGCCTGTCGCGCGAGCAGATCATCCAGCAGATCCAGGCCGCCAATCCCACCGCAAGCGTCGAATACCTGCAGCGCTTCGAAAACTACTCGCTGCAGCTCTACCTCGAGCGCCTCACCAAGCTCGCCGAACCGCGCTCAGGCAAGAGCTTCTGGGTGCGCCAGCACGAGACGCCGGCAATCACCTGTGCGATCGCGGCCTAATGTCAGCCCATCCCAGCATCAAGCTCCCCGTGGCCTGCGAGGCGGATCTGCCTGTACTCGCGTCCGTTGAGAGTGCAAGCGATCTGGCAGACCACCTCTTGAAGTTGTACGAGTCGATGGCAAGCACCTGGCACGTGATGGATGCGCAGCAGAATCGCATCGTGATCGCCGCTGCGGGCGTAATGCTCGCAGTCCCTGCCTTCTTTCTGCGCGCGGAAGTGCATTTACCAAGTTGGGGCTCGTACTTGTTGGCTTTCGTTGAGCTGCTCCTTGGCCTCTACGCGACCTGGGTTGTAGAGACCCGTGGAGAGCACATGAAGTGGGTTTGCCGAGCGGTCGTTCGCATCGAAGCAACCCTGGGCTATTTCACTCCAGGTGCGGTCGCTGCCACGGCGACGATTCCGAAGATGATTCATGACTCTGAGGCCACTTTGCTTCCGCGTGATGGAACGCAGTGGGGCAATGGTTCGTGGTTGCAGATTGACCATATCCGTGCAATTTTTCTGCTGACGACGGCTGTGATCGCAGCAGTGTTCATGCTCTCACCCCTCGTACCAGGTTGAGAATCTCAGTGGCAGACGGTCTGCTGCTCCGGTGTTTCCGCTAGATTAACCACCGCATGGCCAAGCACACGACTTCCAGCAGCGGGCGGCCCGAGTGGTGGACCAAACACCTTTGGCAAATCCAGCCCGTGCGCGATGTCCTCGTGCTCCTCGCGGTCTTTGGCCTGCTCGTCCTCGGCGCAAAGCTGAGTCTGGTCACCGTGCCGCTGCTCCTCGCGGCGACCTTGGCCTACCTCTTTGAACCAATCGTCCAACGCCTCACACGTGTGAATTGGATCAGCAGACCCGGCGCCGCGATCAGCATCATCGCGACCGTCGTCATTGTGATCGTGCTGCCACTGGCGATCGCGGGGGTCTTCGCCATTGATCAGGGCATCCGCGCGGGCATCTCAGTCGCCACAAACGCCCAGCGCGTGAACCAGGCGATCACCTGGCACGACGACGGCACGGGCTATCACGACGAAGCGCTTGCCGATTTGCCGCCCATCTGGCAGCGCGCCGCCGAATACGCCCGCGTGCCCCATGATCCGGAAACAGGCCTGGCCACCGAAGCCGATGACCCGCCCATGCGGCGCATCGTTCGTCGCGTCATCGAATGGGCTCAGCAACAGGCGGGTGGCTGGCTCGCGCTCGCCGAAGAGAAGCCAGGCGACGTCGGCGCCAAAGTCGCGGGCACCGGCGCAAATATCATCAAACGCGCATTCGCGCTCATCAAGTCCACGGGCGTCGTCGTCTTCGTGGCCTTCCTCACCGCCTTCTTTTTCTTCTTCATCAGTGCTGGCTACGCGAAGTTCGTCGCCTTCATCCGAAGCTTGCTCCCCGACAAGCACAAGGCCGTGGTCTTCGACATCGCGGGCAAGATCGACCGAGTCATCGCCGGCTTCATCCGCGGGCGCATCACCATCATGGTGATCCAGATGATCGTCTTCACGATCGGCTATTTCCTCATCGGCGCGCCCGCCGCGCTCCTGCTCGGCATTGGCGTCGGCGTGCTCTCGATCGTGCCATACCTCGCGCTCATCGGGATCCCGGTCTCGATCGCGCTGATGTTCCTCGACCCGCCGAGCGGCTTCCGCGGCGCATGGTGGTGGATGATCATCGCGCCCATCGCGGTCTACCAACTGGGCCAGATGCTCGACGACTATGTCCTCACCCCGCGCATCCAGGGCAAGACCACCGACCTCGACACACCCACCGTGCTCTTCGCCTCGATCGCCGGCGGCATCCTCGCTGGCGTGTACGGCTTGCTGATCGCGATCCCGCTCGCCGCCTCAATCAAGATCATCGTGCGCGACGTGCTTTGGCCGCGCTTCAAGGCATGGACAGAAGGCCGCGAGAAGGATCCTCTGCCGATCGGAACGGACGACTGACATGCGTGTCCTGCTCCTGGCGGATCGTGACTTTGCCTACCGTGAACACGCCATGCTGCGCCGCCTGCAGATTGGCCTCCTCGATGAAGGCATCGTCGCGCAGCAGGCCCACGCGATGTCAACGCCCGCCGGGGCGCCGGGAGAGGCGCCGACCGAAGTCGTTCGCTTCCAGGACGCCGGCCCAAGCCTGACGCTCACCATCCGTGCGCGTCGACTCGTGCGTGAGCTTGAAGACCGCGCCGATGCGCCCGTCCAGGATGATCGCCTGGTCGACGTGGTGCATGCGTTTGGCTCGGGCGCATGGCCCATGGCGCGCGCACTCGCCCGCGAAACGGGCGCCGCGCTCTGCTACGAGTTTCACGCCCTTACGCAAGTCGACCAGATTGGTAAGGCCGAGCACGCCGCCGTGCGCGCACTCGCCCCCGGGACAGCCATGGCCTGGTCCTGCGCAGATGCGGGACTGATCGAGGCGGTCGAAGCCGCCAGCGCCCGCGCCAAGGTGCGCCTCGTGCCCTGGGGCGTGCATGTGCCCGAAGCGCCGGCGCCTGAGCGCCGCGAAGGCGAACCCTTGGCGCTCGCCATCCTCGCCGATCCCGCAAGCCCGGATCACCCTGGCGCGCTGCTCGAAGCCCTCGCAGCGTTCGACCCCGATGCCCTTCGCCTGCCTCCCGGCGCGCGCGAGCGCGCAGAGGCCGCCACCCTTATGACCAAGCCCACCGCTGCGCCAGGCGACGCCCCCGACACGGTCGACCCCTGGACCATGCTGCCGGATCGCCCCATGCTCTTTGTCGACGAAGCCTCGCGCAGCTGGCTCCACCGCGCCGGTCGCCTCGACCAACTGGGCCTGCGCGAGCGCCTCACCCTGACCCCAAGCCTCGAAGCCAATCGCTCGCTCGCGCTCCGTTGCGACGCGCTCATTGTTCCGACCGCGACCGGCGCCCAGCACTCGTTGGTCCTCGATGCGATGGCGCTTGGCATGCGCGTGATCGCAGCGCGCGACTCGGCGTGCTCGATCCTGCGCGACGACGAAACCGCATTCCTCACCGACGTTGCTTCGCCCAACACCGCAGCGTGGACTGCCGTGCTGAACCGTGCGTTTCCGGACGAAGGCAGGGGCCACATGCCGACCGAGTCCGCCAGGGCCATCCTGCGTGACGAGCGCCTGGCCTCCCACCAGATTGCCGAACTTATCAATCTGTACGGCGAACTCGGGGGCCCACCCCCAGCAATCGCCTTTGAGCAGGCCGCAGGCGGCATTCCGCCTGCAAATGCTTGAAATCGCTTGGTTTACGTTTCTCAGTCGCGCTCGTCTGGGCTATCCTTCCCGCGGAGGTGAAACATGTCATCGCGCCAATTCGCGCCGGTGGCGGCGGGGGCCGCCCTGTGCGCCGCCGCATTGCTGATCGGCCCGACCGCGGGCCTTGAGCCGGCCTTTGCCGGGCCCATCATTCAGTCGACGCGCCCCGTGGATCAGCCCATCGTGCTGTCCTTGCCGCGCGACCACGGCCGCTCGCTCGTGCTCAACGCCGATCCCTCGCCAGGCGATGTCGGACAAGCTACCGGCGGGCGCGAGACCGGCAACTATGTCCCCAATTCGCCCCTCCCATATGGCGCCGACCCCGCCCAGGCGGGCGTGCTCATCTTCGTGCGCACACGTGAGCCCTTGCCGCCCATCGCGATCAGCCCCTGGGAAGAGATCACACAGGAACACGTCGCCGAGTTGCTCCGCACGCGCCCCTGGATTCGACGCGGCGACTCCATTCTCCAAGACCTGCGCAGCGCTCAAGCCCAGTGGCTTCGTGAGCATGGCTACACCGGTGTGCGCACGATCGTGGGCGAAGGCGAGCGCGACGTGCCAACCGTTGTCATCGGTGTTGGATCCGGCGTGACGATCCTGAGTCCTGACGCCCCCGGTGCAAAGGAAGCGCTCGCCGAGGCCGCCAAGGCCCCGACTCCTGAAACACTTGGACTCAAGCGCGACTCGATCATCCGCGTGCGCCGAGCCCAATAACCGCGCATCCGCGGCCATCTGCCAGACTGACACCCAACGGGCCCAGACCTGCCGAGGAAGCGGGTTTGGGCCCTGTTTCATTGGCATTTTCGCCTCGGGAGTGGCACAGGCGCTGCAACAAGTTCACGGCACAAGGAGGTTGCGCTATGGACCCGAATCGCCTGACCCAGAAGACTCAGCAAGCCATCACTGAAGCCCAATCGATCGCGGTGCGCCTGGGGCACACCGAGGTGGATGTCGAGCATGTCCTGCTCGCGCTTGTGGAGCAGTCCGACGGGCTCGTGCCTCGCCTGCTTGCGCGCATGGATGTGAATCCGGTCGAGGTAACCGACCGCGTACGCGAAGCCCTGGAGCGCCGTCCCTCGGTGGGTGGCCCCGGCGCAGAGCACGGCAAGGTGATGATCACGCAGCAGTTGAGCCGCGTGCTTGTGCATGCTGAGGATGAAGCCAAGCGCCTCAAGGACGAGTATGTCTCCGTCGAGCACGTGCTGCTTGCGATGTTCGCGGTCGCGAAAGACAGCGCCGCAGTGCGCACACTGACCGACGCCGGCGTCACGCGCGAAGGCCTCCTCCAGGCGCTCACCAGCGTGCGCGGCACCCAGCGCGTGACCAGCGCCAATCCCGAGGTTACCTACGAAGCGCTTGAGAAGTACGGTATCGACTTGGTCAAAGCCGCCCAACAGGGCAAGCTGGACCCCGTCATCGGTCGCGATGCCGAGATTCGCCGCACGATCCGGATTCTCTCCCGCAAGACAAAGAACAACCCGGTGCTCATCGGCGAACCGGGCGTGGGCAAGACCGCCATCGTCGAAGGCCTCGCCCAGCGCATCATGCGGGGCGATGTGCCCGAAACGCTCAAGGACAAGCATGTATTTGCACTCGACATGGGCTCGCTGATCGCTGGCGCGAAGTTCCGTGGCGAGTTCGAAGAGCGCCTGAAGGCCGTGCTCAATGAGGTGAGACGTTCGAACGGGCAGATCCTGTTGTTCATTGACGAGTTGCACACGATCGTCGGCGCTGGGGCCGCGGAAGGCGCGGTCGATGCGGGCAACATGCTCAAGCCCATGCTGGCGCGGGGTGAGTTGCGTTGCATCGGCGCCACAACACTCGACGAATACCGCAAGTACATCGAGAAGGACAAGGCCCTCGAACGGCGCTTCCAGACCGTCCT
>JAGQOH010000072.1 GCA_020427635.1 Phycisphaerales bacterium
CACAACCCCGGGCGGCCGAGGCGTCTACGGCGAGTCGGCCAACGGCACCGGCGTCGTGGGTGATTCGAGCAGCGGCGTCGGCGTGTCCGGCTCCTCCACCACCGGCGTCGGCGTTCAGGGCGACACCGATGCCACCGCTTCAAACGCCGCCGCCGTGCGCGGCGTGATCAACTCCACATCCCCGGGCTCGTTGAGCGCAGGCGTGCGCGGCATCAACAATGGCACCGGTGGCACCGGCATCGGCGTGTATGGCTCGCACGCCGGGACCGGCTGGGGCGTTTACGGACGATCAGAATCAGGCCAGGGCGTGCGCGGCTTCAGTCCGGACGGAATCGGCGTGGTGTCAACAACCTCCACAGGCACCGCGCTCGTCGCGACAAACTCGGGCACAGACACGCGCGCCGAACTGGCAAGCCCTGGCTATGGCGTCTACGCCACGAACCACGTGGCCGACGCCGTAGGCACAGGCATCTTTGGCGAAGGCGGCGAATTCGGCGTCGAAGGCACAACAACCAGCACTGGTTTCGGCACGCGCACCGGCGTCTTTGGCTATGCCTCAGGCGAACAATCCGGCATCAACCTGACGCGCGGCGTCTATGGCTTTGCCTTCGCCAACTACTTCGATGGCAACCGCGAAGCCTATGGCGTCTTTGGCAGCGCCGCCTCGGGTGGTGATGGCACCGGAAGCAACCGCGCGTATGGCGTCTATGGCGAAGCCACCGGCACCGGCGCAAACTGGGCCGGATACTTCGATGGCAGAGTCCACGTCAACGGCACGCTCTCCAAGAACGCCGGCGCATTCAAGATTGATCATCCGCTCGACCCCACCAACAAGTTTCTCATCCACTCCTTCGTCGAATCGCCCGACATGATGAATATCTACAACGGTGTCGCCACCTTCGACAACAGTGGCATCGCCGAAGTCGAACTCCCCGAATACTTCGAAGCACTCAATCGCGACTATCGCTATCAGCTCACCGCCATCGGCGCGCCCATGCCCGACCTCTTCATCGCACAGGAAGTCGCTTCCAACACGTTCGTCATTGGTGGTGGCCTGCCCGGCAAACGCGTCAGTTGGGAAGTCACGGGCATCCGACAGGACGCTTACGCCAATGCCAACCGCCTCATCAACGAAGTGGACAAGCAAGGCGACGAGCTCGGCCGCTACCTGAACCCTGAAGCGTTCGGGCGACCATGGGAAGAAGGCATTCAAGGCCATCGCCTGCGGCAGACACGTCAAGAGCAGGACGCCAAGCGCCGCGGCAACCGCGCACGAGAGGAAGACTCCAAATGAACACAGTCCGCAGATCCGTGATCACATGGCTGGCGCTCGCCTGTACAACGGCAGCCCTCGCCGGCCCGACCTACGAAATCGACTGGCACACCATCGACGGCGGCGGCGTCCTCAACGCCACCGGCGGCAACTACGAACTATCAGGCACCATTGGCCAGCCCGACGCCTCCAACCCTGCGACTGGTGGCAGCTACTCCCTTGTCGGCGGCTTCTGGGGCATTGGCGACGCCTGCATCGGCGACCTCAATGGCGACAGTCTTGTCAATCTCGACGACCTCCAGCTACTGCTCTTCAACTTCGGCACGCTCGGCCCCGCTGGCGACGTCGATGGCGACAACGACTGCGACCTCGATGACCTGCAGCTGATGCTCTTCTACTTCGGAACCATCTGCTAGGAGCCTCGGGTGACCCGGGTAGCCCGGGCGAAATATCCCGCCGCCCCCAAAAACAGCTGCAAGGTTCGACACCCTCGCGGCAAGTCCTTCCTGGCGACGCGGCCCCAATGTGGCGGACGTGCGCTCAACCTGGACCTTGCCCAAGGAGCCGAGCCATGACGGCCACTTGCAATCACCTTGCACCGAATCCCCGCCGCGGGTGCGCATTGCGACGCGCGGCATTGGCCGGCGCAGCCTCTGTGCTCGCCATCGCCACCACGAGCGCCGCGTACCAGATGGTCTACGTAATGGCCGTACCTGGCCCCCTCACCTTCTGCTTCGCCATCCTCCCATATCTGCAACCGGATCCATGCACGATGCAATCGCTGCCCGATGAAGATGCGTGCCTCAGGCTCGAGTTGCAGGGCAACGGAGTCGGCGGCAACCAAACGCGCTTCGACTTCGTCAACGACGACAGCCCAATCGCCCAGAACGTCTACGCCGTCGCCATCGCGGTGCCCGACGATGCCGGGCTCGCGCTCGCGCACGACGGCGTCGCCCACACATGGGAAGCACAGATCGTCACGCGCGCAGACTGGGACGGCGGCGTCTTCGCCTTCCCGGGTAGCGCCGGCGTGTGGTCGCCACCGGCGCCACTTGGCACGTTCGATTCATACTTCGGCACGGCCGCAAATAAAGCCGCCGTCTACTGGGCATCCGCATCGTCGGGTGTCGGCGCGATTCCACCCGCGGCGGGCTTGGAGTTCTACGCCGCGCCGATGCAGGTGACGTCACCCGAAATACCGGCCACACAATCCTTCGTCGCCTTTGGCGACGGCGTCGTCGTCGACCAGTACGCAGCGCCCTTCGTGAGCATGAGCGCCCATGGCCTGCAGCATGACAGCTTCACCGGCGTTGAACTGAGCGTCGAAGCCGACCGCAAGCTGCGCACATGCTGCTTGGGGAGCACTGGCAAAGATGG
Organism: Phycisphaerales bacterium; assembly: GCA_020427635.1. Lineage (GTDB taxonomy): Bacteria > Planctomycetota > Phycisphaerae > Phycisphaerales > UBA1924 > JAGQOH01. The sequence continues at coordinate 2,651 of JAGQOH010000072.1, forward strand.
CGTATGCGTGCGCCTGGGGCGCGCTCAGGGCTGGAGCGGCCAGATCAGTGGACCGGTATCACTCGACGGCGGGCAACTGATTTTCCAGTCCCGCGGCCGCGCAGACATGCTCGACAACATCCCACTCATGAATCTCTCGCTCGAAGGCGCACTCACGCCATTCGGCCAAAACATGATTGGCACAGTTGACTTCACGCCCATCGGTTCAAGCGCTTCACATATCGAGCTCTTCGACCCAACCGGCGCGCTCATCGCCGAATTCGACTCGACCGCCCCATACGGCATGATCGTCACCGACGAAGGCGTACCCTCACTCCGCGTCTCTCCGCGCTGCGAGCGTGGCGGCGACAAAATCGAGGTGACCTGGAAAGTCGAAGAGGGCACCACACTTGGCCTCGGGACAACCACCATCATCGATCAGTTGACGCTCACGCAGTATCCCAATGTCGAACGCCTCGTCGTCACCGCACTTGGTGTCACCTCGACCATCGAATGGGTCTCAGAAATCACCATGGGCGGCCACGACGTGGGTCCCGTCACCTTCAACAGTGAAGCCCTGCAATTTGGCGACGTCGATGTCGAGACACTTGGCATCGCACAGATGCAAGGCGATGCGCCCAACCTCGCGATCGACAACCTCGGTTCCTCCGGACAGGATGGCGTCCGCCTCCACGTCTCCCGCCCCGCTACCGATCCTGTCACCGCCATGTCAATCCTGTGGGATCCACCCACCCCCTGCGCCGGCTTGCCGCCAAACTGCGACACGGAGAGCGCGCACATCGAGTGCCGCTCGACGGGCGACCTGGGTGGCCTTCCCCCGGGCCAGGAACTTGGCTGGCTGCGCATCGCGCAGGACACACTGCCGGGCGATCCCAATGACAAGTCCATCACTGCCGACTACTCCGCCGCTGGCTCATCAAGCATGCAGGTCGAGGTCTACAGCAATGGTGTGCAGATCCTCGCGATCCCGGGCATGCTCCCAGGCGAAGTCGCGCGCACCACTGCATGGCCCAAGGGCTGCGGCAAAGGCAAGGTCAATCTTGGCGGCCAGGACACCGCGTGCTACCGCGCATGCTGGCCAAACGATGTCTCAATCACCGTCCCCGGGCTGGCGACCGTGCTCGGCGATGAAATCCGCGTGCTCGCCGAGAGTCCCGCCGGCCCGTTCGAAGGCCTCGAATCGTTCTCAATCCTTGGCGCTGAGCTCTTCACGCTGCATCTGACTTCCGTGCAGGTCTTCCCAGCAACGTGCCCTGGTGATGCCACGGGCGACAACGCCGTCGACCTCGCAGACCTCAACCTCGTGCTCTTCAACTTCGGACAGCACGTCGGCACGGGCGTGGGCGGCGATGTCGATGGCGATGGCTTCGTTACCCTCGCCGATCTCAATCTGGTCCTCTTCAACTTCGGCAGCGCCTGCTGACGCACATCCGCACGGGCGACTACGATCTGTGCATGTCCGCCCGGCATCGAACTCTCTTGAGCCTCGCGATTGGCACGCTCCTTCTGGGGGCGTGCGATCGCGCGCCGACTACGCCTGCGCAGCAAACCACGCCGGTCAGCGCCGCGACCGCCCCCGAGGAAAACTGCGACCCCGTCACACTCGTCCCCGCCGCCGAGGCCATTGCGACCGCCCGGGGCCCCATCGACATCACGTCCATCGACGGCACATACACGCTCCACGTCACACTCAGCCCCGACCCCGTGCGCCTCAACGAACTCTTCAACATGTTCGTCACGATTACAGGCCACGCCGACCCAACGCGCACCAAGGGCCCTATCGCCATCAGCGCCGACGCCGCCATGCCCCAGCATGGTCATGGCATGAGCGTGCGCCCGCGCGTCGAGACCGGGCGCGACCCGCACAATGGCTTCCGCGTGCAAGGCATGCTCCTCCACATGCCCGGCCCCTGGAAGGTCTACATCGACATCACGGAAGGTGCCATCACCGAACGCGCCGCCTTCGACATCGAGGTCCACTGACCATGCGCCGCGCCGCATGCTGCATCGCGCTCACCTTCCTCGCCGCCTGCGATAACGCAGATCAATCACCGACAGGAACGCAGCAGGTCGTTGAGGTCGCCAACACACAACCAGCTCCACCGCCACCCACACCCGCCGTCGAATTCACGCAAGACGAACTGCGCACCATCCTGCGCATGTCCCCCGTGCCCGATCCACCGCCCGATCCGACAAACAAATACGCCGATGATGAACGCGCCGCCGCGCTTGGCCACTATCTCTATTTCGACACGCGCCTCTCGGCCAATGACACCGTCAGCTGCGCAACCTGCCACGACCCGAAGTTTGGGCTCGCCGACCAAACCCCACTCGCCGCAGGGCTGGGCCTTGGCCCACGACACTCGATCGCACTGTTCAACACCGCACACCATCCCTGGTTCAACTGGGATGGCCGCGCCGACACGCTCTGGTCCCAAGCCACGCGTCCGCTCACCAAGGATGTCGAAATGGGCGCAACCCCGGAGCACATCGCACAAGTCATTGCCGACAACTATCGCGACACATACCAAGCCATCTTTGGCCCGCTCGACCGCACCGACCCCGTGCGCGTTATGGTCAACGCTGCCAAGTCGATCGCTGCCTATGAACGCAAGTTCGTCTTCGCCGATGCGCCCCTCGACAGATTCGTCCTCGCGCTCCGCAATGACCCCGCCGGCGACATCAACGCGCTCTCACCCGACGCCCAACGTGGCCTCAAGCTGTTCATTGGCCGCGCCAACTGCGTCGCCTGTCACGCGGGCCCAACTTTCTCCGATGGCGCATTTCACTCCGCGCGCATCGCTCCGGGTGACGGCCCTGACAACGACGCCGGGCGCTTTGCCGCCGTCGATCAACTCAAGGCCGACCCCTTCAGTGCGCGCAGCGAGTATTCCGATGCCCCGGAAGGCCCCACCGCGCAGCGCCTCGAATACCTCACGCGCACGAGCGCAGACTTTGGCCGCTTCAAGACCCCCACCCTCCGCAACGTCGCCCAATCCGCGCCATACATGCACCAAGGCCAGAAGAAGACGCTGCGCGATGTCATCGCCCACTACTCGACATTCGATGGCGCACTTCCACCGGCGCACAACGCCCTGGATGGCCAAGAAATGTTGCTTCGCCCCCTGCATCTCAACGATTCTGAGGCGGAGCAACTCCTCGCATTCCTCGAATCGCTGACCAGCCCACCGCGGTTTCCGCAGTGGATGAGCCCCCCTGAATAGGCCTGGCGCCCTTCCTTGGGAACCAACCCGCTGCAAATGCAACAATTCCTGAGATAGGCGGTTTTCGCATGTTGTGCGGGCGTGCTATCGTGACCCATGAGCAGCCGCCGGAAGGACGCCACATGACCGAACCAGGACGCTCACGCCGCCACGTTGCCCAGTTGGCTTACGCCGGCCTCGCACTCACCTTCGCGCTTGGCCCATCCGCCGCCGCCGCCGAGACCGATGCCGAGCCGGTCATCCAGGGCCTCGACCCCATGACCAAACTCATGCGGCGTTTTCGCGCGGGGCCCGCCATCGATCCACAAGCCTGGGATACCGCGCCGACCCTCACCTGGCCCGGCCTAAGCGCGATCCAGTTCGAGCCCAACGACCTCCCCGACACCTGCACAGGCTTGGTCATTCCGCCGCGCGGCGGGGAAATCATCGACCTGCTCAATCTCGGCGCATGGGATCAACTTGGCGACGGCTCGCTGACCTGCCGCCTCAAGATCCGGTCTCCGGAGGCAAAGGGCGCTCGCATCAAGTTCTTCAACCTCGACTTGCCACCCGGCGCGCAAATCACACTCGGCACCGCTGACGGCGAAGTCTTTGGTCAATACGAAGGCCGCGGCTTGCTCATCGATGGCGAGTTCTGGGCCGCTACCGTTCCCGGCGAGACGACCTTCGTCGAGATCACAATCCCGTCCGATCAACGCGACGAACTTATCGTTGCCGACGTCTCGGAATTGCTCCACGAGTTTCTTGACGTGCTTGGCCCCGCGCGACTGAGCGTGAGTCCCGATGGGCCCGAATTGTCCTGCCACATTGATGCCGCTTGCGAACTCGCGCCGGAAGACCCGCGCCGCGCCGCCGCCGTGAAGCTCCACTTCATCGCGCAAAGCGAGGGCTATGAGTACTCCTCCTCCTGCTCAGGCTCGCTGCTCGCCGATGCCGACCCGGATACGCAGATCCCCTGGCTCCTGACCGCCAACCACTGCTTCAACACACAGTACTCCGCCGAATCGCTGGAGGTCATTTACTTCGACGAGTTGGAAAACTGTGATCAGCCGCGCCGCGCTCAGCGCGTCGTTACCGAAGGCGCTGGCCTCATCGGCGCTTCTTCGAACTCCGACGTGTGCCTTGTGCGCCTCGCAGAGCCCCCTCCATTCGGCGCGGCTTTTGCCGGCTGGTCCTCGTCACGCGTGAATAGTGGCAGCATCATGGCGGTCCATCACCCACGCGCCACGCGCAAACGCATCACCACCGGCGCGATCTACACCGACTCATTCTGCTTCCCCGCAAACAACTATGTCGCCCTCGACATCAGCGGTGGCATTGGTGTCATGCAACCTGGCTCCAGCGGCAGCCCCATGTACAACAACGACGGACGCGTCATCGGACAAACCTACGGCTATTGTCTCAATGGCGGGCCGCTCGATTGCGTCAACCTCCCCACCATGATTCACATCATCGGGAGGCTCTCCTCGTCCTTCACCCTGCTTGGCCTTGAACCCATCTTGAATGGCCCCGATCCCGAAGACCCCTACGAACCCAACAACTCCTGGGGACAAGCCAAGGAAGTCGCCGACGGCCTCCATGACATGAAGCTCCGCGACGCCGATGATTTCTTCACGGTCGACGTCTCGGCCTCAGGCCCCGCAGTGCTTGCAGCCACCTATGACGCAAGCGAGGTTGGCATCGCACTCACCCTCATGGATCGTTTCGGCGCAACCATCCAGTCCGTCGACACCGGAAACCCCGTCGTCATTCAGACCGAACTCGACCAAGGCCGCTATTGGGTTCAGGTCCATCGCAAGTCCGGGCAAGGCGGCCCCTATGAACTGTTCATCGACTTCAACACCGTCGCCGGCGATGTCACAGGCGATGACCTGGTGAACACCGACGACCTCATCGTCGTCCTCAAGACCTTTGGGCAAACCTGCGCCACAGGCGTCGCCGGCTGCGGCGATGTCACGGGCGATGGCGGCGTCGACTTCTCCGATGTCCGCCTCATCTTCGAAACACTTGGCTATGACCGCGACGCATACGACGCCAAGAGTTGGAAGAAACAGGCCAAAACCATCGCCAAGTCGCTCAAGGACGAAATCAAGCAGCTTGACAAGGCGGACAAGAAGCCGGTCCTCACCCGCATCAGGAGCGTACCCTCCGCGCAAGCTGAGCTTCTCGTGCGCATGCTGGGCACATATGGGCGCACCTGCCGCGACGAGTTCTGCGCCGACGTCACAGGCGATGGTCGCGTCACACGCGACGACGTCCGCATCGCCCTCAACGAAGCCGGCTTCAACCGCGACGACTACGATGAGAAGCAGTGGACCAAGACGATCACGCGGTTCTTCAAGGCCGAGATCCGCGCCCCGCTCTCCAACTACCCCTACATGTCAGAGACCTTCGCGCTGCGCATCCTGACCACGCTTCCACCCTCGCCGCCACCCGCCGAGCCCTAAACTGAAGGGCGACGGGAACCGGCAGGGCGCAGGCGCATCTATGGACCTGACGACCCGCCGGAAAGGAGGCGCCAGATGGCCCAGTTCCGCCCTGTGCTCGCGATTGCCTGCTTCTTGCTACCGCTCATCGCGCCCACGCCACAGGCGTGCGCTGCGCCCGAGAGCGCCTCCACCTTCTTCTGTCCCCCAACCATTGACGCCGCGGCATGGCAGGCCGTGCCCACCATCGACTGGGATGCCCCGCCCGAACTGCCTCCCCCTGACGAATCCGCAAGATCGGGGCGCAGCATTGGCGTCAACATCCCCGCGCCCAACCTGGGCACAATCAACATCCTCAACCACGGGCAATGGACGCTGCTCGCCGATGGCGCCAACCTGTTCCACGCCCGAATCGCCGTGCCGCAAGCCCTCGCCCTGCGCATCAACGTGCTCAGCGCCGCAGTCCCCGCGGACGCCGTGCTCACCATTGGCGACGCCGAGGGACACGTCGCCGCCCAATACTTCGAGCTCGCCGACACGATGGATCGTGCCTTCTGGACGCCCACAGTGCGCGCAAGCGCCGTCCTGATTGAACTTTGGACTCCCGCAGGCGCCGACCCCATCGACTGCATCCTCGAAGTATCCGACGTCGCCGCGATCACAGCGCCGCTCGAAGCGCCCGAAGTGTCCGGCGCCTCCCAACCGCTCACCTACATCGCTGAGCCATGCCACCTTGACGCCGCGTGCGAATTCGCCGCCGACGCGCCGCAGCGCGCATCCGTCGTTCGCCTCGAATACATCGCCGACAAGTTTCCCTACATGTGTACCGGCTTCCTCATCGAAGATGGTGACCCGCGCACAAACATTCCTTGGGTCGTCACGGCGCGTCACGCCATCGCCACCCAAGACGTCGCCGACACGGTGGAGGCCCATTTCTTCGAAGAGCACACGCAGTGCAGCGGCACAGCGCGCATGAACGTCCAAACGCGCATCGGCGCCAACTACATCATCTCCCTCGCGGATACCGACTTCTCACTCTTGCGCCTATTGCAAGATCCCCCGCCAGGCGCCGCCTTCGCGCAATGGGAAATCGATCCACCCAAGCCATCACCCGACGACCCGGTCTCCTTCGTGCACTATCCCGGGCTTACGCAAAAGCGCGTCGGCGCGGGCATCCTGTCGCGCGAAGACCCCTGCACAAGTCGCACCGCCCTCGCCGTCGATTTGCGCGGGGGGTTCGGCTTTGGTGAGAACGGCTCCGATGGCGCGCCCCTGTTCGATAGCCAGGGCCTGCTCATTGGCCAACTGATTGGTCAATGCCTCAATGGCGACTTCACCGCGCCAACGTGTGAAACGGGTCCGCAGCGCCTGCATACCTTTGGCGACTTCCGCACGACCACAAAGGACCTCGAACTCGACAAGTGGCTCGCCACAGACTTCCCTGATGATCCCTACGAGCCCAACAATGCAAAGTGGCAAGCGATCTTCATCGAGCCCGGCAAGTACAGACTCGCGCTGCGCGATCCATATGACTACTTCTGGCTTCGCCTCGATCACGCCGCCATCATCGACATCGACATGGAATTCAATGGCGAAGACATGGACGCCTCGATCGCCCTCCGTGATGACAAAGTCTATTTGACCAAGAAGTCGATCATCGATGGCAAGCTGCTCGCCTATAGCCTCGCCAACAAGGATGGCTACGCGCACGTCCGCTCCATCCAGCCCGCGGGCCTCTACGAGATCCGCGTCTCAAAACTCTCGTTGGTCGGGCGACGATACAAGTTCGTCATCAAAGTCACGGATGTTCCTTGGGACCTCGAACCGAGCGACTACAACATCAATGATCTCGCAATCATCCTGCGCTCATTCGGTCAGCACTGCGACGACCTCACGCCGGGCTGCCCCGACATCTCAGGTGACGGCGTTGTCAACTGGGAAGACATTCGCCTCGCCATGGCGGGCATCGGTATCAATCGCTCCAACTTCACCGCCAAGGAGTGGCGCAAGATCTCAAAGTTCATTGGCAAACAGCTCAAAGAGCCAATCTCGCTCTTCGACAAGGAAGAAGCCAAACGCACCTTGCGCCTGCTCTCCTTCACGCCCACCGAAGAGGTTCAGCGCATCGCCACTGTCATCGCATACATGGGCCAACACTGTGGCGAACCCACGCCCCAATGCCCGGATCTCACCGACGATGGTTGGATCACCGACGCCGATTTGCACGTCGCATTGCTCGCCGCAGGCATCGATCGCAACAGCTACGACGACGACGCGTGGGTCAAGTTGGCGCGCAACTACTTCAAGCGCGAGATCCGCCCCGTCCTCGCGGGCTTCCCCTGGACAAATGCAACATATGGCGAACGCGCCCTCACCTACATGCCGCGCCAGGAAGATGAGCACCCTACACCTTGACGCGCTGCCATCCCCCCTGCAGGAACCGCGCCGTAAACACCGTCGCACGCGTCAAGTGCTCCGTGCAGAGACCGATCCACATCCCCGCCAAGGGGCCAATGTCAAACAGGTGCTGCAGCGGCGCGGGATTGGGCAACACCACCCCCGCCCCACCGCCAAGCCAACTTGGCAATAGGTCCAGCGGGATGTCTACGCCCGATCCAAGCCACGCCAAAGGCAACCGAATGCCATACGTGCTGATCCACGTCAGCATCATCACCACGCGCGTATC
>JAGQOH010000073.1 GCA_020427635.1 Phycisphaerales bacterium
AGATCATTGTGCCCACGATCGATGCGCTGCGCCGCGATGACATCGAATATCGCGGCGTGCTCTATGCCGGGCTCATGCTCACGCACGCGGGCCCCAAGGTGCTCGAGTTCAACGCGCGGTTTGGCGATCCCGAATGTCAGTGCCTCGTGCGGCGGATGACCGGCGACTTCGCAAAGCTGCTGTATGCAACCGCAACGGGCCAGCTCGCAAGCATCGATGATTTCGATCTGTCGAACGATGCGGCCTGCTGCATCGTGCTCGCAAGTGCCGGCTATCCCGAGAAGCCCAAGACGGGCCTGCCGATCACGGGGTTGAGTGAAGCTGCGGCGATCGAAGGCGTGACGATCTTCCACGCTGGCACGCGCATTGAAGAGAAGGGCCGCCCCGCGCGAGATGGCAACGCGTCAATGCAGCCGGGCCAACTCGTGACCGCGGGCGGCCGCGTGCTGAATGTCGTCGCGACCGGCCCAACCGTCGCCGAGGCACGCGACAGAGCGCTCAAGGCCGCCGACGCGATCCAGTTCGAGGGCAAGCAATACCGCAAGGACATTGCGTGGCAGGCGGTGGGGGAGAAGGCGGCGTTAGGGTGATCTGGCACCCTAACAGACTACCTGTTTCTTTGATTTGGTTCATTTGCCATTGACCTATAGTCGATCATTGGTACAATGGTGCCCATGGACTCGACCACTTGGAAGCCCCAGCCGTCCGATTACCTGGACGCCCTGGTCCACCAGAACCCCTGGCATGGACTAGGCAATGTCCCTGAGGCTTTGGCTCGGCCAACCAAACGACATCTGGCCCAATGCCTCTGGCAGGTACTGGTCGAGAGTCCGCTGCGATTCCAACTCGTACTCGGGCCCCGTCGCGTTGGGAAAACTGTCGCGCTCTACCAAACCGCACAACAGATCATCGACTCCGGCGTCAGCCCGAAGCGAGTGTGGTTCATGCGAATGGACCACCCGTTGCTCCATCACTATCCACTGGGCAGTTGGGCGAAGGCGCTTGTGCGCCGTGAGAACGCGACTGCCGAATCACCACTTTACCTCCTGCTGGACGAATTGAATTACGCGAAGAACTGGGATCTCTGGCTCAAGACTTTCTACGACGAACAGTGGCCGATTCGCATCGCAGCCACATCAAGTTCGGTTGCAGCACTAAGGGATCGCCAAGTCGAGAGTGGGATTGGGCGATGGACTGAACAGTTCCTCACGCCGTACAACTTTGATGAGTACTTGCGCCTGCACAATCAAGACCTGTCTATGCCGGCTGTAACCTCGCTCCACGCAACATTGCGAGCGGCGGTCCAGCGTGAAACGCCACTGCCAAACTTGGCGGCGTCGCGAACGCTCTACGCGGTCGTTGGAGGATTCCCCGAATTGTTGCTGCAACACGATGGGCTTCCTCTGGAAGAGGCTCTCTTGCGATCCCAGCAGACGCTCCGATCAGAAGCAGTCCAGCGGGTTACCGGCATGGACCTGCCGCAGACCTTTCAAATCAGAGAGCCAATCATTCTCGAGAGGCTCCTCTATCTCCTCGCTGGCCAGATGTGCGGGCAAATGGGTGTGAGCAACCTAGCGACCACATTGGAAATCACAAAGGCAACAGTGTTGCAATACATCTCCTACTTGGAGCGAGCATTCCTGATCTTCACGCTGCCGCCGTATGCAGGCAGTGAAGAGGCTATTCAACGAAGAGGCAGGAAGGTCTACTTTGTCGACGGTGCGGTTCGAAACGCCGCGCTTGATCGGGGACTCGCTTGCATTTCCGATACTGCCGAGAGAGGCTTTCTCATCGAGAACCTGGCAGCATCACATCTGTACGGCTTGTCCTTGCAGACGGGCAGCCGCCTGTTTCACTGGCGAGAGAAGAAGCTCGAAGTTGATTTCGTCTACGACGATCCTGCTGAGCCAGTTGGCGTCGAAGTCACGAGTTCGGCCCGCCACACGTTGAAGGGGATCAAAGCGTTCTATGCGAAACACCCACGGTTTGTTGGGAAATGTTTCCTCGTATCTTCCGAGTCGTCAATCAGACGTCTTCCGGAAGATGACCCGGACCAAATCGGTCGTCTTCCCCTCGACGATTTTCTGCTGGCTGTCAGTACACAAACATCCCGCGCTTTGTCGATCCGTTTAGGTGTGTCCTAGCCCGGAGCCGCCATGAAGTTCTCCCCCCTCCGCATCGTCACTTCCGCCTCGCTCGCTGTCCTCGCCATCGTCGTCGCGATCACGGGCTATCGCCTCGTCCGCGCGGGGCTTGTCGAGCGCGTCTATCGCGATCGCCTCGAAGCGCTCGGCACGCAATACGAATCGCTCCGCGAGCAATACAACACCGCCGTGCGCCGCACCGCAGTCACCGAACTGCTCGTCTCTGAAGCGAGCGACGATGCGCCGTCGCAAGTGCAGGTCCGCGTGCGCACATCCGACGGCACACTTGCAACCATCGACACACCCTTCCATGCCGGCGCCGAGTTGTATGTCGATGCGGTGGTCATCGATGGTCGCCTGTGGATGCGGCGGGTCTTCGATGCGCGCACGCCGCCCGAGCAAGGTGTGGTCATCGACCCGGCGATCGCGGGCATCGATTGGGACGCCGCCGCGCGCACGACTGTCGGCAAAGCGGTCTATCGCGGCATCACCCCCGGCCGCTGGGTCGTGAGCGTGTCGGGCGATGGCTCGCTCACGCTTGTGCAAAGCGATGCGCCGGTCGAGCTTGCCAACCGCCCCGAGGTGCTGGACTTCGATGAATTCAAGGAGAAGCTGGAGCAGGACCTTGCGAAGCTCAGCGCCAAGGATGTGTGGGCGAGTGTTGTGGGGGAGAAATAAGGGCGTTGATGTAAGATGTGCGTGTGGCCAGGGATACGAAACACTCATTGACTTGGATCGCCGGTGCGACCGTCCTGCTGTTGTCATTGGCTGGAGCAGGTGCGTTCTTCGTGATGTGGAGTCCTTCGCCGCAGCCACAGTCGTACCTAGATGATTGGGTGAACCAGCAGTGGGAGGCAGAGGGGCGTCTCGGCGATGCGTACATGCATCTGCTGCGCGCGGGAGAGCTTGCTCAACCGTTTGAAGACGTTTGGGAAGCGAAGGCTCGGGAGCTGGGCGACGAGTTGCTCTTTTCTGATCCTGGCTTCATCATTCAGTATGGGGAAGCGCCGCGCGATGCCGACGCATATCTTGCGGCCGTCGAACACATTGAGGCGATGCGTGCCGCGGGTGTGTTTGATGAGATTCGAGCGTTCCGGTTAGAGGGGGCCGGATTGCCGCGCCCCGATGTGCTGCGCAAGCAGTTCGACGCCAAGTCTGGCGCCGGGTTTTTGCTGGGGGCTCGGCGGAACATGGATTTGTGCTTGACCGGAGCGCGTTTGGCGCTAGCCAAAGGTGATATCGAGGGGGCCATTGAGCTCTATCGAGATGCAGCCGAGCTGGCGGACATGGGCGGGGCTGATCGCAGTGCTGTCGGCCATCTTGTGCGAATGTCGATTGATGCTGAGCTTCGCGAAGAAGTACAGCTGTCGGCCACGGAGTACGAGATGAATTCGGATCAGCTGCGCGATTTGATTTCGCTCGCTGGCCGTCCGCTGGGCAGCACCTTTGAGCGCGCGATGGACGGGCTTAGCCGAGCGACTGACGTCGAAGATGTGCGAGGAGACTTCACGACGGGCTGGGGCTACCGACGGTCGCGCAAGCACTGGAATCGATTGTTGGACAGCGTCGCCGGCGTGTCGATGGTAAGCATGTGGCGCTCGCCACCCGGCTTTCCGGAGCCGGGCGTGCTTGACAAGCTGGACGCAACGGACGCCCCGTTTGATGTTTGGGACTTCGCCGACACGCTCACACGGATCGCGGAGAGCTCGGTCCAAGATGAGATCGATCGGCGGGGTACCGTGTGCGCGCTGGCGATTGAGCTGTATCGGGTCGAGCGCGGCGTACTGCCCGATTCTCTTCCGGTAGCGCTCGAGAGTGCCGGGCTCGACATTTCCATCGCTACCGACCCCGCTTGGGATTCAAACTTTGAGTATCGACGCGAGGCGAGCGCGCGGCGCGGCTATTCCCTCTATGCAAAGGGCGACGGCGTGGACGACGGGGGTGTCTTTTCGGAGTTTCGACGCTTCGAGGCTTTGTCCCGCGAGCCATCGGGCCTCGACATCGACTTGACGCGGGTTCGGGCTCCATTCCCTGAGGAATAGCGCGACCGCGCTGGATTCTTTGCAGTGTGGCCGTAGACTCACATGTGGCGGTGGGTGGAAAGGACGCGATGCGTTTGCTTGCGCGATTGGTTGCGTGCGCGATTGGGTTGGGCGCTGTTCAGGCGGCGGTTGCGGGCTGTTCAGACTTTGCCCATTTCGATGTTGTCGGTGAGTCGGGGTATTCGTGCTTTGACGCGGGCGGCGGCAAGGTTGATCTGTTTCTCGACAAATCGGCGGGGCAGGGGCAGATTTCGTTGCTGCGGATCGTGACGAGCAATGGGCCGCGCATTGGCAACATCTACATCAACAACCAGGACGCGGTGTATGACTTTGTTGTCGAGCTGATTGGCGCGACGGTGGATGAGGCGCCGGCGTCGATCGATCTCATTCAGGGATTCGGGCGCACGAATGTTGCACTGACGCTTGATACGTCGGGTGATGTCGGCACGATTTCGCGCATTCGGGAGTTGTATGACAGCAACATTCGGGGGAATGTGACGGGCAATATTGAGCTGCAAACGCAGGGGAATGTGCAGCCGGGCGGAGCGAACATTCCGCGCATGACGAATTGTGCGATCACGGGGGATCTTGAGGGGAATCTGGTTGTTGCGCCGTTTGGGTTGCCGAGTGAGCCGACGTTGCGCGGCATTGCGCCGCCGGTGTATGGCATTGTGCAGCGCGTGACGATCGGCGGGCGGCTTGGGACGCTTGCACGGGGATCGGTGGTCAATGTGCCGGGGTTCATTCGAGATTTGCAGGTGGGCGAGCTTGATGCGCGCATGTCCGGCGGGCAGGGGCGGTTGGTGCTTGCGGGGCTGGATGTGACGCGGGAAACGGGTGGGAGTGGGGATGTGAATGCGGCGATCCGGTGTTATGGGCTGAGTGTGCCATCGGTGGCGCCGAATGTGATTCACATTGCGGGCGCGCTGCGCGCGGATGTCGTGATTGATCGCAGCGTGACCAATTCGGCATCGGGGACGGAGATTGCGATTGGGTCTCTGGAAGGCAATCTGATCATTGGGGCGGGCGTGCCATTCGATGCGGCGTGGTTGGGGGATGTTGCGGTGGGTGGTGAGGTGTTGGCGGGGCCGCGGTATCCGAATACATCCGCGTCGCTGGGTGGCGGAGCGGTGGGGCTCGTGCCGTTTGAGCTGCATGAGGCGGATTGTTGGCCTGAGCCGGGGACGGTGCTTTCGAGTTCGCCGCGCGAGATTCGGGTGGCGCACTATGGGCCAGTGACATTTGATGCGCGGCTGCTCGATGCGCGGATGCCGGTTGTCTTTGAGATGCAGAGCTTGGCGGGTGGGTCGTGGGTGGTGGTCGACCGGCGGGCGTATCGCGCGGATGTATCTCGGCATGCGAACCGCGTGGTGCGGATCACGCCTCTTGTGGAGTTGCCAAGCGGGTTTATCTATCGCGTGCGTCCGAATGATGTTGGGCTGTCGGCGCTGCGGTGCGACATTCCGGGGCCCGTGCAGCCATTGGTGGCGCCGTATGCGTACACGTTCGTCATTGATGCAGATGCGCCGCCAATTGGTGGTGGCGTGCGTTCAGCGCGTTGAGCGTCGGCGTGGGACGGTGCACAGCCCAAGCATGGCCAAGGCGCCCACTGAGCCCGGCGCGGGGATCACAAAGATCACATCGAAGATTCCGGCGTTGCCGGACTTGGCTTCGTTGAGTTGTGCGAGCGTGGATGGGAGGTCGAGGCGTTCGAAGCGCATGTTTGGGCCAGCTTGGGCGGCGAGGGCCGCGATATCCAACGGGACGGTGTCTTCGGTACTTGTTGGCCAGAGGGCAGGCGGTTCAAGGAGCGTCATTACGCCGAGCGATTCGAAGGCTTGGGTGCCTGGCTCGGGCGCCGGCAGGATTTGGATTGAGCGCATCGGCGACGCAGCGAACACCGGCTCGTCGCCGAATGGATCGATGGCGGCAGGGCGATGCCCAGGACCTTGCATCACGCCCGCGAATGCCTGACTCGAGATTGCCACCGCGATCGTCGTTGCGACCGCGCCACCCCAAACCTTCATGACTTCCCTCTCCATCGAATCCCCAGTCTCGATGGTCTCCCTAGGCCCATATTGCCGCGCAGCGGGGGTAATGCCAAGGGTGACGCCATGAAAACTGTGGCAAATCGAGTGTTTGGGAAGGGATGCGAAATTGAGTCAGGAGGCGTGGGTCATGCTGCGTGGGTCCAACAATTTGTCTAAATCACTGTCTGACAAGACCTTCTGTTCGCGTGCGACTTCTCGCACGGTTTTTCCTTGTGCGAAGGCTGTTTTTGCGATGGCGGCAGATTTGTCGTAGCCGATCGCGGGGACCAGACTTGTACACATCGCCAGTGAGCCCTCGATGAGGGCGGCGCAGCGCTCGCGGTCGGGTTCGAGGCCCTTGAGGCAGCGTTCGGTGAAGACCTTGGCGGCCTGGGCGACGAGGCGGATCGAGTCGAGCATGGCCTCTGCCATGACGGGCATGGCGACATTGAGTTCGAGGATGGATCCGATGCCGCCCAGGTTTGCGGCACCGATGGTGGCGTCGTTGCCAATGACGCGGCAGCAAACCATGCAGGCCATCTCAACCATGACGGGGTTGACCTTGCCCGGCATGATGGATGAGCCCGGTTGGGTCTCGGGGAGCTTGAGTTCGCCAATACCGCAGCGCGGGCCACAGCCCATCAGACGGATGTCGCAGGCGATCTTGGAGAGTGAGATTGCGATGGTGCGTAAGTGTCCCGAGGCTTCGACGAGGGCGTCTTGGGTGTGCTGAGCTTCGCAGTGGTCGGCGGCTTCGCGGAAGGGGATGCCAAAGGCTTCGGTGAGTTTCTGGCAGACGCGCTTGCCAAACTCAGGATGGGTGTTGATGCCTGTGCCGACGGCGGTGCCACCGATCGGTAGTTCGAGGAGCGCATCGAGGGCGTGTTGCGCGCGTTGTTCGGCGTGGCGAAGCTGTTGTGCGTAGCCGGCGAACTCCTGGCCCAAGCGAATGGGCGTTGCATCTTGCAAGTGGGTGCGCCCGATCTTGACGATGTCGTCCCAGGCCTTGGCCTTTGCGACGAGCTCGGTTTCCATTGCTTCGATGCAGGGCAGGAGGTGGCGGTGGATGTCATAGGCGGCAGCGAGGCGCATGGCGGTCGGGAAAGTGTCGTTGGATGACTGACCCAGGTTGACGTGATCGTTGGGATGGACGCCCTTGCCAGTCTTGGGATCACCGATGTAGTTGGGGTCTTTCGAGCTGCCGATCGGCGCGCCGTTGGCGATGCAGATGAGGTTTGCGATGACCTCGTTTGCGTTCATGTTGGTGGAGGTGCCGGAGCCGGTTTGGAAGACATCGATCGGGAAGTGCTGGTGGTGTTGACCTATGCCGATCTCGGTGGCTGCCTTGATGATGGCGTTCGCGCGGGCTTCGTTGAGTCGACCCAGTTCGAGATTGACCTTGGCGCAGGCGGCCTTCAGGTGGCCATACGCGTGGAGGATGCCTGGGGGCATGGGGCGACCTGAGATCGGGAAGTTTTCTACGGCGCGTTGGGTGGAGGCGCCGTAGAGGGCGTTCGCGGGCACCGTCATCGTGCCCATGGTGTCTTTCTCGGTGCGGGTGGCGGCTTCGGCGGGGCGTTCGGTGGCGGTTGGCATGGTTGGGCTCCTGCGCCTCGGGATGAGGCGCAATGCGATTGTAGCGCGCTGCAGACACGCGAGCGACCCGACCCGCGTTTCGCAATGACTCGCTCGGCATGCAAGAATGTGCAGATGGCACACGCTGAGATGCAGGTCGAAGTCGGCACGCTGGATGCGACAGAATCGCAGCTCTGGCGCATTGCGTGCGCACTGACAGGCGATCGCGCAGCGGCGACGAGCGCGCTGTGCACGGTGCTTGCGAATGCGGAGCGCCCAGGGCGTGGTGGTGGGCGGGCGCCGGTGGGGGCCGTGCGTTTGACACGCGCCATTGCGATGCACACACGCGGTGCGCAGCCTGAGGCGACGCCGCCTTTTGATGGCCAGATGCACGCCCAAGCCGCGGCGCTTTGGAAGGCGATGCACGCGTTGCCAAGGGCGGCGCGTATCGCGTGGATCATTGCGCATGTCCGCTCGGAGCCTTTGGCACAGGAAGATGGCGTCTTTGTGATGGGGGCTTCGGCGGGCGCGTTTGCGGAGGCACTGGAGAGCGCAGAGCAATTGCTGGGCTCGGCGGCGTCGCCTGAAGCGAAGGCTGGGTTGCTCGAAGCGCTCGCACCGACGGAAGCAGACGGTGTTGGTGCGGCATTGGGGGCGATGCGTGCGAGTGCGCGTCGGCGTTGGCGGCGCACGAGCGCGTTGTTGCTGTTGGCTTTCATCGCGTTTGTCATTGTGTTCGGATCGACCATGCTGGATCTGGTTGGGCGTGATGCGAAGGACGCAAGGCAGCGCGAAGCGTTTGACCGCGCGGAGCGTGACTTTTCCAATCCCATGCCGCCCTCGGAACGATCGACGCCATGACCGGTCCGGCGTCCCAACGCGCGCCGGGTTCGGCGCAGGCGGCGTCGCGTATTCGGCGCAAGCTCATTCTGCTGCACACGCTGTTTTCATTGACGCTGAGCGCGATGATCGTGCTGGCGGTTGGCGCCTCGGTGCGTCCGCTCGTGGCGCAGTCGGAGATGCGGGAGTGCCGGCTTGCGCTTGCGCTGCATGACCTCAGTCCAGAGGCGTGCGCGGCGCTTTCGGGGGTCGCGGTGCGCACGGGCAGTCCGAGCACGCTGGGGATTGATGAGGACCTTGCCGCCGGCGCTCGCGCGGCCAATGGAGGTGTGGTCGAAGGGCACGATACGAGTGATCATGCGATCGCGGTGCGGTATGACATCGCGCGGAACGAGTTTCACGCGGCGATGGTGCGTTCACCTGCGGCCCGCGCGGCGACGACCAAGCTCTATGTGCTGCTGACGGTATCGCTGCTTGCTGTTTATGCGCTGATTGCGCTGACACTCGAGGTGTTTGTGTTGCCCAAGCAGGTGTATTCGCCGATCGAGCGGTTGCGTCGCGCGGACGAGGCGGTGCAGCAGGGATGGCGCGACGCGGAACTGATCCCGGAGGATGACATTCCGCGCGATGAATTGGGCGAGATCATGCGATCGCGCAATAAGTCAATCCTGAAGCTGCGTGCGCAGGAGCAGCAGCTTGCTGAGGCGTTGGATCAGATCGAAGTGGTGGCGGCGGAGTTGAAGCGCAAGAACCATTTACTCGAAACGGCGCGGCGAAACTTGGCGGACCAGGATCGTCTGGCGAGCCTGGGCATGATGTCGGCGGGGATTGCGCATGAACTCAATACGCCGCTGGCGGTGCTGAAGGGCACGGTCGAGCAGCTTGTGGAAGCGAAGAATGGGAGCGCGCTGTCGCAGGATCGGGTGGAGTTGATGCGGCGTGTCGTTGGGCGGCTTGAGCGGCTTGGGGAGTCGCTTTTGGATTTTGCGCGTGTGCGGCCGCCCGCGACGGAGCATGTCGATTTGAAGGCGATTGCGGATGAAGCGTGGACGCTCGTGTCGCTTGATCGCGATGCGCGGCGTGTGCAGTTTGAGAATGCGCTGTCCGGCAAGGCGGCGGTGTTGGGGGATGCGGATCGCCTGACGCAGGTGTTCGTGAATCTGCTGCGCAATGCGGTGGATGCAATGCAACGGAGTGGTGACGCACCGGGGTCGATTCGCGTAGAGAGTGAGACGCAGGCGCGGGATGGGCGCGACTGGGTTTCGATTCGCATTGTGGACGATGGGCCGGGGATTGACATTGCGATCCTGCCGCGGTTGTTCGAGCCGTTCGCAACGACGCGGCTTGATGCGCGGGGCACTGGGCTTGGGCTCGCGGTGGCGGAGGGCATCATTCGCGAGCATGGCGGGGTGCTTCTGGCGCGCAACCGGGCGACACCTGACCATGGCGCGGTCTTTGAGATGATGCTGCCCGTCGCGGGTCCGGTGCAGCACGATACGCTGG
>JAGQOH010000074.1 GCA_020427635.1 Phycisphaerales bacterium
AGGGGGCAATGCGATGGGTGCGAATCGGCAAGGCATGTGGATGGCAGCGGGGGCGATTGTGGTCGCATTGGGCGCGGGGCTGGCCAGCGCTTCAAGCGAAAGCCCGGGCGACGCGCCACAGGTCCGCTCGACGCCGCCCGCCCATGCGAAGAACGTCGTGCGTCTGGCGACCTACAACGTGCTGAATCTCTTCGACGCCTATGACGATCCGTCGCTGTCCGGGTCATACAACGACGATTGCTACAGCTATGACAAGACCGTGCGCGCCAAGCCGGACAATGAGCTCGAGGCGCTCGCAAAGTCGATTCGCACACTCGATGCAGACGTGATCGGCCTTGAAGAGATTGAATCGCGCGACGCGCTGGCGGCATTCAATGCGAAGTATCTGCAGGGCATGGGCTATGACTATGTGATGTCTATCGATGTCCTGCATGAGCGCGGCATTGAGCAGGCGGTCTTGAGTCGCTTCCCGATCAAGCAGGCGATGGTCTGGCCGCACATGGATCTGGAAGGTGTGCATCCGGATCATGTTGGCAACTACAAGATTCGTCAGGCGGGGCGGGACATCGCCTTCTCGCGGTCGCCCTTGTTTGTGCGCATTGAGGTGCCGGCGCACACGTGCGAGGGGCAGGACAGTCCCTATGAGCTCGGCCTTTTCGTTGTGCACCACAAGTCGGGCGGTTCGTATGGCTACTGGCGAGACCAGGAAGCGCAGGGCGTGCTGCGCAAGATTCGGGAGTTGCAGGCTGCCGATCCCAACATCAACATCGCGGTCTTGGGTGATTTCAATGCTGAGCCCGAAGCCGATTCGATTCACGCTTATCTGAGCGCTGGGATGCGCGACATGGTCACGCCGCCCGGCGACCACGATGGCTACTACACCCATGAGACCCGACGGGCGATTGACTACATCCTGATGAACCCGGCGATGGCAGCGGATGCGCAGGACGCGATGGGCTTCGTCTTTAAGACACCGATTCGTGCTGAGGGTGAAGACTATCGCACGACGCCTTCGCCTGAGGGATTCGCGTCCGACCACCTTCCGGTCGTGATTGATTTTGTGCCGATAGATCGTTGAGCAGCATGGCGGTGTGCGCAGTTCGAGCTCGGTACCGTGTCATTGTCATTGGCGGTGGACACGCAGGCGCTGAAGCTGCTTGGGCAGCGGCGAATATGCTGCGCGGTCAGGCGCACAGCATCGCGATCGTAACACTCCGGGCCGATGCCATCGGCGCCATGAGTTGCAATCCCGCGATCGGCGGCATCGCCAAGGGACAGATGGTGCGCGAGATCGATGCGCTGGGCGGGCTCATGAGTCTTGCCTCCGATGCGACCGGCATCATGTTCAAGATGCTCAATACATCGCGCGGCGCCGCGGCACGGAGCCCGCGCGCACAGTGCGATCGACATGCCTACGCGCGATATGTGCGCACGGCGCTTGGATCGCGCCAGGAAATCGACATCATCGAAGGTGCGGTTGAGGACCTCACAGTCGAGCGCGGCGGAGATGCATGCCGGTGCGTCGCCGGCGTGGTCATCCGTCGATTGAACGATGACGATTTGCAGTTTGTTGGCGCCGATGCAGTCATCCTGACGACCGGCACGTTCATGCGCGGTTTGATGCACGAGGGCGAACGCATGACGCCTGGCGGCTGGGCGGGCGAGGCCCCGTCCACCGGCATCGCGAAATCGCTGCGCGTGCTCGGGTTTGAACTCGGGCGCTTGAAGACCGGCACGCCGCCACGACTATCGAAGGGCACGATCGATTGGGATGATCTGGAGTCACAGGTGGGTGATGCGCCGCCCACACCATTCAGCGATCTGGGATTGGATGCAGCTGGGCCCGATGGCTTCGCACCGCCGCTGGCACAGACATCGTGTCGCATCACGAAGACCACGCGCGAGGCACACGAATTCATTCGCGCGAACCTGCATCGCGCACCAATGTTCTCCGGGCAGATTGAGTCCGTCGGGCCGCGCTACTGCCCTTCGATCGAGGACAAGGTTGTGCGCTTTGCTGAGCGCGATAGTCACCATGTGTTCTTGGAGCCCGAGAGCTACGAGAGCGATTGGGTGTATTGCAACGGGATCGCGACCAGTCTACCCCGCGATGTGCAGGCGGACGTCGTCAAGCGTTTGCCGGGCTGCGCGCACGCTGAAGTCGTGCAGTGGGGCTACGCGGTCGAGTATGACATGGTGCGCCCACACCAGATCGATGCCTCATGCATGGCGCGGCACATCGCAGGGCTGTTCTTTGCAGGGCAAATCAATGGTACGAGCGGGTATGAAGAAGCTGCGGGGCAGGGCTTGGTCGCGGGCGTAAACGCTGTGCGTTTCGCGCGCCGTGAGTCCGCGTGGGCGCTCGGGCGAGACCTGGCGTACATCGGCGTGATGATGGATGACTTGGTGACCAAGACGCCAATCGAGCCCTACCGCATGTTTACGAGCCGTGCGGAGCATCGATTGCTCCTGCGCACCGACAACACGGCGGACCGGCTGACACCCATTGGGATGCAGCTTGGCATCGTCGACACCGCGCGTGCCGCAGCATTCGCACGGCGGAGCGATGCACTCCGGCGTGTGCGCGATGTGTTGGCCGGCCCCATGTTTGGCAAACGCGCGCGACGACCCGACTACACCGTGGAGACGCTGTCAGCGGACGCCGGACTCACCCCGGGGGTTCACTTGCCTTGGGGCGTGCTTGAAACAGCGCTTGCGGAGCACCAGTACGCGGGCTACCTCGATAGACAGCGCGCCGAAGTCAAGCGGCAAGAGCGCATGGAGCGCCGCGCGATTCCAAGCGAAGTCGACTTCAAGGCGGTGACTGGTCTGCGCACCGAAGCGCGCAATGCACTCGAGCGTTTTCGCCCTGCAACGCTTGGGCAGGCCGGTCGCCTCGAAGGGGTAAGCCCTGCGGACATGACGTTGCTGCTCGTCGCGCTTGAACGCCACACGCGAAGCTAGGTGCGCGACCAAAACGCGAGTTGGGCCTGCACCGTCGCTCGCACACAGGCGTCGCCGACTTGGACGAACAACTCCGTGCCGGCCGTGTGATGGCCCCACTTGATCTGTGCAAAACCAATGATCGCATCGCCCAGCATCGGACTGCGCGCGGAGCTGGTGATGCCGCCGATGACCGGCGCCTGACCATCGTTGCTTGCACGCACTGGCGAACCGGATTCCGGTTGATGGGTCTGGTCAGTGCTCTCCAGTCGAAGCGCAACGAGCGTCTGCTTCGGATGGCCGAGCGATTGCATGCGCGCGACCACTTCTTGCCCCAAGTAGCACCCCTTGGTGAAACTCACCCGATCGGCCAGCACGCCCGACTCCGCAGGCACATTGTTGCTTGCAAAGTCGATGTGAAACAGAGGCCAGCCGGCTTCAATGCGCGCGATGTTGTAGGCATGCCACCCCGCGAGGCGCAGGCGGTGCGTGTTCGTCGCTGGGTCGTTGTTGTGGCCAAAGTCTGTGCGTGCATCCTTGGCGAGCGCATGCCAAACCTGTTCCGCCTCGTGCGCGCGGACGAGTAGTTCGAGACCGATCTCGCCGGTCGAGTCCTGGCGATCGACGATGCACGGCGCGCCATCAATCAACACAAGTGTCGCTTGGCCCAGCTGCAGGTCACGCACCGCAGGGGTGTTGGGCGCAGGGGTGGAGCGATCCGCCAGCAGCGCAGCTGCCGAGGGCCCATGCAGCGCGAAGCGATGGTCCCGCATCGTGACGTCTTCAAGCTGCACATCGTCCATAATGATGAAGCTACCAAGCGTCTCCAGCATCGATGGTGCGCTCAGGACATCGAGATCGAGCACCATGCAGGGCTCATCGCGCAGCGTGCCCGCCGGCAGCTCGATGCAGCGCAGGTCGGCATCAATGCGCCCTCTGCGATTGAGCCAGAAGCTGCGCGTGCTCGTCCATGGCGCGATCCACTGGTCCGCCGGCTTGAGTTCTTGCGTCAGCATGTTGTTGAGGAACGGCAGGCGATCAGCACCCGAGACCAGCACCGTCGCGCGCTGCGGCAGGTCCATGAGCACGCAGCCCTTGCGGATCGCGGCATATTCCGATTCCAACTCGCCAAAGGTGGCGATGACATCCGCGCCGCCGTCGTCTCCAAAGCGGATCCTCGGCAGGTTTTCGTGCAGTTTGTGCAGGGGGCTTGGGTGTGTCATCATGGCGGACCCGGGTGAACGGGCGGATTGTAGTCGCTCGGCGCGCGGCATTGCGTGGGAGTAGTCATGGCAAAGCGAGCATCTTCGTCATCAGGTGGCCTGAATATCGATCTGCTAAAGCGTTTGTGCGAAACGCCCGGCATCCCCGGGCGCGAAGAGCGCGTCCGTGCGCTCATTGAGAAGGAAGTCAAGGGGCTGTTCGACTCGGTCGAAACCGACGCGATGGGCAATCTGATTTGCCGGCGCGATCCGCGCGGGTCGTCCAAGCAAGGCCCGACAAAGGTCATGCTTGCCTCGCACATGGATGAGATCGGGTTTTACGTGAGCCACATTGATGATGATGGATTCATTCGCCTGAACGCCGCGGGCGGGTTCGACACGCGCAACCTCTTCTCGCGCCGTGTGCTTGTGTGTACGAAGACGAAGGACATCAAGGGCGTGATGAATCCCGGTGGGCGACCGATCCACATCGCCTCAGAAGAAGACAAGAAGAAGATTCCTGAGGTCAAGGAGTTCATGGTCGACATTGGCCTGTCGGGCGACGAGGTCAAGAAGCTCGTGCGCATTGGAGACATGGTCGTCATGGATGAGCCGCTCATCGAAGTCGGCAACAAGGTCGTCTCGAAGGCGCTCGACAATCGCTTTGCCTGCTGGGTGGCGATAGAGTGCGTGCGCGCGATCGACGCCGCCAAGGCAAACCACGCTTGCGAACTTTGGGTCGCGTTCACGGTGCAGGAAGAAGTCGGTCTACGCGGCGCCAAGACGGCGTCGAATTTCGTGCAGCCCGACATTGGTATTGGCCTCGACGTTTCCCTTTCCTGCGACACACCTGGCGTGCCCAAGGAAGAAGCCGTCAACCATCAGGGCAAAGGTGTGGGCCTGCACATCATGGATTCGAGCTTCATTGCCCACGCCGGGCTGATCGACGAGCTGGAAGACCACGCCAAGAAGAACAAAATCGACTACCAGCGCACGATTCTGGCCCGTGGCGGGCAGGATGGGGCCGCGATGCAGCAGGCGATGACCGGCGCCAAGGCGGCGGGCCTCGTCGTTGGCACGCGCTACATTCACACCGTGACGGAAATGATCGATACGCGCGACCTGGCCGCGTGTCGTGACCTGCTGGCGAAGTGGATTCCGACGGTCAAGTAAACGCGAGCGGTCCGACTCCGAAGAAAGGAGTTGGGAGGGCCAAGGTATGGACGGTTTGGATGAACCATCGTCGAGTTTCGATCCGCGCACGATCACGCGTCCGGATGAGAAGCTGATGACGTATTACATCATCGTGTCGGTGTTCACGATCTTCGGGTTCCCCTTTGTGCTGCTGGCGCTGTTCATTCGTTACAAGACGTTGCGCTATCGCATTGATGACGAAGGCGTTTCGATGTCAGTGGGGCTGCTCTTCAAGAAGGAAGTGCTGCTCACATATCGGCGCATTCAGGACATCCATGTTGAGCGCAACATCATCCACCGATGGCTTGGCCTGGCCAAAGTGTCATTGCAGACGGCGTCGGGCGCATCGGGCGCGGAGATGACCCTCGAGGGCATCTTGGAGCCAGAGCAGCTGCGCGACTTCCTCTACACAAAGATGCGCGGGGCGCGGGGTGAGCAAGCCACACCTATTGCTGAAGGACATGTTCCGCCCGCCGACGAAGCCCTGCAGCTCCTGCATGAGATCCGCGATGCGATGGCCGCGAATCAGGCCGGAGGCGCGGCATGAGCGACGAGGGCCCGAGTATCAGGCACATTGGCGCCGTCGAACGTGTCTCAGAACGGTTCTACACCGGGCTATGGAGCATCCTCGTGCGCTGGATGCGCGTGCCGCAGGATCCGCCGAACCTTCCGGCCTCGCCTGGCGATGAAGTGATCGCGATCCATCCCTCGCACGGCTTCTTGCGCTACCTGAAGCTGTGGTTCTGGATCGCCGCGGTGTCGATCGACCTCGTGCTTCTGGTGCTTTGGATTGTCTTGCTGGTCGCCGTGCCGTGGCTTGGCATCGTGCTCGCGCCCCTGTGGTGGGGCGTCATGCTCGTGCCGGACATTGTCGCCTATATCGCGATTCACTTGCGGTATGACACGACGTGGTATGTGCTCTCGCCGCGCAGCATGCGGTTGCGTCGCGGAATCTGGACGATCAAAGAGATCACACTGACCTATGAGAACATCCAGAACGTCCGCGTAAGCCAGGGCCCTGTGGAGCGGTACTACGGAATCGCCAAGCTGCAGGTCGAAACAGCGGGCGCCGGCGCCGCGGGGCCCCATGGCACCAGCGTCGCCAACGTGGGTATCGTCGAAGGCATCGACAACGCTGAGGAGCTGCGCGACATGCTCATGGCTCGCGTGCGGGCATCGAGAAGCACAGGACTGGGCGACGAGCTCCACGAACACGAGGGGCATCGCCACGCCGGCGAAATGTGGACACAAGCCCATGTCGACGCCCTGCGGCAAATCCGGGACCTGGTCGTTGCGGCGCAATGAAAAACCCAGGGGGCCCCTGGGTCTTGCGTGAATCGGGTGTGTGTGCGTTTGCTCAGCTGACGAGCGCCTTGGCCCGCTCGATCTCTTGAATCACCTGGCGCACCTGGAATGGCTTCTTCAGGAAGCCATCAAACCCCTGCGAGCGCAGGCTCATGGCCTGGCCATCCGTCAGCTTGCCTGACATCGCGATGACCCGCGTCATGGCAAGGTCGTCGATCGTGCGCACGAACCGGGCGATGCTCGAGACGTCGCCCTCGCCCAAGTGGATGTCCAGCAGGATGACATGCGGACGGAAGCGCTCGGCTTCGAGGCCCGCTTGAAAGCCGGTCGACGCCGTGCGGATCTCATACCCCGCCTGTTCCGTGAGGACCTTCTGCAGCGTGCCCGTGATGTCCTGCTCGTCGTCGACGATCAAGACGCGCGGGGCGCCCGAGTGCACACCATCCATGGGGATGTTGTGCTCTTTCATGAACTGGATGAGGGCAGCCACGGGAATCCGGCGGTCCTTGGACCCCGGAATGCGGTAGCCCTTGAGCTGCCCGGAATCGAACCACTTCGACACCGTGCGCGGGGCCACGTTGCAGACCTTGGCCACCTCGCCCGTCGTCAGTACATCCTTGTCGAGCAGGCTCATACTCTTCTCCCCCCAGGGTGCTGGTGAACCGCGCTCCTCGCGGGTCACGGGCACTTGCATCGACGAATCGGGGGGCCGTCTTCATCTGCAGACGGCGCAACCGGAGTGTTTGCGGCGACTTCGGACCGCTTTGCGACCGGATCGCGCGGCTTTCCGGACCCTCATGCCCTCGCCCAGTCGTGGGGCAGGCATTCGGACGGTCCGCTGGCGGGGGCGGCAGGAAGCGCGGTACAGTGCGGAACTGCAGCCCGCCCACGTCCGGATAGGGTGGGCCGACCTTGCGGTGAGCCTGTCATGGCGCGCCCGCAGGGAGCGGTGGGGTTGGCACGGTTGTGTTGAGATCAGTCCGAGCAGTGGCTCGCTTGCGGGCGAGTCCGAGGGGGTAGGCCTCGTGGGATTTCGTTCGAAAGCGTTTGGGCAGCGTCTGGGGCGTTTGGTGATGGCCGCAAGCGCGAGCTTAGTGCTGGCCGCGAGCGCACAGGCGCAAGACGCAGACAAGATCAACCAGTTGCTCGAAGACTTCATCTTCTACACCAACACCGCAAACCCGGATCTCGCGCTGTCGAACGGGCGGGCGCTCATCGAAGCGGGCGTCGATCCGCAGGACTTCGTGGCGCTGATCGAAGACTCGCCCGCGATGGGGGATCGGTTCGACAAGGCCTATCGCAAGGCGCTGCGCTATCCGGAGCTTGAGGGGGTCGCGGGCGAACTGTGGACCATGTATGAGGATGGCCGTCGGGCCAAGGCGCGCGATCCCCAGGAGATCGCCCGCAATATCGAGATGCTGACCGGGCACTCTCGGGCACGGGAGCTCGGTCGCGGTCGCCTGTTGGCGGCCAGCGAGTACGCCGTGCCCCAACTGCTCGAAGTCATCATGACGAACAATGATCCGGTGCTTCGGACCGAGGCGCAGCGCGTCCTGATCGATCTGGGCCGGTACGCGGTGAATCCGCTGTGCGCCGCCCTCATGGGCGTGCCCCCGGAGACGCAGGAGACCCTGTGCGTCATTCTGCGCCAGAGCGGCTATCGCCAGGCGCTGCCCTATCTGCAGGAACTGCGGATGAACACGGAATCATCGCAGGTGCGCCACGAGGCGGACCGAGCGATCCGGGCCATTGATGGTGGTGTGTCGGAGTCGACGCCGCTCGCGCCGTTGTTTGTCGAACTAGCCGACCAGTACCTGACTGAATCGCGCAGCCTGACGAATTTCCCGGATGAGCCGCACCAATTGATCTGGGAGTACTCGCCTGGCCTGGGGCTGCATCCGGTCGCGATCTATTCCGAGGTCTATCACGAAGCGATGGCCATGCAGTTGGCGGAGAGCGCCCTGCTCTATGACCAAGGCGACCAGGGCGCGGTGAGCACTTGGCTCTTGGCGAACTTCAAGCGACAGAACGAGCAACCCGAGGACTATGACAACCCGATGTACGGCATCGAGCGCCGCGAGGCGATGTACTACGCCGTCGTTGCTGGTTCGGCGCCGGTGCAACGCGTGCTGGCACGTTCGCTTGCCGATCACAACACGAGGGTCGCGCGCCAGTCGATCGACGCGCTCTCGCGCTCGACGGGCGGCGCCGGACTGTGGCAGGGGCTGGCCAATGAGCGTCCCCTGGTGTCGGCACTTGGGTACCCCGATCGCCGCGTGAAGTATGAAGCGTCGTTGGCGCTCGGGCAGGCGAATCCTGGCGCTGGCTTCGAAGGCGCCGATCGCGTGGTGCCGACGCTCGCGAGCATCATTCGAGATGCGGGCAAGCAGTATGCACTCGTCCTCGCCCGCTCAGTCGAACGCCAGCAGGAACTGCGGAGCGCTCTTGAGGACGCCGGCTACACGGTCGCCGCCCCCGCCAGCAATCTGAATGAGGCCCAGCAGTCGATCGTCGACTTGCCGGGCGTCGACGCGATTGTGAGCGATGTCGATGGCGAGGCCGGGCTGGACATCATCGATTCAGTGCGGCGGAGTTCGCGCCTTGAGGCGACACCCGTCGTTGCACTCATGCCGTTTGATGACCTCAACCGCTACGCCGTGCGCTTGCAGGGCGATGCACTGACCTTCCCCGCGCGCGACGGCATCTCGTCGAACGAGTTGCAAGCCGCTGTGGAGCAAGCGGTGACTAAAGCATCCGGTGCGCCTGTCGATGAGGCGGTGGCCCGAGCCTATGCAGATCGGGCGCTCGCGGTGCTGCTGGAGTTGGCGAGCGGCGCGAGCAATGTCTATCGAATCAATGATGCGGCGCCTGCGCTGCTCACCTCGCTCGA
>JAGQOH010000075.1 GCA_020427635.1 Phycisphaerales bacterium
CAGGGATTCGACCATCTGCTGACGTTCAGCAAGGGTGTGCAGGATCGACGCGAGCATCGCGGACGGCGCGCTGCTCGGCACGACCATGACGCCTCGTCCGCCCAGACGTTGGCGCGCGGGCGTGAGCTCATCGAAGACCAGGACCAGGGGCACGGCTTGCTCCCAGAGGTGATCGATGAGTTTGAAGACGATCGCCTGGTCGTCATCCGCATTCACAAATGCAATGACAGCTTCGCCCAATGAGTCGCCTATGGCGGCGAGCGCCCAAGGCAGCGTGCGCACCTGGCCAAGCGGTTCGCACCCCCAGGCGGGCCATGCCTCGGCGATGGGCGCCCAATAGGTGTTGGTGTCGCTGGGCTTGGGATCGCGCCCAGCGCCCGGCGCAAGAACAGTGAACGCTCGCTTGGCTCGTTGGATGGGCGCGTCGGGCACGAATGGGCTCGCATGGGCGAAGAACAACAACGTCCGAAAACGATGCACGCGCACCGGGGGACGTGATCCACTTCGACCTAGCGGGCGCGGGCCTTGAGCCCTTCGACGTCGAAGGTGAACTGATCGCCCGGTTTGACCCCCAGGCGCTGCCAGGTGCCCGGGGCGACCTCGACCACATAACGGACGGGGAAGTCAGAGTTGTAGCGTTTGAGACGCATTTCGTAGGCCCCGGGTGATTCGTCTTCGCGGCGGGACGGCTCGGTGGGCATCTCGTACATGCGCACGACGCGACCAGTGTCGTCGAGGAAAGCGATGTCGATCGCGGTCTCACAGTCGCGCATGACGAACTGAAGCTGGTTCTTGAAGGGGAAGACGAAGATCATGCCGCCGGCGGGCTCGATGGTCGTGCGTCCACCCAAGCCTCTGATGCGGGTGGATTGGTCGAGCGCGGGCTCAAGGAAGAAGTGCTGCCCATCGATGGTGACGCGTTCGCGCCCGGGTGGCGCCGCGGGTGTGGTTTGGCAGCCACGAATGGCGAAGAGCACGATGGCGGCGGTTGCGACGACACTCAGCACCATGAAGCGGAAGATCATGGGCTTGCGGCGGCGGCCGCGACGTCGATGTGGAACGATCACCGAAACAGCCACGCGTCATCCTCCGGGCGCATCACGATGCGTGATCGAGGGATTGTAGAGCAATCGAAGCGTTCGAGGAATTCTTTGGCGCTCATGGGTTTGGGGGCGGGGGTGATGCCGCACCAGTGCGCCAGGAGGCCAATGATGCGCTGTGGCGCGACGTTGTGTTGGCGATAGTGGGCGACGCGCGTGTCGCCATGGCGTTTTGCGAGGCGTTTGCCATCGGGCCCGACGACGAGCGGCAGGTGCATCCAGTGCGCCGGCGGGCGCAGGTCGAGGGCGCGGTAGAGCAGCAGTTGGCGTGCGGTGGAGTCGAGCAGGTCGTCGCCACGGATGACATCGGTGACGCCTTGGCGCGCATCGTCGACGATGACGGCGAGTTGATAGGCGGGTTGGGCGCGCTTTGTCCAGATGACGAAGTCGCCGATTGAGTGCGCGGGGTTGAGGTGTTGTGGACCCACGAAGTCGTCGACAAAGACGATTTGCTCGTCGGGCACGACAAAGCGCCAGTTGGTGGCGGCATCCGCGAATGACCGGGGCTCGATGGGTGGGCGCAGGTGCGTGGGGAATGGCGTTTCGTGCTCGCCGGCCGCGTCCGGCGCGTGGGGCGCGGAGGCGGCGTCGGCGATTTCGGTGCGCGTCAGTTCGCAGGGATAGGCCATTGCGCGCGCCGCGAGGCGTTCCATGGCGCGGGTGTATGGCGCGAGATCATCGGACTGGCGGGCGACATCGGAGTCCCAGTCGATGCCGATCCAGGAGAGTGTGTCGAGCGCGAGGCGTTCGGCATCAGGCTTGATGCGCGGCCCATCGAGGTCTTCGATGCGCATGACGATGTGCCAGTTGTTTTGGCGCGCGATGGCCCAGGTGACCAAGAAGGTGCGCAGGTTGCCCAGGTGGAGCGCACCGGTGGGTGACGGGGCAAGGCGGGTGAGGCGGGTTGCGGGATTATCGGCGTGCATTGGTGAAAGAAGCTGGATTCCTGCCTTCCGATGGGCGAAGAGAGCATTGCGGGGTTGACCGGAAGGCTCAAGACCCGAAGATAATGTGGCATGCGCGGGGCTGCTCGAAGGCGTCACGCGTGTGCTGGTGCGCCAGGGGCGCCCGGGGGGAAAGCGAATGACGATTACGAAACTCACCGAGCAGCAGATCGCGGTGCGCCTGGAGCACTTGGCGGACTGGTCGGAGATGAACGGCGCGATCCAGCGCACCTATCAGTTCAACAACTTCTTGGAGTCGATGGCGTTCGTGAACCGGGTTGCCGACCATGCCGAGGATGTGCAACATCACCCGGACATCATGATCCGGTGGAACAAGGTGACGCTGACGCTGTCGACGCACGACGCGGGGGGCATCACGGAGAAGGATTTCGACTTCGCGAAGTTTGCCGACGGGGCGGAGTGAGCGGGCGGCTCAGCGATCTTGATCAACAGACGCTGCGGGCACTGAAGCAGCATGGCGATGACCACACACTGGCGCGACACGTCATCTATTGGTTGTTTTTTCCGAGCGACGAGGCGCGGCGTGCCGCCCTGTGCGAGGCAATTTCAAATGGATGGCGTCAGCACTCAAAGACCCTGGCGGACGCGCCGGGTGAGGATGACTCCTGGATTCTCAGCGTGGACGCGAATCACGATCTGACTGAGGAAGTCCTGGTGGAGCGCCTCGATACCATCAATTCCATCGCGACGAAGCATGGCGGCGACTTCGATGGGTGGGAAGCACAGATCGCGGTCGGCGAGCGCACTGAGCGCCCCCGGGGCTTGTTGCACCGGCTGTTCAAGAGGAGATAGGCCCGGGATCTGGAGCCCCTCACGGCCCTCGCTATACTGCCCCTCCCCCTGGCGTCGGTCAGGCGGGACGACGGGCCTGTAGCTCAGTTGGTTAGAGCGCACCCCTGATAAGGGTGAGGTCGGAGGTTCGAATCCTCCCAGGCCCACTTCAGACTTCGCGGCGGCGCCGCGATCAAGATCTCGGAGAGCGGCTCGGGAGTGAATCCCGAGCCGACCGAGTCAGGCCGGGCTCAGATGCTCCGCAAACTGTTCAATCTGCTTTTGCTCGGGAGTGGCGTTTCGGGGATCGAGCGCGAGGATCCGGTTGCGCGGACGGAGCGCATGCGTCAGCACGCCGGCGGCGAGACGGATCCGTTCTTTGAGGACCGCAAGAGCCGCGAGGAGTTGCTGGACGAGGTGAAGCGGCGGAGCGAACGGCCAAGCAATGGGCCCCCTGCTACACCGTGAGCGGCACCACTTTGAACTGATCGACATCGACCAGGCCAAGGTCACTCAGCTTCAGGTGCGGAATCACGGGCAGGGGCAGGAAGCTCAACGGCATGAAGGGGTCGTGGTGTGGGCAGCCCAGGGCATGCGCGGCGCGAAGCAGCGTGTCCTGCTGTTCGATGACGACTTCGGGCGATTGGTCGGACATGAGCCCGGCGATGGGCAGGGGGAGCAGCGCCTTGACATCGCCCCCACTGACGACGCACTGCCCGCCGCCGGCTTCTGCGAGTGCGCGGGCGGCGACGACCATGTCGCGGTCGTTGTCACCGACGACCGCGAGATTGTGTGCGTCGTGACCAACGGTTGAGGCGATGGCGCCGCCCTTGAAGCGGAAGCCTTCGACAAAGCCAAGGCCAATGTTGCCCGTGCCCCGGTGGCGCTCGATGACCGCGAGCTTGAGCAGGTCGCGCGACGCGTCGGCGACCAGATGGCCATCGCAAACGCAGGCGGGGCGCTCAAGGGCGTCGGTGACGAGCTGATCGGCGTGCATGCCAATGACGCGGATGGTTCCGTCCGCGCCCGCGATGCGCAAGGCAGTCTCATCGAAGTGCGCCGGCAGGCGCACCGGGGAATGTGGCCAGTGCGCGAGGGGCGGCGGTTCGAAGGTCGCGTGGCCTTCGCGCGCGACGATTGCACCATCCACGAAAGTCAAACGCGGCACAGGCGCGGTGATGTCGTCGAAGACGATCATGTTTGCGAGCCGTCCGGGCGCGATCATGCCGAGGTCGGGCTGGCGGTAGTGGTCAGCGGTGTGGAGGGAGCCGCAGGCGAGGGCGAGAATCGGGTCGACGCCCATGGCGATGGCTTTGCGCACGACGTTGTCGATGTGGCCATCGTCGCGGAGGTCCTTGGGGTGGCGATCGTCGGTGCAGAAGCTGATGCGCGAGGCGGTGTCAGGCGTGATGAGCGGCGCCAAGGCTTCGAGGTTTCGGGCGGCGGAGCCTTCGCGGATATGGATGTGCATGCCCTGGCGGAGTTTTTCGCGCGCTTCGGCGAGCGTCGTGCATTCATGATCGGAACTGATGCCCGCGGCGACGTATGCGTTGAGCGGTTGGCCCACAAGCTGCGGCGCGTGTCCATCGACGATGGCGCGCTGCAGCCCAAGCGTCACTTTGGCGAGGACATCTTTGTCGGCGAACACGACGCCTGGGTAGTTCATCATCTCGGCGAGCGCGACAATGCGCCCCTGCAAGGCGGGCTCGTCGAACAAACGGGCAAGATCGTGGGCGTCGATCGCGGCGCCGGATGTTTCGAGGGGTGCGCTTGGCACGCAGGAACTCAGCGCCCAGAGCGCACAGAAGGGGACATTGGCGGCGTCGGCGGCGATCCAGCGGATGCCTGCGGGGCCCAGGACGTTTGCGATTTCGTGTGGATCGAAGACGGCGGCGGTCGTGCCGTGCGGGAGGGCGAGGCGGGCGAAGCGTGAGGGCGGGAGCATGGTGGATTCGACGTGCATGTGAGCGTCGATGAGGCCTGGGGCGAGGAAGGCGCCATCGAGGTCCAGATGTTCCTTGGCGTTGATCGAGGCAGCGGCATCGAGGCTCACGATTGCGATGCGTCCGGCGAAGACGCCAAGACGTCCGGGAACAATCTCGCGCGTCGCGACGTTTACGATGCGTGCATTGTCGATCACAAGATCGCAGGGCTCGTCACCTCGGGCGACGGCGAGCAACTTCGGATCTGTTCGCGCAACGGGGGTGCATGTCGGCCTTTCCTGTGGCATGGTGTCAATGACGATACCAGTTGCATGGTCTTGATGCGGTTATCGTGAGTCCACATGGTTGCACGAAGCGAAACCAAACAGCGGCACGACTGCATGGAAGGCGGCGAGGGCGACTCGGCGCACCAGATGACATGCATGGAGGTCTGGGGCGGCAACCAGGCGGTGGACTCGGCGGTGAGCACGCCGGGATTGGACGTGTGGGTGTTTTCAAAGCCCTGGGCGGGCGATGACGAGGGCGGTGACATTCACTACCTGTCGATGTGTGCCGCGGGGAACATTTCGCGGTTTGCGCTGGCGGATGTGGCGGGGCATGGTGATCAGGTTGCGGGGCTGGCGGGCACGCTGCGCACGCTGATGCGTAAGAACATCAACACGGTGGACCAGTCGCGCTTCACGCGATCGCTCAACGCGGCGATGACGGATCAGGCGCAGGGGCGCTTTGCGACGGCAATTCTGGCGACGTTCTTTGCACCGTCGCGGCACTTGATCCTGACGAATGCGGGACACCCGAGGCCATTGTGGTTCCGACAGGGTGAAACCGCTGCGGGCGAGGCGTGGACGTTGCTCGATGAATCGGCGCCGGGCGCGTTGCGCGGGCGCGAGGATCGGTTGCATGATGGGCCGGCGAATCTGCCGCTGGGGATCATTGAGCCGACGAGTTACAGCCAGTTTGCGGTGCAGTTGGCGCCGGGTGACCTGGTGCTGTTCTATTCAGATGCGATGATCGAGGCGCCCGCGCCGGGCGGCGCTCAGTTAGGCGAGGCGGGGCTGGCGCGCATGGCGGGCGCGAGTGATCGTGCGTCGCCGCAACGGGCGATTCCGAGTTTGCTGCAGCGCGTGGTCGAAACCACGGGGGGCCAAGCGCTTGCGGATGATGTGACCATGATTCTGCTGCACGCCAATGGGGCGCCGCCCAGACCCATCCCGCTGGCGGAGCGCATCTCGGCGGTGGCGCGTCTGCTGGGGTTTCGGGATTGACATCGGTCGGTCATCGTCTTGCCTGACGCGCATGTGGTCCGTCCCATACACTCGTCACCATGAATGCAACTGCGGACATTTTCGGGCGCGAGCGGGCGCTGCTCGCGATGGTGCATGTGGATGCGTTGCCCGGCACGCCGCGCCATGATGGGCGATCTGTCGCCACGATAGCACATCGCGCTGCAGACGAGGCGCGCATGCTTGTCGAGGCCGGGTTTGATGGCGTCATTGTCGAGAACATGCATGATGCGCCGTATCTGCTTCGGGACGTTGGTTCGGAGATTGCGACTGCCATGACGGCGGTGACGCTGCGCGTGAAGGACGCCATCGGAGCGACGCCCTTGGGTGTGCAGGTCCTTGCGGGCGCGAACATGGCAGCGCTTGCGGTGGCGCATGCGGCCGGGGCGCAGTTCATCCGAGCGGAGGGGTTTGTCTTTTCGTCGATCGCTGATGAGGGGCTGATGGCGCGGGCGGATGCGGGGCCTCTGCTGCGTTACCGAAAGCAGATTGGCGCGGAGGGCGTGCGCATCCTGGCGGACATCAAGAAGAAGCACTCGAGCCACGCGATTACTGCGGATGTTGACCTGGGGGAGACGGCGCATGCGGCGGCGTTCTTTGGGGCTGATGGCCTGGTGATTACGGGCATTGCGACGGGGCATGCAACGTCGTTGGATGATTTGCGAGCCGCCCGACATGCAACGCACTTGCCGATCGTAGTGGGCAGCGGCGCGACGCCCGAGACACTGGGCGCTCTTTTCGAGCATGCGCATGCTGTGATCGTGGGCAGCTGGTACAAGCGCGATGGCCTATGGAGCAACGCACCAGACCCGGCGCGCGTGAAGCAGCTTGTCACGGCTGCGAACGCGGCCCGGGCCTGAGTCGATCGTGGCGCGGTAGGCTGCGCCGATGCAAAGGCTCATCTGGCTGGTTCACATTGTCGGGATTGCTTGGCTCTTCGGTATTGCTTCGCCCTTGTCGCAGGCGAGCCCGGCGGACGATGCGGTGTTGGCGTTGCTTGCGGAGGATCTGGACGAGCAACGCCGCGCGAATCCCGTGGCGGCTTCGCAGCACGGCGATCGGCGTTTTGACGCGTTGATGCCGGACGAATCGCCAAAGGCGCAAGACGCTTTCATAGAAGGCTCACGCGATCGTTTGGCGCGGCTACACGTCATTGATCGTGGCCAACTCACGCCGAGCAATATGCTGAATGCTGACCTGTTGGACTATGAGTTGCGCCTGCGCATTGACGGCGCGCGGTTCGTGGCCTGGCAAACGCCGGTGACGCAGATGTGGGGGCCGCAACTTTGGATTCCGCAGATGCCGGATCAGTTGACATGTACAACGCGCGAACAACTGGAGGAATACGTTCGGCGGCTCGAGGCGATCCCGGCGTACCTTGAACAAATCGAATTGAACATGCGAGCGGGGATGGCGGCGCGGCGCGTGCCGCCAAAGCTTGTGGTGGCGGGCGCCATTGATCAGACACGCAAGCACACAGGCGATGCTTACGAGCGCGAGCCGACGCGGCATCCCTTGTATGCGCCGTTCGAGAGCGACCTGGCCTCAAAGGAGCTGCGCGATGCGGCGGGGAAGGCCATCAGGGAAAGCGTCATCCCTGCATTTGTGCGCTTTGGTGCGTTCTTGGAGGATGAATACCTGCCGGCGTGTCGGGAGGATATTGCATGCTCGTCGCTGCCAGATGGCCAGGCGTTTTATGCGCATCAGATCCGCGCGATGACATCTTTGGATTACACGGCGGATCAGATCCACAGGATCGGCATGGCGGAAGTCGATCGGATTCGCGAGGAAATGCTGGAGACGATTCAGCGCTGCGATTTCATGGACAGTGAGCAAGCACAGGCGATCGTGCATTCGCGCATCGCTCCTGAGGTCCAGCACAGGCAGCTGTTTGAGGCCTTTACGACATACTTGCGTGAGGACCCCCGGTTCTATTGCGGCACGCGCGAAGAGCTACTGACGCGGTATCGCGACATCGCCAAGCGGATTGATGCGCAGCTGCCAAGCTTGTTCACGAAGCTGCCACGTCTGTCCTACGGCGTGCGCGAGATGCCGGCGTTCATGGCGCCCAGCGCGCCGACGGCCTATTACTATCCGGGTTCAATCAAGACAGGTGTGCCGGGCTATTTCGTGGCCAACACACACAAGCTCGACAGTCGGCCGACGTATGAGATGATTGCGCTCACGTTGCACGAGGCGGTGCCGGGGCATCATCATCAGATTGCGCTTGCGCAGGAGCTCGAAGCGGACGGGCTGCCAGAGTGGCGTACGGGGCTCGGGTACAACGCGTTTGGCGAAGGCTGGGCGCTGTATGCCGAGCGACTTGGTCTGGAGATGGGTGATGCGCCGCATGGGATGTATTCGGATCCCTATGATGATTTTGGTCGCCTGAGCTATGAGATGTGGCGCGCAATGCGGCTCGTGGTGGATACGGGGATGCACGCGATGGGCTGGAGCCGAGCGCAAGCGATCGACTTCATGCTTGCCAACAGCGCGCTGACGCGCGAGAACATCGAACGCGAAGTCGACCGCTATATTGCATGGCCCGGGCAAGCGTTGGGATACAAGCTCGGCGAGCTTGAGATCCGCGCACTGCGCGAGCATGCCGAGACGGCCTTGGGCGACCGCTTCGACAAGCGCACGTTTCACGATGCGCTGCTTGAGCAAGGCGCGCTGCCCCTGCCGATTCTCCGCGAGCGCATCAA
>JAGQOH010000076.1 GCA_020427635.1 Phycisphaerales bacterium
CCCTCAAGAGCCGCCCTACCACCGCCGATCCCCTTTCCGCTGGACACCCCCTCCCGGCGCGCTCATAATCGACGACCCAACCCCCCAACCCGGCCGTGTACCCAAGTGGTCTAAGGGGACGGATTGCAAATCCGTTATTCGTCGGTTCGAATCCGACCGCGGCCTCTTTGCTAAGTGCCTTTGCACCAGGCGCTTCTCCCGTGTTCACAACGACTTGCGCAGCGCGCTCTTCGCGTGCGTTGTGTCCGTTGCGCTCCGTGGGATACCCCGAACATCCGCCGACGCGCGCTCAGCAGCGCACATAGACAAATCGGCCACTTGCGCGCGTGCGTCGGGTGCTGAGTAGCGTTCGACTTTCGTTACGCGATTGAGCTGGTGGCACGCAGCGCGCTCGTGCCTTGGCGATGTCCTTGCGCGGCGCAGCACACGTCTTTACACATCTCTTGCGCAATCTGCGCACTGCAAGCCGATTAGCGCAATCTTGTGCGAAAACTCGACGCAGCTGGACCCATGATGCGTTGTTCCTCTGGGATGCTTCGCCCCACACGGGAAAGCCCTCGCACGGATGAAAGGAAGCGTACATGTCAGTTGAATTGTCAAGGCGTCGAGGTTTCACGCTCATTGAGTTGTTGGTTGTCGTCGCGGTCATTGCACTCTTGATCGGCTTGTTGTTGCCAGCGCTTGGCAACGCGCGCAAGGCGGCGTGGGCCACCAAGACCGCCAGCAACCTTCGACAGGTTTCGTTGGCGATCAACGCGTTTGCTGCGTCGGTCGACCAGCTTGCACCGACAGATGGCTCAGAGATGCCGACGGGTTTCAACACCAAGAACTCCGGTGGCATCTTCCCGCCCTCGTATCTCTACGGTTCAGCGCCCACGGGGTACAACTGGTCGGCAACGCTGCAAAGGCAGACCCATCCGGTCCCCGGCAATGGGTACATCCATTGGTCGTACTATCTCATTAGCGATGGGTACACCGCGCCTGATGCGTTCACCTGTCCTGCGGTGACCAACGGCGGTGCGCCGCGCACGAATCCCGGCAGGAATCCTCTTGATTGGGAGCCGGGTCAGCGCAACGGACTCGGGCAAACAGTCGCTTCCGCGAGCGACTTCCCGTTGGACCGTCAGGTCTCGCGGTGTGCGTTCACTGCCAATGGAGCCATCGTCACGCGCAACAAGTTCAACGTGACATCAGTGCGCCGGGACCGTGCCGTCAAGTTCACAGATATCAAGGGTACGAGCCGCACGATTCTTGCTGCGGAGTTCCTCGACAGCCCGAACTGGGAATCGTTGAAGGTCAACAACGAGATCAAGAGCCATCGCCCGGTGATGCCATTCGTGGGCGGCTCGGTGGGCTCGGACGTGTACAACGAGCCCAACTCGTCAAACAGCAGCCGCGCTCGGTTCTTCTACCCGGATGAAGAAGCCATCAAGAAGAAGAGCCAGCTTGGTGTCGGTGAGATCGCCAATCCGGATACATCCCTGAACGGCATCGGTCGCCACCACCCAGGCGGAGACGCGACCTACGGCGGCACATCGCACTTCGTCTTTGTGGATGGGCACGTCGAGCGCAACACCATCATTCACACGATTCGCAATCAACTTTGGGGCAGCAGAGTGTATTGCCTCACCGGCAACAACAAAGTCTCAGAGGACCCGCGTCCCTAGACCAAGGACCTGCACCCGCCCGGACGAGAGCTTGGGCGGGTGCTTCCGGGAACACGCCGCGTTGTAGAGCTTGCATTCGCGAGTGCGCGGTGATTGTGCGCCTGCTTTGGTGGAGCGCGCACACCGGAGTGTTTAGCGGAGCCGGTCTGTGGCGGCCGGTTCACCTTGTTTCACACGCAAGGAGAGAAGGAAAGCTATGAGCAAGAAGAACATTGGGCGTCTAGTTGCAGCGTGCGGCGCGGCGTGCGGCCTCGCGGGAATCGCACAAGCGGATCCCTGGGTCATCAACATTTCCGGCGCAACGCTGTTTGAGAACTTCTTCCGGGCCCAGGCCTCGACGAATGACTACTACGACGTCGATGGCGACGGTATCTGCGGTGCATGTCCGGCGCCGAACGATGTGGCCGAGTCGCTGGCTCGTCCGTTCTCGTCGACTGCAGTGACTCCGTACCCTGCGAATGCCCACTGGGTCGTGCAGTACCGCTCGACAGGCTCGGGCAACGGGCTCGCTGAGCTCGTGAGCAACGGCACCATCTGGGCGACGGGGAACGAGGCTGGCACGCCCAGCCTCTCCGCGACGCGTGCAGAGAATGCTTACTCGAATCGCGAGAAGTACATCGACCTCAACCTCCCTGGCACCTACGACGATACCGACATCAATATTGAGAACGTGGGCGGTTACCCGTTCATGGCGCAAATGACAGGACCGACGCCCTACGTCGCTCGTCCGTTCACGGTGCCCGGCGTGGCTTCTGGCGGCGGCGCTCAGATCGACCTGGCGGTCTCCGACGTTCCAAGTGCTTGGTTCGTCCGCAACACCGTTGGTGCGCCCAAGTGGAATCGCAAGCCCGGTGCGCCTGGCTACGGCAACTCGGGCCTCGTCACACTCAATCAGGACGGGACAACGGCCACGACGGGTGCAAACCTGAAGAGCCTGGGCAGCCTGGCCCTTTACGATCCCGCCAACCCGCCCCCGGTCAACGCTGACAACGTCATCTTCGACACCCCCATCGCCGTCGTCCCGGTCGCAGCGGTCGTCAGCTTTGGCGTCGGCTACACCGAGATGGAGGCTTCGAATCTCCGCTACCTCCAGGCGACGGGTCGCCTGAAGAGTGGTGAAAACCTCATGGCCGTCACCCGCGACTCGGGTTCCGGCACGCGCAACGGCTTCCAATCTTCGCTCGGCCTCGATCCGAGCTGGGGTCAAGGCGAGAACGTGGGCGACAAGGACAGCGCGACCAACGAGTTCTGCTTCCCGGGCACGACCTATCGCCCCTCGAACAAGGGTGGTTCGGGCCTCGTTGAGCTGACCGTCGAGAATACGCGTCTCGCGATTGGTCACTCCGGTGCCGAGCGCGGCCCGGGCCGCTGGCTCGGCAACGTCCGCGCGGAATGTCTGGGCGTCAAGTACGACGTCGCGGCGTGCGATGGCGATACGGACGCTGACGGTGACGTTGATCTCGCCGACCTGAACAACGTGTTGTTCGCGTTCGGCACCGTCGGCAATCCGAAGGGCATGAATGGCGATGTCACGGGCGACGGCAACGTCGATCTCGCAGACCTCAACATCGTGTTGTTCAACTTCGGCGATCTTTGCTGGAACAACACGTATGCGCGTCCCAGCATCGACAACGTTTGCCACAACGGTATTGGTGGGTACAACATCCTTGGGCCTGAGTCGTTCTATACGATCGGCGATCCCCGCGCCGAGGCTCCCGCCAATGGTGGAGATAGCTCGGGCCTGCCGCTCATGCGCAACCAGGCTGCAGCGGAGTACCTGAACAACATCGTGAACTCGATCGCGGCGTTCGTGGCGCTGCCCGGTTCCGACGAGACCGTGTTCTCACCGGGCGAATTGCTCGCGACGAACTACTCGCTCGTTGGCGCCACCGACATGGTGCAGAATCTGCTCTGCCCGACAGAGCTCGTGCCCAACCCGCGCTTCAATGCGAGCCTGCAGGCGTACACGCTTGGCTCGACCGCCGGCGTGCCCAACAACCTGCTGGGCAGCCCGTTCTTTGATGCGTTCGGCAACGCGGCCGCCAACCTGGGTGTCGACCCCACCGGTCTCGCCCCGACGCGCCGCGAAGCGGGCGATGTCTACAGTGATTTCGGTGATGGCGGCGCCGCCGGCAAGTTCATCACACAAGGAGGCGCCGATCTGTTCTACGGCATCTCGCGCGTCCCGCTGCGTTCGAATGTCTGCGGCGACTTCAACGGCGACAAGCTCCGTAACATCAACGATGCGGGCGAAATGCTGAAGGCGTGGCTCGATCGTCAGTTCGCCTCCGGCACCAATGACTGGGCCGCCCCGAGCGGTTCCGCAGGCCCCGGCAGCGATGCTTGCATCGAGATCCTGGGCGACTTCAACGCGGACGGTTCCTTCGACGCCGAAGACGTGCGCTACTGGGCCGACGGCCTCGCACTGAACGCCGCCTCCGGCAAGCTCGAGCGCCGCAGCGGCTTCACGGCCGTGGACAACGCCCACACCGTTTCGGTCGCGGGTCACCCGGCGGGCAACTTCTTCAACACGGCGCTGGCCACAGGTGCCGCGTATGTTGCAGGTGACTCCCGCGCGGACGTCGCGGGCGTTGCTCAACTCTGGACTCCCGGTTATCGCCCGATCGGTGGCGACGGCGTGGTCGATGGCTTGGACATTGACTATGTCTGCGCGAACTTCGGTACCTGGAGCCGCCTCAACGACGCCGTCTTCATCGATCTGTCCTGCGACATGAACGATGACCTGGTCGTTGACGCCGGCGACGTGACCGAGATCGTCGAAGTCATCCTCGGCACCAACTTTGGTGACGTCGATCTGGATGGCGATGTCGACGGCACGGACTTGGCCATCGCACAGGGCAACCTGGGCGTCGGCACCGGTTGGGATCAGGGTGACATGAACTGTGACGGCGTGGTCGATGCGAGCGATATCGCGATCATCACGGCCAACCAGGGCATGTAATCCGTGTAGCAAGTCTCTCACCCGTGTAGAGAGCGGCCGGCGGTGTTCCGAAAGGGCATCGCCGGCATTTTTTGCTTGAGCCACAGATGCACGCCGAATGGGACCGCCATTAATGCAAAAATCGCGCACGCCATGTCAGAACACAACGTGCGCGAGCATGATGTCAAAGCTTGCCTTGCGAACCAGCGTGCGCCGCCACTCAGCGCCGGCGTCGCAGAGCCACCGTGCCGCCCAGCAACAGCATGCTGACTGCACCAGGCGCCGGAACAGTTGTCTTGAACAGGATGTCCGTGAGCTTGGTGGGCACTGTGTCGATGTGGTTCAGGAACGCGCCGGTGATGCCGTTGTAGCGGAAGATCTCACCAGTGTTTTGCGACACGAACAGGTCCAGGCTGATCGGGTCCCACGCGAAGGCGTGCGGCCCGCCGCCACTTTGCGGTTGCGTATCCGCGAACAAGCTCCAACTGGAGCCATTGAAGCGATACACACCCTCGTAGGTCGGCGACTCGTAGAGCGCCGCGGAATACAGTGCGCCATCGGGACCAATCGCGAGCTTCTGCGCGCCGAAGGGCACGGGGATGTCTGGCCCACTGCTCAGGCCCGTCACAAAGTCATACTGCTTGATCGTTGTGCCACCCCATGAAGTGGCGAACATGTTGTTGCCATTGAAGCAAAAAATGTTGTATCCATTGCCGTAGCTGTTGACGTTGCGGACAAATGCGCCCGTGTTGGCGTTGTACTCCTCGATGCCGCCCGGACCACCCACCACGATGTTGCCGTTAGGTGCAGCCGCCGGCCCGACCCGGACACCAGCGCCAATGGTGCTGACAAATGCCCCCGTATTCGCGTCAATGCGCGTCAGGCCATTGAACCCGCCAATGAAGAAGTCTTGATTGGTTCCGGCTGCCGCCCCCAAGTAGGGTGAGTTGGCGCCAAGCTGTGCAGAGTTGCTAAATACCATAGGCATTGCAGAGCCCGCGTATGTGCCGGGCACGTAGGCCCACGGGCTCGTCCGCTCATACTGATAGACCTCGCTCGCCGCATCGCTCAGCAAATACATGTCCGCGGGATTCCCCGGGAACGACGTCGCCATGACAACCGGCGCACCGGCGAAAAGTGCGAGCGCAGCAACAACCGTAGACTTGAGATTCATCCTCTCCTCCATCCTCTGCCGGGCCAGGCCGCGGCAACCCCCTCTTCATCGGAGCGCACACTCCGACCTCACCGTAACTCTGCAGTGTCTTGCTGCCAATGCAAAGATTCTTGCAGCACGATTCACAAATCGTTCAGCGATAGGATTTTGTTTGGTTGTGCGAATACGATCCAAGTACCCGTGGCAGCAGGTTCACTGCGTGCTCGTGACCCCGTGAACCACCGCGATCTCTGTCGCTTCCATCTTTGCGTAGTTGAAGCCATCCACACGTCCAAACTCCTGCAGCAGCGGCATTTGCGCAACGATGTCCGCCATTGCATCGAGCCTGCTCACGATCACGCCCCGCGGGTGCTGAGCGCTCCACGCTTGCATGCCCTTCCTGCCCATGCGCTCCGCCCGTCCGCCTGTCAGGAAGATCATGCTGTCCTCACCATAGCCGACGAGCGCTACCGGGCGCTCACCGAGCGGATCGTGCTCAGCAAGGATCTCGCTGACACGCGAGCTGATCCATGGCCTGTCAATCCCTGGAAGCACCACGCCAAACATCACTGCCGCGCCAATGACCATGCCGATGACGCCCATTGCTTGGGCATAGTCGGTGCGCCCGCGCCATGCGAGCGCCGCAGCGGCGACAACCGTGGCGCACGCGGCAACTGCGCCCGCGATCGCCGCCCCGCGCCACGCCGCGCCCCACGAAAACGAGCCCCATTCCATGAGCAACATCGGACCCACGCAAACGATTGTGATACCGAGCAGTGCCCAGACAACTGCCGCGAGCCGCCCAGCGCGCACGCCGCGCATCACCGCTCGCGCACTGAGAATTGCGAGTGCTGGATACAGCGGCAGGGTGTAGTGGGGCAGCTTCGTGCCAATACACTCAAAGACAATCCAGCTCGGCACAACCCACGCAAGGCAAAACAGAGACACGTCGTCCATGCGCGCACACCACCGGCGCACCCGTCTCACCCGCTGGCGCGTGGTGCGCATCGGCGCACTATCCATCTTGCTGGCGCCGCTGCGAATGGCCTGCGCAATGGCCGCTGCGGTCAGCAAACTCCCGGGGAAGAACATCACGGGCAGCAGCACCAGGTGATAGCCCGGCGGGCCCCAATGCCCTTCCTTCGCGCCGGCGCTCCGCCCGATCGTCTCATCAACAATAATGCGCAGATACTCCTTCGCGCCAACCTCGCGCATCACAAGCAGGATCCAAGGCAACCCCATCGACAGCACGATCGCGACGCCCAACACGGGCCGCGTCCGCCGCAACCACTTTTTGTCACGCTTCGCCCATGTCAGCACTATCGCTGTGAGCAACGCGACCATCGGCGTGATCGGTCCCTTCGCCATCACACCCAGCGCAATGCCGATCCACATGATCGCCCACGCCCCGCGCGCGCCTTTCCACACGCCCCACAGTCCCGCCATTGCCAGTGTCGTACACGCAAGCAGCAATTCATCTGCGCGGGCCTGCCGCCCGTCCCAAAGCACCATCACGCATGTGCCAAGCAAGATGCCCGCGAGCATCGCGCAGCGCCTTCGCTTGAACTCA
Source organism: Phycisphaerales bacterium (assembly GCA_020427635.1). Classification (GTDB taxonomy): domain Bacteria; phylum Planctomycetota; class Phycisphaerae; order Phycisphaerales; family UBA1924; genus JAGQOH01. The sequence goes on from JAGQOH010000076.1 coordinate 7,332, forward strand.
CCGGCGCACATGAGCCACGCCAGCCGCCATGTGATGAGCGCCGCGAGAATCGAACACAGCGCACTGGGCACGCGATACCACCCAATGCCGCGCAGCGACGGGTTCGCATCCCACTGCGCATCCACCACCCTTGCAATGCGCGTGCTCGCTGCCTGGAGCCAGTAGATCAGCGGAGGCTTGTTGAGACGGGGGCGATCCTGCACGCGCGGCACCACCCAATCCTCGGGCCAACCCCCCCGCGCCATCTGGGCCGACGCCTGTGCGAATCGCGCCTCATCCCGATCCACAGGCGGCATCGCGAACAGCCCGAAAAACAGGGCAATCCCCACCGTCAGCGCGACCGCAACCCCGCCCCACGCCGGGGCGAACCACCAATGTCCGCGAACCTTCGCGGGCGATTCTGTCGATACTGGGTCTGCCACGATGTGCGAATGTATCGCCCGGAGACCTGACGCGTGAGCCACTCGCCAGACCATCTTGGCCCGCTTGCCGAGGCGCCCAAGCCTTCGGCTTCGCCGCGCCGCCTGGCGATCACCGCCGCCGCATCCGTCCTCCTCGCGGTCATCCTCCTGCCCGCGGACGGCCCGATCTCCACCTGGGCGCGCTCGCTCAATCCGGGCGGCGACCTGAAGCGCGAGCTCGAAGTCCTCCAGCAGTTTGGCGGCGCCACGTCGGTCATCATCGTGCTGCTCTGCATGATCGCGCTCGATGCGCAACGTGTCCGCCGAATGCTCGATTGGGCCCTCGCCGCGATGTGCACATCACTGAGCGTGCTGGTCATCAAGATGCTCGCCGGCCGCCCGCGCCCCAAGTTTGCCGATCCTCTGCAATTCAATGGCCCCTTCGGGCAATACATCGACCCGACCAAGGTCAACGCCGATGGCACGTCGCACATCGTGGGCCCGGCGTTTGGTTTCGGGCGCGAAGAACTGTGGTCGATGCCATCGAGCCACACGTCGGCCGCGTTTGTGCTCGCGGTGTTCCTCGCGACGATGTACCCGCGATTGAAGCCGATGGCATTCGGCTTTGCGATTCTGGTCGGCGTGTGCCGCGTTGTGTTCGGCGCGCACTACCTGA
>JAGQOH010000077.1 GCA_020427635.1 Phycisphaerales bacterium
CTGGGCTCGGCGCACCGCGTCGACGATCCATGCGATGTGGTGATCTCCGCGGGCAACACCGGCGCGTGTGTCTCCGCCGCAACCATGCACATGCGCCGGCTCCCTGGCGTCCACCGCCCGGGCATCGCGTGCGCCATCCCGACACCAAATGGCCCTGTCGTTGTGTGCGACGTCGGCGCAAACCCGGAACCGCGCGACACGCACCTCGCCCAATACGCCGTCATGGCCGAGACCTATGCACGCCGCGTCGTCGGCATCACCCAACCGCGCGTTGCCCAGCTCAATATCGGCGCCGAAGAAGCCAAGGGCACCGGCATGGTCAAGGCCGTGCGCAACATGCTCCACGACATCGAGGAACTCAACTACGTCGGCTATGTTGAAGGCCGCGAACTCTTTGATGGCGTCGTCGATGTCGTCGTCACCGATGGCTTCGTGGGCAACACCATGCTCAAGCTCGCTGAGGGGCTCGCAAAGTCACTCTTCAAGGCCATCGCCCTCGAAGTCTTCGAAGCCGACCCCGACCTGGCGATGCGCCTCCAACCCGTCGTTGGCTCACTCATGAAGAAGAATGACTACCACGAGTACGGCGGCGCGCCCCTCCTGGGTGTCAATGGGGTGTGCATGATCTGTCACGGTTCCTCCGAAGCGCGCACCATCAAGGCCGCGATCCGCATGGCCCGCGAGTATGTCAAGGCCCACGTCAACGATGCCATCGTCGCGCGTGTCGCCGAGATCGACGAACGTGCCGCCCGAGCCCGCAACAATGGCACGATGAGCCAGGCAACGCAGTAGCGCACGCTCCAACCTCGGCGCGACGCCCGAAACCCCTCCCCAACGCCGCACCCCCTCGCCCTTCCGCGTACCATGTCCCAGGCTCGCACAGGGATGTGCCGGGCCGCCGACGCGATCATCGCTGTCCCTGAGGGCCCCATGACCCAAGCCGCCCCGAAGCCTTCCATCCGAACGAACCCGCAGGTGGTGAAAGCGCCGCCGCAGGTCAATCTCCTTGGCGTGGAGATTCTGGGTTCGGGTGAGGCGGTGCCTACAACGATCGTCACCAACGACGACCTCGCAAAGATCATGGACACCTCCGATGAGTGGATCGTCCAGCGCACGGGCATCCGCCAGCGTCGCAAGTGCGACCCCGCGAAGGGCGAGACCACCTCCCAACTCTGCTCCGAGGCGCTTGCAAACGCCATCAAGAACGCGGGCATCAAAGCGGAGGAGATCGACCTCGTCATCTTGGGTTCGGTGACAGGCGAGATGACCTGTCCCGCCACCGCATGCCGCGTCGCCGCCAGTGTCGGCGCGGTTGGTGCCGGCGCATTTGACCTCATGGCAGCCTGCTGTGGCTTCGTGTACGGCTTGAACATCGCCAACGACCTCATCCGCGTTGGCTCGTACAAGACCGTCGCGGTCATTGGCTGTGATGTCATGTCGCGCGTGCTCGACTATGACGACCGCGCCGTTTCCGTGCTCTTTGGCGATGCCGCCGGCGCCGCAATCCTGCGCGCCACCGAGGACACCACCCGCGGGATGGTGTGCGGCAAGATGTTCGCCGATGGCTCCGGCTGGAAGGATCTCTACATCCCACAGCGCAAGTGGGACCTTCCGCCCGACGCGGACCCTGCGACCACCAAACTAGGCGTGCTCCACATGAATGGGCGCGAGATCTACAAGTTCGCTGTCAAGCGATTCCCCGATCTCATTCAGCAAACGCTGGATCGGGCCGGCGTTCAGCCACACGAGGTCGACCACTACATCTGCCACCAATCCAATGCGCGCATGCTCGATGCCGCCCGCGAGCGCTTCGGCATTCCCGCCGATCGCATGCACATCAATATCGATCGCTATGGCAACTGCTCGGGTGGTTCCGTGCCCGTCTTGCTGCATGAACTCCGCGGCATGGGCAAGTGCCAACCGGGCGACCTGGTCATGTTCGTCGCATTCGGAGGCGGCCTCACATGGTCGAGCGCATTGTGGCGCGTCTGACACTCGCCTCGTCCTGCATTCCTTTGGCGGGTACGATCGACGCATGAGCAGTGATCAACCCATCATTCTCTGCCCGGGCCAAGGCGCACAAGCCATTGGCATGGGCAAGGCATGGTTCGACGCCTCGCCCGATGCCGCGCGCACCTTCGGCGCCGCCGACGAGCAGCTTGGCGACCGTTTCGGCGCGCCGCTCTCGCAGATCTGTTTCGAAGGCCCCGCTGAGCGACTCAACCGCACCGACGTCGCGCAGCCCGCACTCTTTGTCTGTGCCGTTGCGAGCTTCCAGGCCCTCTTCAACGACACGGAGCCGGGCGACCTCGCCGCCACCGCGGGCCTGTCTCTCGGCGAATACACCGCGCTGCACCTGGCCGGCGCCATCTCCTTTGCAGATGCCCTCGAACTCGTTGCCCTCCGAGGCCGCGCCATGCAAGACGCCGCCGAAGCCTCGCGCGGCAGCATGGTTGCACTCGTCGGCGCAACCGAGGACCAAGCCAAGGAACTGTGCGACCGCGCCCGCGAGCGTGGCGTGCTCGTCCCCGCCAACCTCAATGCACCCGGGCAGGTCGTCGTCTCAGGCGATGCCGACGCCTGTGCTCGGGCGGTCACGGTCGCCGCCGAGATGAGCCTCCGCGCCGCCCCCTTGGAGGTCGCTGGCGCCTTCCACTCCCCGCTCATGGCCCCAGCTGCCGAGCGCCTCGCCGAAGCCCTCGAGAAAACATCCATCGATCCCCCGCGCTGCCTCGTCATGAGCAACGTCACAGGCCAACCGCACGTATCAGAAGGTGACGAGGTCGCAGCCCTGATCCGCCAACGCCTCGTCGAACAGTTGACGCACCCAGTACGGTGGAGCGATGACTGCCAGTGGCTCGCCGCAAACGCCGAGGGAGCCTGGCACGAACTCGCACCTGGCAAGGTCCTTTCGGGCCTCATGAGACGCATCAATCGCGAAACAAAGGTAACCAGTCATGACGCACCGGAGAGCTGAATCAACCGCCACTTCGATTTGCCGCACCGGCGCGCTGATCGCGCTTGCATCGACGATGCTCTTGGGCTTTGGCTGCAAGAAGAAGGAAGCCGAAACAGAGGTCGCAGCGCCCGTACGCCAAAGCGCGCCCGCGGCCCCGCGCTGGAGCATCTCCGATCTCGCCATGGACGCGCGCGTGCAATTCCCCGATCGCGCAAAGCCCAACTCTGAGGAGCTTGCCCAAGCCGTTGCCGACTTCGCAAGCGCGATGGTTAAGGGCGACGCCGACGCCTTTGGCGACCTGCTCTCGCCCGATGGCAAAGCCGTCCTCGGCGCGCTCGAGGAATCGGGCGATTGGGCGCCCGCGACCAAGGATCTCCGCGCCGTGCGCATCTGCCGCATCGATGATGAGTCGTCGGGCACACCGGTCCTCGCGCTCGGCATCGAAGACAACATGAGCGCCACGCTGCTCGCCTGGCGCATCGATCAATCCTCCGGCGGCTACGTCTTCACGCCCATGCCCATCGAAGCGCCGCATGCCGATCGCGTCGCGATGCTCGACGATGCGCCGCTTGAAGCGCCAACCTTCTCCGCAGGCGGCGCCGCTGAGGCGCCCATCGTCGTCAATCTCCCCGACGAGCCCGACGACAAGAAAAACAGTGGTCGCCGCGGACGCTCGCCCAACCGCGCGCCCTCGCGCCGGCCTGCGCCCTCAGGGCCCTCGCCAGAGGAACTCCCGAGCTAGCACGCACTGTCTACACTGGTCGCCCGTACAAACCACAGGGGGCCAGCCGCATGTCGCACAGCACATCTACCGACCAACGCGTCGCACTCGTCACCGGCGCCTCGCGCGGCATTGGCAAGGCCATCGCGCACAGACTCGCACGCGACGGGCGGCATGTCGTGCTCATGGCCCGCTCCGCCGATTCGCTTGCGGCATTCGAAGCGGATCTGAAAACCGAAGGCCTCTCCGCCTGTCACGTCGCCTCCGACGTGGGCGATCCCAAAAAACTCGCCGCCGATGTCGAAGCCATCATCAATGAGCATGGGCGTCTTGACATCATCGTCAACAATGCGGGCGTCACGCGCGACAACCTGACCATGCGCATGACCGACGAAGACTTCGAAGATGTGCTGCGCATCAACCTCACCAGTGCCTTCGTCACGGCACGGACCGCCTGCCGCGCGATGATGAAGCACCGCTTCGGACGCATCGTGAACATCGGCTCGACCTCGGGCGTGGTCGGCAATGCGGGGCAGGCCAACTATGCCGCGGCCAAGGCGGGGCTCATCGGGCTGACGCGATCACTCGCGCGCGAACTGGGCGGCAAGGGTGTCACGGCAAACGTCATCGCGCCGGGCTTCATCGAGACCGACATGACGGCGAACTTGCCCGAAGAGGTCCGCAAGGGCGTGATGGCGATGATGTCCCTCCGCCGCTTCGGCACGCCCGACGACATCGCGGCGGCGGTCAGCTATGTGAGTTCCGACGACGCCGGCTTCCTGACCGGCCAAGTCATTTGCGTCGATGGCGGGATGACGATGAGCTGAACCGCTGCCCACGCGCAGCACGGGGGATGTGATGACGACCAAGCAGGCTTTTCCAACGATCGAGAGTCTCGGCGCCGATCTCGGGCCGGCGATCGCTCGCCACCTGGAAGCGACGTTCAGATCCATCCTGGATGGCCCAGACGCGACGCGCGAAGCCGGCTTCGTGCAACTCGTGACTGGCACGATGCACCCGTTTGGGAATTTCCTTGTCGTCTCCAAGGCGAGCGAACTCGATCCGGTCGCACGTGGCATCGACAAGCTGTGTGGCGTTGCCGCACCGAGTGCAGTCATTGTGCCGGGCAAGACACCCGCGGCGCTTGAAGCGCTGCTCACGAGCAAGGGATTTGGTCTGGCGGAGGAGATGCCCGCGATGGCGGTGGACCTCGACGAAGTGACAAGCACGGCGCTGCCGAGCGGCTATGTGTTCAAGGAAGTCGGCGTCGATGCGGACGACGTGTGGTGCGAGGCGATGGCCAGGGGCTACGAGATTCCGCGCGAGGCGGCCGACGCGTTCGGGCCGCGCGCAGCGCAGGGCGCGGGGCCTGCGTGCCGCACGCATTACTACGCGATTGAGAAAGATGGGCGGTGCGTCGCGACCTCGACCCTCGTGCTGGTCAATGGTTTGGCTGGCATCTACTGCGTGGCGACGCTGCCCGATGAACGCCGCAAGGGACTCGGCGCGCACGCGACCGCCAAGGCCCTCGAATATGCCAAGTCACTTGGCTTCCGAACGGGTGTGCTGCAATCCTCGCAGATGGGGCACGGTGTCTACGAGCGGCTTGGCTTCAAGACCCATGGCGGCGTGCCGCTCTACGTGCGGATGCCGGGCTAAGGGGAGCCGGGAGCGACTCCGGGCCGTATCGACCCACATGGGTCGGCCCATCTACAAGAGCCGTGTCTTCTGGTTCTTCATGGCGGTTGCGATCGTGTTTGGCACACATGTCGCATTTCCACGCGGTTGGCGAACCACTGATCGGCTTGACGGTGCGATTGTTGTCCAGCCAAGCGGCGAGCTGGACTTCGTCCAAGAGGCGCCTGCCAATGAGCAACACTACATGTGCGTATTCGAGCGCGGTTGGAGGTTTCGACATGGCGGCCCAGCACCGACCGGCTGGACGCGGCCATATTGGACCTGGGTATCGCCCGAGTGCGGCGCACCGAACGTCGGATCTGCCGAATGGAAACGCGCCGTGGAAATGTGGCGCGGTCATGTCATTGACGCTGGGTGGGATGCAGGGTTTGTGCCCGTGCCTACGACATCGGATGAGGAAGTCACATGGGACCGGCACACCAATTGGTGGGCCTATCCGCTCAACTTGGCCTACTACCTCAGCTGGCTCTTGCTCATTTGCCTGATCGTGCAGGCCCCTGGCATCGCCTATCGAGAATGGCGTCGCACATCGCGATTGGAGCGAGGCCTGTGTCTTCACTGCGCCTACGACCTCCACGGCCTCGACCCCGCCGCGCCCTGCCCCGAATGCGGGCACGCCAGAACCCCCAATCCAGACCCGGCGTTCTGATAACGCTCGCGAGGGGTCGCGCCCATTTCGCGCATACTCTTCCAGCCGCCCCCCAAAGGAGCGGGGGGCTCGTGAAACACATGTGGCTCGAAAGGAGCAGTGAGAATGAAGGCTCTGTTTACTTTGGCGGCGGTCGGCATCATGGCGACCAGCGCGCTCGCCGGCGGCGACTGTACGAAGTCCAGCTCTGATTGCGCATCTAAGTGCAAGGGCGAGCAGAACGTCCAGGTCGTGAATGCCGCAGCGAAGGAAGGCGGCTGCGAAGCGTCTTGTGCCGCCAAGAGCGGCGCACAGGTTGTCAATGCTGCCGCGAAGGATGGCTCGTGCGCCGCCAGCTGCCAGAGCGGCGCGCAAGTCGTCACCGCGGCCTCCAAGGACGGCGCATGCGCTGCTTCATGCGCCGACATGGAAGCCCAGAAGGCCGCGATGATGGCCAAAGCCAAGGCCCTGAATATCCCGATGGCCACCTTCAAGGTTGGCGACAAGACCACCAACTGCCCGCTGGAGGCTCGCGCTCTGGCGATGGAAGCCGGCACGATGCCGACGGTCACCGTCAATGGCAAGACCTATGACAACCCGATGGAAGGGATGGACGCGTGGCAGGCGGCGTTGTCCGACAAGCTCGCGTCGCTCACCGCGGTGAGCTACTCGGTTGACGGCAAGCAGACGCAGTGCTCCGTCGAGGCAGGCAAGATGGCCGATAGCTGCCACAAGCCCGTCATCACGCGCGTTGCCAATCGCGAGTTCTCCTGCCAGGACTCGGCCAAGGCTGCTGCCCTCAAGGCGATCGCGGCTGCGGATGCCGTGCCCTTCACCATGACGGTCGGCGCCACGGAGTATCACTGCCCGATGACCGCCGCCGACGCCTCGCGCATCAGTGGCGAGCCGGTCGTGTATCACGTCAACGGTGCCGACACGGAGTGCCAGAAGACTGCGATGTGCATTCTCCTGGCGAGCCGCATCATGGCGACCGCCGATGCGATTGAGCACGTCGAAACCGTCGCGGACTCCGGTGCGTGAGTGAAGGCGTGACGCCTGCGGACAGTCGCGTCATGCGCGCGATTCATGGTCATCATGCGGCGCGGGATGCAAACGCTCCACCCGCGCCGCATGGTGCTCTGTCCGAGCGCGTCCACCACACCACGATCGAGCCCCTCATGCACCCCAAGGCGACCCGAGATCGCCTGGCCAACACGATCGCCGAGACCCTGGATGGCCTGCATCGCTTCGTGTTTCATCGCGTGGGTGGCGACGCCAAAGCTGCCGAAGACATCACGCAGGAAACAGTGTGCATCGCCTGGGCCAAGACTGAGGCGCCGACCAATGCTGAAGAGCAAGAGAAGTGGCTGCGCGGCATCGCACGCAATCTCGTCAAGCGGCACTGGCGATTGCACCCCGCCGCCGCCGCCCGTGTCGCCAAGATGGAGCAAGCCGGGCGAGAGCTGGCGCACCGTTTGGCGGATGGCGCACACACCGTCGCGAATGTGCGAGATCAAGAAGTGAATCGCTTGATGCTGGCGCTGACCAGCTTGCCCCATGCAGACCAGTTGTTGCTGTTCGGTCTGTACAAAGCAGGGCGCAGTCATGAGCAGCTGGCACACGAACGCGGCGTGAGTGCCAAGGCCATCGAGAGTGCGCTCTATCGGGCGCGAAAGCGGCTGCGCGAAGCACTGCTTTGCGGTGAGGATGAGTCATGACCATCGATCACGATCACCACGATTTGCAGATCGATGAAATGCTCCGCGCGATTGGCCCGCGCTTGGACAAGGCCGGCGCATCGCCGACACTCCGCGCACGCGTCGATGATGTCCTGCGCGGACGAGTTGCTGAGGAATCACCCGCCACCCACACCATGCAACGCCACATCGCGCGTTTGCGCTGGACCATCACCGCCCTGACCACGATTGCCGCGGCTCTCGCACTCGC
>JAGQOH010000078.1 GCA_020427635.1 Phycisphaerales bacterium
CGTGCGCCATCTCCAAGCCGCCGCCGACGGCACACAACTCGGGCGCACGCACGTCGTGGGCTACCCCTTCGAGCAAGGGACCGACCCGAAGTACCTCATCGTCACGCTCCACCACGACATCTGCCCGCGCGCCGCGCTTGTCACCCCCTGGTTCGAGCACTTGCCGGACGAGTTCAAGACCGCGCCCGCTGTCTTTGTCGTCCTCGATCTCTCGCCTTCCTCCCTTGCCCGTGCAACCGAAGTTGCCGAGCGTATGGGCCTCGATCTCCACCAGTTCATGAGCGCCTCGGGCTACCCCGAAACAGGCAAGGCGTGGGTCATCAACGCCCAGACCCATGAGATCGTCCGCGAGCTCGACAGCCCCAACCAGTGCGACGACTTTGAGCACGCTCTCAAGGACATCCTGCCCGCCGTCGGCCGCTGACCGCGCCACACAATCCCGTGGCGCTCCGCCCGCCCCATCCGGGTGACCTCGTCACATTCGGCTCGCCCCGTTCCATGCCCGGGCCGTCCCAGCCCGATACCCTTACCCCACCAATGAACCAGCTCCTTGCCAACCTGGCCTCCTGGCGGCCCATCCGCGCCCTTGTCGTGGGCGACTTCATGCTCGACCAACTGATCTATGGGGATGCCGAACGCCTCACGGGCGACGCCCCTGTCCCCATCCTCGCGGCCCGCAAGACTGAGCAACTCCCCGGCGGGGCCGCCAACGTCTGCGCCGACCTTGTCGCGATGCACGCCCACGTCACCGCCTTTGGCGTCGTCGGTGACGACCATGACGGCGGGCTCTTGCGCAAGGCCCTGACCGACGGCGGCATCGACACCGCCGGGCTCGTTGCCGACCCCGCGCGCCCAACCACAGTCAAACGCTCGCTCATTGGTCTCGCCCAGCATCGCCACCCACAAAAAATGTTTCGCGTTGACTTCGAGTCGCGCGAGCCCATTGCAGCGCCCATCGTCGATCAGTTGCTCGAACGCTTCGATGCAGCCCTCGCGCAAGGTGTCGATGTCGTCGCAATTGAAGACTACGCCAAGGGCGTCTGCACGGAAGCGACGTGCCAGGCCATTATCGAACGCTGTAAGCGCGCCGGCATCCCCGTCATCGTCGATCCCGCCTTCATCGAAGACTACACGCGCTATCGCGGCTGCACTTCAATCACGCCCAACCGCTCCGAAGCAGAACTCGCCACCGGCATCTCGACGGACGCCGATGCCAACGCCGATCACAACGCCCAGCTTGCCCAAGCGTTGATGCAACAGCTCGATTGCGAGAACGTCATCCTCACGCTCGACAAACACGGCGCGCTCCTTCTTGAACGAAGCAAGACGCCCCTCGCCATTCCAACCGTTGCGCGCCAGGTCTACGACGTCACCGGCGCAGGCGACATGGTGCTCGCCGCGCTCTGCGCCGCGCGCGCCAACAAACTCACCTGGCCCGATGCCGTGCGTTTCGCCAATGCCGCCGCCGGGCTCGAGGTCGAAGTCTTCGGCGTGAAACCCATGCCCTTCGAGCGCATCTACCAGTCCATCCTGCGCCAGTCGGGTTCCGTCATTGGTAAACGACGCACCCTCGAACAAGCACTCATCGAAGTCAAAGCCGCGCGTCGCGAAGGCCACACCATCGTCTTCACGAATGGTTGTTTCGACATCCTGCACGCAGGTCATATTCGCCTGCTGCGCGAGGCGCGCAAGTTTGGTGACCTCCTCGTCGTTGGTCTAAACACCGATGCTTCCGTGCAGAGGCTCAAGGGCGATGATCGCCCTGTCCACAACGAAGACGACCGCGCCGCCGTACTCTCCGAACTCGAAGCTGTCGCACTTGTCGTCCTCTTCGACGAAGACACGCCCACCAAACTCATCGAGACGCTCCAGCCCAACGTCCTTGTCAAAGGTGGCGATTACACCAAGGACAAAGTCATTGGCCACGACCTCGTGCAGCAGTGGGGCGGGCGCGTCGAGCTCGTGCCTGTCCTCGAAGGCCGATCGACGACCGGCGCAATCGAAAAGGTACGCGCCAAATGACCACGCATGTGGCTGTCCTGAAGCGCCGGTACATTGACTTGTTGCTCGAAGGCCGCAAGACAATGGAGTCACGCCTGAGCGTGACGCGCAGAGAGCCATTCGGCATCGTGGTGCCGGGCGACGCAATCTATTTCAAAGAATCGGGCGGGCCCTACCGCGCACGGGCAGTCGTGGCCGACGTTGAGTTGGTCGATGGTTTGACCCCCCGAGCCGTCAGCGCACTGCGCCGGCGCGTGAATAGTCAAGTGCTGGGCGACCCGGCGTATTGGCAGTCAAAACGCACCGCCAAGTATGCGACCTTGCTCACATTCATCGAGCTCGAAGTGTGCTCGCGCGGCCCGGCCCTCCCAGTACTCGCTGGACGCGCCTGGGTCTGCATGCCCGATCGCACGGCGCGTCGGCGGGCGGCGTGATGGACGCAAGTGCGTTGTATGCCGACCTCGCAAAGACCGGCCTCCCGCGCCGGTTGTTTGAGCTTGCACGCGACGAAGACCTCGGTGTCGCGGGCGATGTCACCGCGCAGGCGTGCATCGATGCCCACGCGACGCTGGCGGCCAACCTGGTCGCACGCCAGGACGCAGTGCTTTCTGGGCTCGCATGCGTGGATGAATTGATCGATGTATTTGGTGCGCGTGTGGGGCTGGCGCCGAACTCGTGCGACGATGGCGATGAGGTCACAAGAGGCGACATCGTGCTGCGCCTCGAAGGCAACGCGCGCGACCTGCTCGCCCTTGAGCGCGCGATGCTGAACATCATCGGGCGACTCAGCGGCGTCGCGACGTTGACGGCGCTGTACAAGCGAACCATGCTCGCGGGGCTGCAAAGTGGACAGCCGGCGCCGGTGCTTGTCGATACACGCAAAACCACGCCCGGCTGGCGCGTGCTCGAGAAATATGCGGTCGTTTGCGGCGGCGGACTGGCCCATCGCCTTGGCCTCCACGATGCAGTGCTCATCAAGGACAACCACCTTGCGCACATTGCGAACAAGGGCATTGCGGCGTTCGTGCGCGACGCTGCGACCAAGGCGCGGGAGGCATCGCCCATTCAGTTCATCATGGTCGAAGTCGATGCGCTCGAACAGCTCCGCGAACTCCTGACGCTTGATGCAGGTGTGATCGACTTTGTGCTGCTCGACAACATGGGGCCGGACCGCCTGCGCGAGGCGGTGGCCATGCGCGACGAAGCAGAATCGCGCGTCAAACTCGAAGCCTCGGGCGGCGTCAACCTCCACACCATCGGCGCAATCGCAGCCACCGGCGTCGATCGCATCGCCGTCGGCGCCCTCACGCACCAAGCTGTCAGCTGCGATTTCGCATTGGATGCGGATGGCTAACGAGCTTGCAATGCCTGGCGAGTATGCAACACTCGGCGAGCCCCGACCGCAAGGGAGGGGGTTCTAGTCCTGGGTGCCCCGGCTTGCTTGTCAAGCCGGGTCTGCAACACATCACCTTGCTCCACCCCGGGTTTGCGAGCAACCCTGGGCGTCCAGTTACACTCCCCTCGCATGAACGCCGCAATCATCAATGCACAAGGCTCCCCCGTCGCGCCGAACATTCGCACCGCGACCGATTGGCCCGAACCGAAGGCGCTCAATCCCGGCGAAGTCCTCATCCGAACGGAAGCCTCTGCCCTCAACCAGATGGATCTCTGGGTCGGGCGGGGCGTGCCGGGGCTCGAACTGACCTACCCGCGCATCTCCGGGTGCGACGCGTGCGGCACCATCGAAGCGATCGGTGATGGCGTCGACAGCGCGTGGCACGGCCAGCGCGTGATCGTCAACGCCGCGGTGCAGCAGCCGGTGCGAGCGCGGCCGGGCGATCCGCCGGCATCGACACTCGCGCCGGAGTATCAGCTCATTGGCGAACATCACCATGGCATGCACTGCGAGTTGTTTGCGGTGCCGGTCGAGCAAGTCGTGGCGGTGGGGGATGCGGATGCTGCGGAGGCAGCGGCGTTCGGGCTGACGTTCCTGACCGCATGGTCGATGATCTTTACGAAGGGCCATCTGCGCCCCGGGCAGAGCATGCTCATCACGGGCATTGGTGGCGGCGTGGCGACATCGGCGCTTGCCATTGCCAAGTGGATGGGCTGCCCCGTTGCAGTGACATCCCGCCATCAATGGAAGCTCGATCGCGCGAGGGAACTCGGTGCCGAGTGTGCAATCCTCGATGAAGGGCAGGATTGGTCGAAGGACATTCGTGCGTGGACGAACAAGCGCGGCGTCGACATGGCGGTCGATTCGATCGGCAAGCCGACGCATATGAATTGCATCAAGAGCCTCGCGCGGGGTGGCGCATTCGTCACACCCGGCAACACGGGCGGGCCCAAAGTTGAATCCGATCAGGCCCGCATGTTCTGGAATCAGTTGCGATTGCTCGGCTCGACAATGGGCACGACCGATGAACTCCGCGAAGTGACGGCCCTGTTCCGCGCGGGGCGCCTCAAGCCGGTTGTGGACCAGGTGTTTGCATGGTCCGATGCGCCGGCGGCCTGGGCGCGCTTGGAAAGCCAGGCGCAGTTTGGGAAGATTGTGTTGAAGTGGTAGCTCGCGGACAAACAACTGGATCCGTCCCCAAGTTACTTGTGGCGTTGCTCTTGATCTCCATCGTCGGCTTAATGATCTCAACGAGGTGCTCAAGGACGTACTTCGACGGAGAGTCGAAGACGGCCACGATTCAGAGGTTCAGCAGGGCTCCCATTGAGAGTTCCTACCTGCGTGATTTGATCGACCGAGCGCACCCCGTGGCCTTTGAAGAGTGCTACCAGCAGCAGCGGTTGCGGCTAGGCGCGAGGTATCGGAAGCTCGACATGGATTGCTACCGCGAAGAAGTACTCCGCAGAATGATTGCGCTTGCGGTGAGGGACAGGCGGTATGATGAAGCAGAAGAACTCAGGAAATACTGGATGGAGGGGTACGACCCATGACGACCACCACCGTTGAGCCCAAGCCCACTTCCCTACAATCCTCGCCTATGAACCTCTCCAACAAAGTCGGTCTCATCTTTGGGGTTGCCAACGACCGGTCCTACGCGACGCACATCGCACGCTCGCTCATGCAGGGCGGGGCGACGTGTTGCTTCACGCACCTGCCGGGCGAGAAGAATGAGCGCCGCACGCGCAAGGCGGCCGAAGGCATCGCCAATGAACTCGGCACCTCCGTCGATGACCTGTGGCTCGCTCCCTGCGATGCCGGCGCCGATGCGGACATCGACGCAGTCTTCGAGAAATTCGCCAAGGATTTCGATCGCCTCGACTTCGTCGTGCACTCGATCGCATTTGCCGATCGCGACTGGTTGCGGCCTGGCTCGTTCCACCTCACGCCCCGCCAGGCCTACCTCTCCGCCATCGACGTCTCGGCGTACACGCTCGCTGCGATGGCAAATCGCGCCAAGCCGCTCATGGAACGCACGACCTCTGCCAAATCCGCCCCCGGCGGTGCCATCATCGCCATGTCGTACTACGGCGCTGAGAAAGTCATTCCGGGCTACAACGTCATGGGCGTTGCCAAAGCCGCCCTCGAATCCACCGCGCGCTATCTCGCGTCGGAACTTGGGCCATCCAACATCCGCGTCAACACCATCTCCGGCGGACCGCTCAAGACACTCGCCGCATCCGCCGTCGGTGGCATCGACACCATGCTCGACGCCACCCCCAAGCACGCCCCGCTCCGCCGCAATGTCGAAGGGTCCGACGTGGGCAACGCCGCCGCGTTCCTGCTCTCCGATGCCTCCGCGGGCATCACAGGCCAGAACATTTATGTCGATTGCGGCATCTCCATCATGGGCGCAGCCGTCTAGGCAAGTTTCCATGCCAGGGCCTGCAAGGTTCCGGCGCATTGTGGCAAGTCATGGTGGCACCCGACGTCGCGGCAACGAATGCTGCGGCGGGGCCATGACTTGTGCCGAGTGAGCAAGACACGCTCACCCCGTTCTGCAGGAAAAAGAGGAACCACAATGCAATCGTCTCTCTACGCGGCATCAGCTGCCATGCTGTCGTTCGGTTACGCCGTAAACGCTGCCAATCTGTTGACTGATCCAGGATTCGAATTGAACCCGCTCGACACAATCGCGAACGTCCTCTCGGACTTTACGACCTACCAGAATCTCTGGGGTCCAGAGAGTTCCACGATCGTCGGTGTTGATGGTGGCATCACGCCCGCGTCTGGTTTGAACCAAATGCGGATGGATTGGAACGGCGGCGTGACGACCCAGACCATCCAGATGGTCGACGTATCCTCGTTTGCCGCGCTCATTGACGCGGGCAATGCACAAATTGTTGCGAATGCGCTCTACAACGCCGCGCCGAATCCCGGTGTCGTGAATGGACCTACCGCAGGGGTGTACGTCAACTACTTCTCCGCCGCGAACTTTGGAAGCATGATTGGTCCGACCGATCTGAGCGTCTTCAACCTTGACCTCAACCCCATGTCTTGGGAATTCAACGGAGTGACGGCAACAGTCCCGATCGGCACGCGTTGGGTCGCATTCCAGGTCGCGTATGACAACAACTCCATCCTCGGGCTATCGGGCGGATACGTCGATGACACCTTCATGGAGATTCGCGCCATCCCAGCACCTGGTCCAATTGCTCTCTCTGGCGCGGCGGGGCTCGTTGCCCTCCGCCGTCGTCGTCGCTGAGCGCAGTCAATTCTGTGCGCTCATGGCCCGCTGGGCGGCTGCGCGACCTTCGGGCAGTGCAGCCGCCCAGGGCTTTTGGTCACTGGTTCAACTTGGCAATGCGATCACGCCAGTCAGCAGCGCCGTACCTATCCCCCACATGTTCGCACGCCGCCGCCAGGTCCTCCATCACCAGGACCTTCCAAGGCAAGAGCGAGCCGTGCTTTTCATACATCGCGTGCCACGCGCCCTCGAGCACGGGGATCGCCTCCCCACCGCGCCCAAGCGCCAACAAAACGTGTCCCCGCGCCAGGCGAATGTGCGCCAGCTGATCACCAGCAACGCGCGGATTGCCTTCCGCAATGTCGAGCGCACGCGCTGTCAGCCGATCAGCCTCCTGCAAGTTGCCCTCCTCACACAGGCACATCGCATAACCAGACTCCGCCAGCGCAACCACATAGTGCTCGCCCTCAAACACCGCACGAAATGCGCGAATAGATCGTTCCCAGATCGGTTTCGCTTCCGTGCATCGATGCGCCATCGTCAGGTACCACGCCAGCACGCGCAGCTTGTTGGCTGAGGTCACGGGATCACGGACATCCTCTGGCACATCTTCCTGCACCGCCGTCGTGCGCAGCGCAATCTCCGCCGCCGCCTGTGCATCGCCCGAATACGCCAGCACGAGTGCCGCCTCATCGAGGCACACGAGCACCGTGCGATCATTTGGTCCATGGTGCTTTTCGAGCACGCGCGCAGTCTCCAGCGCAGCCGTGGCCCGTGTGCGTTGCAATCCCTCGCTCTCCGCGGCACGCATCCACGCCAACAGCACCTGCACGCGCGCGAGATCATCCGCGCCGAAGAGGATCGTTGTCAGATTCGACAAACGTTCATACGCCCTTGTGCCTCCACTCATTCGAGGCGTGCCCGCAAACCCAAGGCCCGGCACAATCATGAGCTTCGCATCTGCCCGCAGCTGCGCCGGCAACGCCTCCGCTGAAACATCCCACGCCGTGCACAACTCCGCGACGAACGGCGCCGCAGGGAACTGCTGCGCCAGTTCGGCAGCATCATCCAACGATGCCAATACGTCACGATCATCCGGCGGCAACCATCGCAGCCGGCGAACCAGTCCATCGCGGATCAGCGCCGATGCTTGCTCGCCACGCCCCTCTTTCAGCGCGATGTG